>JACAEC010000114.1 GCA_013389055.1 Hydrogenophilaceae bacterium
AGCCTGGACGACCTGAAGGCCCGTCTGGCCAAGGTGATCCTGATGATTCTGATCGTCACCCTGTTCGAGGAAGCGCTGAAGATGAAGCTGGAGACCACGCTCGATCTCCTCTATCTCGGTGGCGGCATCGCCCTGATCGGGCTCGCGCTCTACCTCACCCACAAGTCCGAAGCCCACGGCAAGGAAGAGGAAGAGTCCCCTCACTAGCTGGCAAGCCCCTCACCTCAGGCTGAAAACAGGCTGTCCCGCGCCGCCTCGGTGATCGTCAGCACGGCGGGATGGGTGATGCGGCGCTCGCCGGTGATCGCATAAAACGCCTCGCGCACCGCGCTCGTGCGCCCCACCTCGCGTACCCCATACTGCGCCGCCACCGCGCCGGCGAGCACTGCCGGCGCCGGGAAAAACCCTCGCCCGGCCTGCCCGAAGGACTTCATCAGAGCGGCGTCGTCAAACTCGCCCACTATATTGGGAACGATCCGCTCCGCCTCCAACCACTGCTCGATGCGCCCACGCGCGGTGGAGTCCTCCCCCGGCAGCAGCAGCGGCTGGCCGTCGAGGCAGCGCGGAAATTTGCCGCAGCTGCGCGCCAGTTTCGGCGCCGCGAAGAACGCCATGTCGCTCTCCCCCAGCTTGTGATTGAAGCCGCGCACCCGCACCCCGCTCGGCAGGGGTCGGTCGGCCACCACCATGTCCAGCCGATGGAGGGCCAGTTCCGCCAGCAACCGATCCAGTTTGCCCTCTTGGCAGATCAGGCGCACCGGCTCCGCCATCTCGGTCACCGGCGACAGCAGGCGATAAGCGATGTTCTTCGGCACCGCATCCGAGATGCCGACCCGGAACGGCAGGTTCGGCACGCCGCGCTGGCGGCCCACGGTCGCCTGCAGCGCATCGCTGAGGGCGAAGATCTCATCGGCGTAGCCCAGCGCGAGCCGCCCTGCCTCGGTCAGCTTCAGGCCGCGGCCGGCCGCCTGGAACAGGGGGGAGCCCAGCGCATCCTCCAGCAGCTTGATCTGAGCGCTCACCGTCTGCGGCGTCAGGTGCAGTCGTTCGGCCGCTGCCGCCACGCTGCCGGTGCGGGCGACGGTCCAGAAGTAGTGCAGGTGTTTGAGGTTCATGGCCAATTATTCGATTTAATCGAATTAAAGACAAGAAAGATTCGACTTTTATGTATTGAATCCGGCCCTACAATGCCTACTTGATAGTACCTGTCTGTCTTATTGGGAGTATCGCCATGAAGCGCATTGTCCTTTTCCTCGCCACCAACCTGGCCATCGTGCTGGTGCTCTCGGTCACCATGCGCATCCTCGGGGTGGAGCCCTATCTCAACGAGCAGGGGCTGAACCTCAATGCCCTGCTGATCTTCGCCGCCGTGATGGGCTTCGGCGGTGCCTTCATCTCGCTGGCCATCTCGAAGTGGACGGCCAAGCGGTCGGTCGGCGCCCGGGTGATCGAGACGCCGGGCAGCTCGGAAGAGTTCTGGCTGGTCGAGACCGTGCGCCGCCAGGCCCAGGCCGCCGGCATCGGCATGCCCGAGGTGGCGGTCTACGACTCGCCCGAGGTCAACGCCTTCGCCACCGGCATGAACAAGAACAACGCCCTGGTGGCGGTGTCCACCGGCCTGCTGCGCAGCATGAGCCGCGACGAGGCGGAAGCGGTGCTGGGCCACGAGGTGTCGCACGTGGCCAACGGCGACATGGTGACGCTGGCGCTGATCCAGGGCGTGGTCAACACCTTCGTCATGTTCCTGTCGCGCGTGATCGGCCACACGGTGGACCGTGTGGTGTTCAAGAACGAAGAGGGCCACGGCCCGGCGTTCTTCGTCACCATGATCGTGGCCGAGCTGATCCTGGGCATCCTCGCCTCCATCATCGTCATGTGGTTCTCGCGCCAGCGCGAATTCCGCGCCGACCGCGGCGGCGCCAGCCTGGCCGGCCGGCAGAAGATGATCTCCGCCCTGCGCGCCTTGCAGCGCGCCCACCCGGCCCCGCTGCCGGACAAGATGGCCGCCTTCGGCATCAGCGGCGGCGTGGGCGGCGGCCTCAAGCGTTTGTTCATGACCCATCCGCCGCTGGAAGAGCGCATCGCGGCGCTGGAGGCCGCGCAGTAAGTTGCCCCCTGTTTTCCCGCATAGGAGTTGAGCCATGAACAAGCTTGGATTGCTCGCCCTCGCCACCCAGTTCGCCCCGCGCCTGTTCCAGATCCGGCGCGGAACCTGGATCGGGCTCGGCATGGGACTGGTGGTGCTGTTTGGCCTGTTCGTCTGGGCTGCCGTGGCGCTTGCCGGCTGGCTGTTCGGACAGGCCCAGGGCTGGCTCGGCGCGGCGCAGGATACGGCGGCCGGGCCGGCGCAAAGCGTGCTGGAGCAGGTGGAGCGCGTGGCGCCCGCGGCGCGGGAGAAGTTGGATGCGCACCTAGGCGAATACCTGCCGGTGCTAAAGGCGGAGCCCGAACCCGCGCGCGACGTGTCCGGCGAGGATCTCGGCCCGGTGCCGCGCTACGCCGGCCTGGTGCGCAGCGCCTGGCTGCGCGACGGCTCGACCACAGCGGCGGAATTCACCGGCCAGGCGAGCTATACGGCGGTTCTGGATCACTACGCCCGGGGCTTCCCGGCCCTGGGCTATGCGCAATCCGTGCTGTCGGCGACTCGTGACGCGGAAACCCACGCCTACACCAAGGGCGCGGAGCGCTACAACGTCACCGTGACGCGCAGCGGAGGCCAGCAGGTCAGCGTGCGCATCGAAGCCAAGCGGCCATGAACTTGCGCGAAGCGACGCCCGCGCCATGAGTAACACTGACCTGCCTCAAGCTGCGTGTTGTGCGGCAAGCCCGGCCGGGCGGGTCGCCGCATATTGGTTGTCGAGTCTGCTCATGCTCGCTCTGGGTGCTTGGCTGCTCTGTCCTCAAGGCCAGTGCGCGCTGAATGCATTCGATCGCATCGGCCTCACTCTGGCCCAGGGTTGGCGCAGCGCGACGCTCGACCCGTGGATGAAGGGCTTCACTTGGGCAGGTTCGCTGCTGGTTTTGATCCCGGTGGCGCTTCTCGCGATGGGGCGCCTGCTCTGGTTGAAACATCGGCTCGAGGCAGGCTTCGTGCTGTTGTCCTTGTTCGGTGCGTCTGTCCTGGCCCATCTGACCAAGCTGGCGGTGGCACGTCCTCGCCCGGACCTATTCACCAATGCGGTGTCCATGCCCGTGGATTGGTCCTACCCGAGCGCCCACGCCATGCAAATCACGGCGGTCGCAGCGGCCTGGTTGCTGGTCGTGAGACGTGGCCGCTGGCCATGGGCACTCGCCTTGATTCTGGTGCTGCTGGCGGTCGGCCTGTCGCGCATCTACCTGCAGGTGCACTACCCCAGCGATGTCCTGGCCGGCACGTTGGCTGCCGCATTGTGGGTGCTGGGGTTGCACCGCCTGATGTTCGCGCGCCCGGCACCGGGCAAGGTCGGAAACGGTCAGGGAGGCCGAGCATGAGGCACAAGTTCCTCGGCACCGGGGAGCCGGGTTACCACCCGCTGAGAAAACTGCGCACCATCGCGTCGGGTCTGCGCTATGCCGTCATCTACGACTTCAGCGTGGCCTGGAAGCTGATCGTCTCGCTGGCGATCCTGGTGGCGGCCCTGCTGGCGCGGGACTGGGTCGATGCCCTGCTGATCGTAGTCGTTACGGCGCTGGTGCTGGTCGCGGAGATCATGAACAGCGCCATCGAGGCCCTGTGCGACTTCGTCGAGACCCGCCACAACGAGAAGATCGGCATCATCAAGGACATCGCCGCGGCTGGGGTCGGCATCGCCCTGTTCGCCTGGCTGCTGGTGCTGGGGTTCGAGTTGGAAGAAATGCTGCGCTTGCTGATCTGACGGAGGGTGTCGTATGCCTATGCTCGAATTCGGACACCGCACCCCTGGCTGCGGGCTTGCGCTAGCCGCTGAATCGCCTGACTTCGGCTATTCCGGCGGCCGTTGGTTATGATCCGACGCGATTGAGGAGGTATCATGTTTTCGGTCTATGGTGTTACCGGCCAAACCTTCCGCGGCACGCTGGAAGAATTCCTGGCCGTCCCGCGGCTGCATGCGGGCCGTGACTCGCGCGGTATCGCCCGGGAAGGAGAAGAGCTCGGCCCCGAGATGGTTCGGCCGGGTCGGCCGGGGCCGGAGGCCGAGCCCTACCGGCAGGCAGCCCAGGCCTATCGTCGTATGCTGCATGTCACGACGGACCGAGGCCCCGTTCTGCATGCCTACCAACTGATGAGCCGGGATGTACTGACCTTGCGGCCTGAGACGACGGTTGAGGCGGCCTGGAACGAACTGTTCGGGGCCGGCCTCGGGCAGGCGCCCGTGCTCGACAAGACACATCGGATCATCGGCATCGTCACAGCGAAGGACCTGCTCACCGCCATCAACCTGGAGGATGGCAAGGTGCGCGATGTGTTGCCCCAGACGGTGGCGGACATCATGACCAGCCCGGTGGTCAGCGCTGACCCGGTGTCGGATATCCGCCGCGTCGCACGCGTGCTACTGGAGCATCACCTGCCCGGCATGCCCGTGGTCAACGAGCGGCATGAGCTGGTGGGAATCATCACCCGCAGCGACATACTGAGGGCTTTAGTCAACGATCCGCCTTTGAGCCTATGGGCATGAATGCCGTAGCCGGTCTGGTAAGAACATGGCGGGTGGCGACGGGGGGCGATGCTCTTCGCGCTTTCAGGGGCGCGGGTTGGGGACGGCGTGCCGCTGCAGGCATGCCCGCAATGCGCATGTCCGGACGCCCTTTGACGATTTTGCAAGCCTATGCGGCGGATAGTTCGCCGCGCGGCACTTTGGGAGAGAGATAGCATGGAAATGATCAGCATTGGCACCCCGCTTCTGTGGGCGGGGTTCATCGCCTTCGTCCTGGTGATGCTGGCCCTGGACCTCTTCGTTCTTGGTGGCCGTCATGCGCATAAGGTCTCGGTCAAGGAGGCCGCGGCCTGGAGCATCGCCTGGGTGACCCTGGCGCTGGCCTTCAACGGCCTGCTCTGGTGGTGGCTGGACGGCACGGCCGGGCGCGAGGTGGCCAATGCCAAGGCGCTGGAATTCCTTACCGGCTATCTCATCGAGAAGTCGCTGTCGGTCGACAACGTCTTCGTCTTCCTGATGATCTTCAGCTATTTCGCGGTGCCGCCGGAGTACCAGCGTCGGGTGCTGATCTATGGCGTGCTGGGCGCCATCGTCATGCGCGCCGTGATGATCCTGGCCGGCGCCTGGGTGGTCACCCAGTTCCACTGGGTGATCTATCTGTTCGGCGCCTTCCTGGTCATCACCGGCATCAAGATGCTGATCTTCGCCGACAAGGAGCCGGATCTGGCCAAGAATCCGGCGCTGCGCTGGATGCGTGGCCACCTGCGCATCACCGACGATTACCACGGCGAGAAGTTCAGCGTGATGAAGGACGGCGTGCGCTGGTTCACGCCGCTGTTCCTGGTCTTGATCCTGATCGAGGTGACCGACCTGGTCTTCGCGGTGGACAGCATCCCGGCCATCTTCGCCATCACCACCGCCCCGTTCATCGTCTTCACCTCGAACATCTTCGCCATCATGGGCCTGCGGGCGCTGTACTTCCTGCTGGCCGACATCGCCGGTCGCTTCCATCTGCTCAAGTATGGTCTGGCCCTGGTGCTGGTCTTCGTCGGGGTGAAGATGTTGATCGTCGATTTCTATAAGGTGCCGATCGGTATCGCCCTCGGCGTGGTGGCCATCATCATCGCCGCCTCGGTGATCGCCAGCTTGGCGGCCACCCGGGGCAACGGCAGCCATCGCCCCAACACGGAAAGGAGCCAGCCATGAAATGCCCAGTCTGCAAGGATGTGGACCTGCTGATGAGCGAACGGCAGGGAATTGAAATCGACTATTGCCCTCAATGCCGCGGGGTCTGGCTGGATCGCGGCGAGCTGGACCGGCTGATCGAGCGCTCGCACGAAGGGGCGCCTGCCCCGGCCGCCGCGGCAAGCCAGCGGCCGGCATCGCAGCGGGCAGATGTCGAGCGGCATTACCGCGACGACGATTACCGGCAGCGGCGGCGCAAATCCTTCCTCGGCGAGATCTTCGACTTCGACTGAGCTGCCTGGCCGGGGCGGCTAAGCGTCGCCGGGCGGCCGCTTGGCCTCGAACTTCAACAGCTTGGCCGGGCCGTCGAGTTTTTCCTTGCCTGACAAGGCTTGCAGTGCCTTGGGCAATTCAACCAGCAAGCGGCCAAGATTCTTCTGGCCGTCCGGGTGGTAGATGACCGCCTCATAGGGTACCGGCTCGTCCAGCGAAGTTCGCGCTTGCGGCCGGAAGCGCTGCCAGGCGATCTCCACCCAGCTCTTGTGCTGGCTATCCAGAAAGACGAACTCCTCGCTGTCGAGAATGGCCAGCATCTGCATGCTGCGGATGGGCACGAAGACCACGCCGGAGGGGCTGCGGGCGAGCAGGCTATGGGCCAAGTTGTAGGTGGCGGCGGCCAGGGTCCGGGCCTCGGTGGCGAGGGCTCGGTCGCGATAGACGCTGATTTCCATGCGATCTCCTGTGAATGCAGCCAGTATAGCGGGGCTGGTCGCGGGATTGGCTGGAGATGCACCACCCGCAAGGGTCCCCGCCCAGTGCAAGTTTCGGCCCACGCCTCGGCCGGTTTGATTCACAATATCGCCTAACAATAAAAATGGTTTCAAGGACATTATCGTGAACAAGACAGCGCTCTTTCTCGAACAGCTTTCTATGAATGCGCCGCTCATCGGTGGCCTGTTTCATGGTTTGAGCCAGGAGGAGCTGAGCGACTTGGTCGGCCTGTCCGAGATGGCGGTATTCGATGGCGGCGCCGAAGTCTTCAGGGAGGGCGCCTCGGGGGAGGTCATGTATGTGGTGGTTTCCGGCAAGTTCGCCGTCTCCCGCACCGATGCGCTCGGCAACGAGGTGCGCTTGGCCGTCGTCAGCGATGGCGAGATTTTCGGCGAGATCGCCCTGCTCGAGCATGTCCGGCGGACGGCGACAGTGCGCGCCCTGGTGCCTTCGGTGACCTTGTGTTTCGACCGGCGTGCGCTCGAGCGTTGGCCCGGCCTGACCATGAAGCTGTATCAGAATATGGCGCTGATGCTGGCTCGGCGCTTGCGGCTGACGACCGATGAGCTGCTGTTCCAGGTATCTCAGGCCGGCCTGGCTGAAGCCGGCGCCGGACAAGCCGCCGATCGCTGACGTGGATAATCGACGTGGATAATCGGGACGCTTCGCTATGAAACAGAACCTGGCTTCGCAGATCGCCCTCTTGATCCTGAGCCTCATCGAACACATCGGGCTGGCGGTGATTACGATTGCCACGGTGATCGCCGGTGCCGCCGAAGTGAATGTGATGATCCAGGCCGGCACCGTCACCCTGGCCGATCTGTTGCTCTTGTTCCTCTACCTGGAAATCCTCGCCATGGTCGGGCTCTATTACCGGTCCGGCAAATTGCCCGTGCGCTTTCCCATCTATATCGCCATCGTCGCCCTGGCCCGCTACCTGGTGCTGGAGATGAAGAACCTGGACGAGTGGCGCTTGCTGGGGATTACCGCGTCCGTCCTGCTGCTGGCCGTCGCCGTCCTGGCCATACGCTATGGCCATGTGCGCTACCCATACTCGGATGGGGAATAAAGACGGCGCGTGATCCGGCGGCTTGGCTTACACGCTGTTGACCGAAGTGTCAGGCCGGCATGTCCGGCATCAGTGTCATCTTCAGCCGCGCGATTTCGTCCTTGATGGTGAGCTTGCGCTTCTTCAGGCGCTTGAGCCCGAGTTCGTCCGGATAACCGGTCTGGGTGAGGTGTTCGATCGCCTTGTCCATGTCCCGATGTTCCGTTTCCAAAGCAAGGATGCGGGCGTTGACCTCGGCAATCTCTTCCATAGTCGGTTCGTTCACATGCTCCTCCTAGCCAATAGCTTAACTGTAGCCGCGCGCGGGCCGGAAGGCCAGCCCCCCCTACAGTCTGCGGGGCGGTTCTGGCGGTGGGGCTGGGTGTATGCTGCTGGCCGCAGCATGACGAACGACATCGACAAACATAAGGACGAGAGGCATGGCACAGCCCCCGCAAACCCGCCCTGCGCCACCGAGCTTTTGGGAGGCCTCCAAGTACTGGCTCAAGCTCGGTTTCATCAGTTTCGGCGGCCCAGCCGGACAGATATCGATGATGCATCAGGAGCTGGTGGAGAAGCGGCGCTGGATCTCCGAGCACCGCTTTCTGCACGCGCTCAACTACTGCATGCTGCTGCCGGGGCCGGAGGCCATCCAACTGGCCATCTACATCAGTTGGCTATTGCACGGCATCCGCGGCGCCATCGTCGCCGGCGTGATGTTCTTCCTGCCTGCCTTCGTGTTGCTGTCGGCGCTGGCGGGGATGTACTTGGCCTGGGGGGATGTGCCCTTGGTGCAGGGCATCTTCTACGGCATCAGACCGGCGGTGGTGGCCATCGTCCTGTTCGCCGCCTGGCGCATCGGCTCGCGCGCCCTGAAGAACGAATTGCTCTACGGCATCGCCGCCCTGGCCTTCATCGGCATTTTCTTCTTCAAGATCGACTTCCCGTGGATCGTGCTGGCGGCAGGCATTCTCGGCGCCATCGGCGGCAAGCTGGCGCCTGCCAAGTTCAAGGGCGGCGGCGGCCACGGCGCGTCCAGCAAGGAGTATGGCCCGGCCCTGATCGACGACGACACCCCGCCGCCGGCCCATGCCCGATTCGCCTGGGGCAAACTGGTCACGATGGTGGCGGTCTTCGTCCTGATCTGGGCCTTGGCCATTTTCGCTGTCAGCGGCGAGCGGACCCTTGCCGACATGGGCGAGTTTTTCACCAAGGCAGCCTTTCTCACCATCGGCGGTGCCTATGCGGTGCTGCCCTATGTCTACCAAGGCGCGGTGGAGCACTTCGGCTGGCTCACCGGTGCCCAGATGATGGATGGCCTGGCCCTGGGCGAGACCACGCCGGGGCCGCTGATCATGGTGGTGACCTGGGTGGGTTACATGGGCGGCGTGGCGAAGGGCGTGTTCGCCGACCCCGTCGCCGCTGGCGTGGCCGGTGCGGCGGTGGCCACCTTCTTCACCTTCCTGCCGTCCTTCCTGTTCATCCTGGCCGGCGGCCCCCTGGTCGAGTCCACCCGCGGCGAGCTCAAATTCACCGCGCCGCTGACCGGCATCACCGCCGCCGTCGTGGGCGTGATCCTCAACCTGGCGGTGTTCTTCGCCTGGCACGCCTTCTGGCCGCAAGCCACGGCCGAGGCGCCCTTCGCCGGCAGCGTCGAGTGGTTGTCGATGATCGTCGCAGCCTTGAGTTTCGTCGCCCTGTGGAAGTACAAGGCCGACATCATGCAGGTCATCGGCGCCTGCGCGGCATTGGGCTTGCTGGTCACCTATGCGGGGCTGTGAGGTGGTCCATCGCTGAAGTGGGCGGCGGCGTGGCCGGCGCTTCCTTGTGCGGCGCGTGCGGCTGCCAGCCGACCACGGCCAGCATGACGAAGAAGCCGATCACGTAGGCCACGGCCACGTGCCAGCCGGCCTTGAGCCAGGCGCCCACCGACTTGGCCTCCGGGAACAGGTTGGACAGCGCCACCCCGGCCGAGGAGCCGAACCAGATCATGGAGCCGCCGAAGCCCACCGCATAGGCCAGCACGCCCCAGTCGTAACCGCCCTGGGTCAGCGCCAGGGCGGTGAGCGGGATGTTGTCGAACACGGCGGAGATGAAGCCCAGGCTGAATGCGGATTCCCAAGAGGCGAGCGGCAGCTTTTCTACCGGCATCATGGAAGCGCACATCACCAAGGAGAGTAGGAACACGCTGCCCTTGGTGGCATCCGGCAGCAGGCTCCACTCGGGCTTCCTCAAGGGCATCGCCAGCAGGATCGCGACCCAGACCGCGGCACCCAGGAAGGGGAAGCTGTCCGATACTTCGGGAAAAAGCGTGTTGACTGTCACGTTGGTGGCGATGGCGGCCACGAGGATCCAAAGAACGATGCCGACCCGGTACCAGTCCACTTCGGTGCTGGCGCTGGCATCCTTCTGGATCGGCTGATAGGCCTGTTGCTGGCGGGCGGCGATCAGGCCGAACACGATCAAGGCAGGGATGGCCGCGGCATAGGCATTGAGGACATCGACTGGCGCGACACCGTCGATCCACATCATGGTGGTGGTGGTGTCGCCCACCACCGAGCCGGAACCGCCGGCATTGGAGGCGGCGACGATGGCCGCGAGATAGCCGATGTGCACCCGGCGCCGGAAGATGTGGGCGGCGACGGTGCCGCCGATCAGGGCGGCGGCGATGTTGTCCAAAAAGGCGGACATCACGAAGACCATCACCAAGAGGACAAAGGCGCCCTTCCAGTCATCCGGCAGGAAGCGCGGCAGCACATGAGGCACGCCGCTGTCCTCGAAATGGCGGGCAAGCAGGGCGAAACCTAAGAGCAGCCCCAGCAGGTTGGTCAGCACGACCCATTCGTGTTGCAGATGGGCGAGCCAGCCGAGCGCCCCCGCACCTTCGTTGAAGCCGGTAAAGACGATTTTGTAGAGCGAGATCACGGCAAGGCCGGTCAGCGCCACCCGCAGGGTGTGGTGATGGAACAGGGCGACGCCGAGCAGGGTGGCGGCGAACAGGATGAAGTCGACCGGGATGCCGAATACGGTGGGGCCATCGGCGGCCTGGGCGGTGAAAGGAAAGAACAGGCCAGCGGCGGCCCCAATCCAGCGTGAATTCATGGCGGGTCTCTTTTTCTTATTCGACGATGTTCACTTGACGAAGGTAACCGGGACGTCCGCGAGGTGCAGCACCTTGGTCGCGACCGAGCCCATCAGCAGGCCGCCGAGCGAGGACTGGCCGCGGCTGCCCATGACGATTTGGTCGCAGCCGAGTTCCTTGGCCAGCCGGGCAATGGTCGGGGCCGCTTCACCCTGCGCGACATGTTCGGTGCAGGTGATGCCGACGGCCTGGAGGATGCCGCGCGCCGGAGCGAGGGCGGCCTCGGCCCATTCCTGTTCCATCTTGGCTAGCTCCTCGGGCTTGAACGAGCGCCGGGTCATCCAGTCGTCACCCAGGGGCTGGACATTCACCAGATGGACCGTCAGCTCGGGCACCATCTTGGCGATGCCGGCGACGTGGCGGGCGGCGCGGGCCGCGCCTTCGGAGCCGTCGACTGGCAACAGGATCTTGAAGGGCATGGTGCGCTCCTCGGGGCGGGACGGTTGGCTGGAAGGCGCGGGGCGCCAGGCCGGCATGATACCAGCCCGACGCCGCGTGCCGCGATACGGCGGGGCGGCCGGCTCACGGTTCCGGCCTGGTGGAGTTTCGTGTATTAACTAACCTGAAAAAAACCGCCGAAAAGAGGGATCGTGGATACCTACAGCAAACCCATCAACGAGCGCATCGACTGGCTGTTCGATCTGGCGCGCCGGCATTCCGCCGCCTATGCCAGCCCCGAGGCCTATCTGGCGCGCAAGCGCTATCTCGCCGAGCACCCGACCGCCATCCTGGTGCTCAAGTGCATGGATGGCCGGATCAATATTCCCATCGCGACCAATACGCCGACCGGCATCATCCAGCCCTTCCGCAACCTGGGCGGCATGTTCAACCTGGGCTGGCCGCACCTGGGTGAGACGCTGGAAGATGCGGTGGCCAAGGTGGTCTCGGCCGGTCGGCGCACCCTGGTCATCATCACCTACCATTTTTCCAAGGGCAGCGAGCACCGGGGCTGCGCCGGCTTCAACTACTGCACCGATGCTGCCCGCGCCCACACCTTCGAGATCAAGGCTCAGGTCGAGGCGCTGTTCGGCACCGGCCACGGCACGGTCTATCCCCTGGTCTGCGGTTTCGAGACCGACGAGGACGCCATCCTGCTGCACGGCGTCAACGGCGAGGTGCTGAACATGGCGGAGATGACCGAGGCCGATCGCGAAAACCTGATGCCGCGCCTGGCACAACTGTTTCCCGACATGCCCGGTCAGGTGCGCGCCGACCTGCTGCCGCTGCTGCTCGGCAACCTCGATCACATCGCCGAGGTGCGCAAGATGGAGCGCACGCTCGACATCGAGCATCGGGAATGGATGATCTGCATCGGCCGCGGTTTCGATTGGCTGCACATGCCCAACCTGGCCCTGATCATCGGCCCCTACAGCCCGGACCTGGCCGACCCCATCCGCAAGGCGGCCGGCATCATCGAGTCCAATATGCAGGCCGGGCGCATCCCTGCCGATGGTTTCCTGCTGCTGGCCTCGGCGCCTTACGACGACATCGGCGTCGACCGTGCGCGGGCCACGCTCAAGGCGCGCTTCATGTGCGAGTTCGCCGCCGAGGTGATCCGCAAGGACTATCCGACGCTGGCGGAAAAGATGCACGCGCACACTGCGGTATTGAGCTGGACCTCGCGTGCGCTGGAGATGATCTAGGAATGGTTCGTGGACCCGGAAGGGGGCGCCGATCCAGCCAAGGGCGCCCCCGGGTCGGTGCGGTCAGCAGGCCGGGACCGCAGCGCTGTACTGGCTGAGCGGCAAGGCCGCGGCCTTGCCCTCGATCGGTAGGCGGTAGCCGCCGGGACCGTACTTGGCGATCAGTTCGCGCTTGTAGGTGGTGAAGAAGCGCTTGATGAAGTCCCTGCCCATGATGCCGTCGGCCACCAGTTCGTCGCTGACCGGGTCGTAGCTCAGGTGCACCGGCAGCAAGGGGAAGGTGGCCGGCCCGCTGATCGGCTTGCCGCCCTGGGCCGGATCGAACACGCTGGCATGGGCGCAGCAGACGATGCGCTGGGGAGCGCCGGCGATCTCGCTGCCCTCGGCGGCGAAGCGCAGGTAGCTGACCTCCTCCTGCGGATAGCTCATCTGATGGGTGCAGATGGCCACGAAGGCGACGTACTGGCCCTCCGGCCCCACGCCGCCGGCATAGTCGTAGGGCTCGTTCTCGCCCGCCAGATTGGCGATCGCCTTGCCGGAATTCTTGCCCAGGTTGATCAGGAAGCAGGGGATGCCGGCCATCGGATAGGAAAACACCAGGGCCTCGTTGGTGGGAATCTCCGAGGCCTTGAGCGGGATGCCGATTTTGTTCGTCAGCTTGGCAGCCGGAAAAGGCTCGAAGCCGCCAGCCAGGACCAGCTTGTCCCAGTTGGCCATGGCCAGGCCGGCGGCACCGGCACAGATCTTCACGAAATTTCGCCTGTCCACTCGATCTCTCCAAAAAAAAGCCGCCCTGGAGGCGGCGGCCAAAACAAGGCGCGCTGTTACGCCTCAAACATGTCGCGGTACATGCCGCGTGCCCATTCCAGGGTGGCCTTGCCCTTGGCGCCGTCGCGGTTCTCGAACAGCTTGGTGTCGGGCGAGAAGCCGCCGATGGCCGTGCCTTCCTTGTTCAGGACATAGCCGGCGTCCACGCTGATGGCCTCCAGTGGGTCGGCGCTGACCATGGAGTAGCAGATCGTGCGCGGGCTGTACCAGGCGATGTCCTTGCCCTGCGCGCGCGCCGCCAGAACCTTGGCGACGTACTTGCCCTCGGTGTTGGAGGTGTTGGCGCTCTTGGAGTAGGGGTGCGGGCGGGAGTCGCCGGTCACGTATACCCGCTCGTCACCGATCAGGTTGTAGTGCAACTGGCTGATGCGGGCCTCTTTCTGCGCGCTCTTCGGATCCATCAGGCCCAGATGCTCGATCAGGGTGGAGGCGCGAATGTTGGAATAGATGGCCGCGTCGTCGAACTTGATGGTGTCGAACTCGGTTTTGAGGGTCCGCTTCTCGAGGTCGATGCCGGTCACTTCGGAAGACGGTTTGTACTCGATGATGCCCTTGTACAGCTCGTTGAAGGCGGCATGGAAGCCGGCGGCCTTGATGGTGATGTCCGCATTGGCGTCCAGCACCAGGACCTTGCCCTTGATCCTGTTCTTCTTGAACACCGAGGCGATCATGCAGGCGCGCTCGTAGGGGCCGGGCAGGCAGCGGTAGTTGCCCGAGGGCACGGTCTGGACGAACACGCCGCCTTCGAACTCCTGCACCTTGCGGCGGATGGTGACGTGCTCGGTCGGGGAGATGAAGCCGCCCGGGAAGGTCTGGCGCAGGGCCGCCTGGGCGCCCGGGTCCTTGACGCCGATCCTGGCGTAGTCGTAGGAGATGCCGGGGGCGATGACCAGGAAGTCGTATTGGATATCACCTTCGCTGGTGGCCAGGGTGCGGCTGGTGCGGTCGAGGCCGGTGACGGTGGCGTTGAAATAGAGGTAGCCGTTGTTGCGGGCGGCGTCGAGGAAACTGTGGTCAGCCAGGAATTCCAGGTCGATGACGCCGGAGTACCAAAGGTTGCTGGAGAAGCACGACGAATACATGTCGCGCTTCTCGACCAGCACCACGTCGAACTTCGGATATTCTTTCTTGGCGTATTTGGCGATGGTGAGGCCGGAGGTGCCGCCGCCGACGATCACCAGGCGCGGGCCTTTGGCCGGTGGTAGGGCGGCCTTCATGCCGGTGGCGACGGCGGCCGACTTGGCCTTGCCGGCGGCGATCGCAGAGCCGGTCAGGCCGGCCGTGCCGGCGGCCAGCACGGCACCGCCCATCTTCAGGAAATTCCGCCGATCGAGTTGTTCGCTCATGACTCTGTCTCCTCATAGTGGTGAAAAAAAACCACCGGTGTGCGGGTGTGACGGTGAAATTTTTGTTGACGCGCAAATGGCACTGCCAACACGCCGGATATCACGATCCTAATTGAGGGAAGGTCAAGCGCCGGTTGCCGGAGGGTAAAGGGACGGTGAAGATGACGCTTTACCGGCGAAAATCAGGGCCACGGTGGTGCCGCTGCCGGCTTCGCTGGCGATCTCGATGCGCCAGCCGCGCAAGTCGCAGATGCGTTTGACCAGGGACAGGCCGATGCCGGCGCCGTTCGAGGCGACGCCACGGTGGTAGCGCTGGAACACCTGCTCCAGTTCGTCGGGCGGGATGCCCTTGCCGCTGTCGCTGACCACCAGCCGGTCCGGCTCGAGGCGGATGACGATGAGGCCCGATTCGGCGTGCCGGATGGCGTTGTCGAGAAGGTTGTCCACCACCACGGCGGCGAGCGTCCTTTCCACCGGTAGCATGACGTCGTGGCCCAGCTCCAAGCGGATCTCGACCTGGCTGCCTTCGGCCAGGCTGAGGCGCTTGTCCACTGACTCGCGCACCACCTGGGCGATGGAGCAGGGCTTGGGCTCGTTGGCCGGGCGGCCGTCCTCGCGCGCCAGTTGCAGCAGGATGCCGGTCAGGTCGGCCATCTCATGGCTCGCCCGCTCGATGCGGGCGATGCGCTGGCGCTGGCCGCTGCTCAGGCCGGCATCTCCCTCCAGGACCTCGACGGCGCCGCGGATGATGGCCAGGGGGGTGCGCAGCTCGTGGCTGACATCGGCGGTGAAGGCGTGCTCCCGTTCCACACAGTCGCGAATCCGGGTCAGGCAGCGATCGAAGGTGTGCGCCAGCTCGTCCACCTCGTCGCGGTTCGGGTCCGGGCCGGCCGGCAGGCTCGGGTCATGCGGTTCCATGGCAGCCACGCGGGCGGCCAGGTCGGTTACCGGGGCGACCACCCGGCGCGCCAGCAGCAGGCCGCCCAGTGCCGACAGGCCGGTCATGATCGCCATGCCCGCGAGCAGGTAGTAAAGAAAGTGCCGTTCCCGCTCCAGCTGCAGCGTCTGGTTGAACAAGAAAATGTAGCGGCGGCCCTTGCTGTCCACCACCTGTGCCAGATAGGGAGTGCCGTTCAGCTCCACCGCGTGGTTGCCCGGCGTCAGGTCGGCCAGGGCGGGCGGCGCGGCATGGGCCGGGTCCGCGGCACCCACCGCATAGCCGCTCAAGGTCAGGGTGGCGGGCAGCATGGCCTCAGGGTTGTGGGTCAGCCGGAACAGGTAGTCCTGGGTCTCTGCATGCAGGGTTTCGTCCATCAGGCGCTGACCCTGGTCGTGCACGGCCAAGTAGATGCCGGCCGAGAGAATCGTGCTGATGGCAGCGCCGAACCAGGCGAAATTGATTGCGACCCGGATGCGCAGGCTACGGCGTCTCATGGTCGGCGATCTGGTAGCCGATGCCGCGCAGGGTGTGTAGCAGGGGCGCCTCTCCGGGCTTGTCGATGGCGCTCCGGAGCACGTGGAGATGGGCCTTGAGGGCGTCGCTGTCGGGCGGGTGGTTGCCCCATACCGCGGCTTCCAGTGTCTGCTTGGACACCACCCGGGGCGAAGTGCGCATGAGCAGTTCGAGCAGCTTGAGCGGGATGGGCGGCAGTTCGATCCGGCGCTCGCCGCGCGTGACCTGGAAGGTGGTGACATCGAAGCTCAGGTCGGCGACACGCAGCAGCTGGCCCAGTCCCTGGGCCTGGCTGCGCCGCGCGATGGCCCTCAGCCGGGCTTCGACCTCGCGCAGGGCAAAGGGCTTGACCACGTAGTCGTCGGCGCCCGCCTCCAGGCCCATGATCTTGTCGTCGAGGGTGTCGCGCGCGGTCAGTATCAGCACCGGCGTGTGTCGGCCGGCAGCGCTGCGCAGCTTGCGGCACAGGGTGAGGCCGTCCATGCCGGGCAGCATGAGGTCAAGCACGATGACATCGTAGTCGCCGGTGACGGCGAGGTGCAGGCCGGTGATGCCGTCGCCTGCGATGTCGACTACATGGCCGTGCGGCGACAGGTAGTCGGTCAGATTGGCGGCTATGTCCGGGTTGTCTTCGATGATGAGCAGGCGCATGGTGCGATTGTTACCCGATCACGGGGCCTTCGTGTCCGCTCGGGCAGTCCTGCTACCAGGCCGATTCGCTGACCTTGGCAACTTTGGCTGCCTTGGCGATGAGGACGGGCCATTCCGACTGGGCGATGATCGGATCGACCACCCGGCTCGGCAGCGCCTGGTTGAGGCCGCCGTGGCGTATGCCGACTACGATGAGGTCGGCACCCAGCTCATGGGCCTGCGCCATCAGGGTGGCGGCCGTCGGGCCGTAGACCAGCCGCCCTTCGACCACGATGTCCTCGAGGCTCATCGATTTCACGATGTCGTCCAAGGCCTCCTGCAGGATGGGGACATTGGGTTTGCCCTCCTTGGCGACGGTGAGCACCGTCACCGGCACGCCGGTGTTCTTGGCCAGGGTCGTGGCGATCTCCACAGCGGCGACCGAGGCGGGCGTGGCATCGAAAGCGACCAGGATGCGGTTCTGCCACAGGCGGCCGGATTCGGGCACGACCAGGACATGGCAGGGGGTCTCGGTGATGATCTTCGCCGCATGCACGCCAAGCATGCGGTCGGTCAGACCATGGGGCGGCCGGCGACCGATGATCAGCAGTTTGGTGTCGGCGGCCTGGGCGGCCTCGACCACTGCCTTGACGGGGTCGGTGCCTTGCCGGATCACGGGATAGCAGTGCGAGCCGCCTTCGTCACAAGCCTGCTTCACCGCGTTGATCCGCTCCTCGCCTTCCGCTTCGTGCTCGGGCGTGACCATGGTCATGACATCCAGGGTCACGTCCAGGTTGTGGGCCAGGGCCAAGGACAGCTTTTGCGGGCCGAGACTGTAGATGCTGCCGTCGGTGGCGAACATCAGGCGCAGCCGGCGATGGCCGTCGGGCAGGCGATCGCCCTTGCATTCCTTGAAGATGCGGGTCTTGCAGGTGCGGCAGACATCCGGGTCCAGGGTCCAATAGACCGCGCCGGCGACATTGGACTGGGCCGGGAAGAAGGCGCCCTCGCCGATATCGTGCCGATATTCGCCCTGGCCCAGGAAGCGCTGGACCGACTCCGACAGGCGGTAGAAATACAAACCGCCGCCCAGGCGCCGGCGGCGTCGGGCCTCCTGCGCGAGCATCTCGGCGCCGGCGACGTCGACGAAGTTGATGGCCGAGGCGGCGATGACCACGGTCTTCTGCTGCGGGTTGTCTTCGTCGACCTGTTGCAGCGCGCGCTGGATATGGTCGACCGCACCGAAATAGATGGAGCCGTGAATGCGCATGAAGCGCACCTGCGGGCATTCCGGTTTGCCCTTGGCATAGACGAAGTGATAGGCGCCTTCCTCCTCGGCCGGCACCACCGGCGAGATCTCCGGGCGGGAGCTGCGGTAGAGGTACATGATCAGCGAGAGCAGCACGCCGGCGAAGATGCCTTCTTCCAGGTTGATCAGGGTGCCGATCAGGGTGACCCAGAGGATGACGGTCTCCGGCTTGCTGGTCTGCCAGATGGACTTGATGTGGTGGAAGTCGATCAGGCCCCAGGCGACCAGGAACAGGATGCCGGCCATGGCCGCCGTGGGCAGGTAGGCGGCGAGCGGCGCCACCATCAGCAGGATGATGACCAGGGCGACCGAGGCGATCACCGAGGCGAGCGGGGTGCGGGCGCCGGCCTCGTAGTTGACGCCGCTGCGGTTGAACGAGCCGGATGAGGCATAGGCCGAGAAGAAACTGCCGAACAGGTTGGACAGACCCTGGCCGACGAATTCCTGGTTGCCGTCGATGCGCTGCTCCGAGCGGGTGGCGATGGCGCGGGAGATCGACACCGCCTCGGTCAAGGCCAGCAGGGTGATGACCAGGGCGGGGATGGCGGTCTGGCGGATGGCGTCGACGGAGAAGTCGGGCACGGACAGCGGCGGCAGGCCCGAGGGCAGGGCGCCCACGGTCTTGATGCCCGTGGCGGCCTCGCCGCCGAGCAAGGTGTTGAGGATAAAGGCCGCCACGCTGCCGACGATCATGGCGACGATCATGTAGGGCAATTTCGGCAGATAGCGTTTGGCCAACAGTCCGCTGAGCAAGGTGATGACGCCCACCGCCGTGACGTAGGGGTTGCTCTGGAGGAACTGCAACAACAGTTGATGGATGACTTCATAGAACGGCGTGCCGCGCGGGATGGGTAGGCCGAAGAAATTCTTGATCTGGCTCGCGGCGATGAGGATGGCCGCGCCGGCGGTGAAGCCGATCACCACGGTGTGGGAGATGAAGTTGATCAGGGCCCCCATCTTGGCCAGGCCCATGATGAGCTGGAACAGGCCGGTGAGGAAGGTCAGCGTCAGCACCATGCCGATGTATTGCGGCGTGCCCGGTTCGGCGTAGGGGGACACGGAGGCGAACACGACGATGGAGATGGCCGTGGTGGGACCGGACACCAGGTGCCAGGAGGAGCCGAACAGGGCGGCGATGATGGCCGGTACCATGGCCGCGTACAGGCCGTACTCCGGCGGCAGGCCGGCGATGGTGGCGAAGGCCACGGCCTGGGGCAGGAC
>JACAEC010000115.1 GCA_013389055.1 Hydrogenophilaceae bacterium
CCAGCGTGACTTTTCTTTGCGGCCGATTCCGCTTCGATCTCACCCGCCCCTTGGTCATGGGGGTGGTCAACGTCACCCCCGATTCCTTTTCCGATGGCGGCCGTTATCTTGCCGCCGAACAGGCCATTGCCCATGGCTTGAGTTTGAAAGAGGCCGGGGCCGACATCCTGGATATCGGCGGCGAGTCCACCCGGCCCGGCGCTGCGGCAGTTCCGCTGCAGCAAGAAATGGATAGAGTGCTGCCGGTGATCGAGGGCTTGCGTGGATGCGGTGCGGCTCTTTCGGTCGATACCTCCAAGCCCGAGCTCATGCGCGCGGCCATCGCCGCCGGGGTCGATCTGGTCAACGACGTCTGCGCGTTGACCGAGCCTGGCGCCCTCGCTGCCGTGGCCGACAGCGAGGTTGGCCTCTGCCTCATGCACATGCAGGGCCAGCCCCGGACCATGCAGGCCAACCCCCAATACGGCGACGTCGTGGCCGAAGTGGCCGCTTACCTCGAACAGCGTGTCGCTGAGGCGCAGGCGGTGGGGGTTGCCCACGAGCGCATCCTCGTCGATCCGGGCTTCGGCTTCGGCAAGGCTTTGTCGCATAATCTGGCCTTGTTGCAGGGCCTGGCCAAAATAACGAACATTGCGCCCGTCCTGGTCGGCTTGTCGCGCAAGTCGATGCTGGGCTTGATCACCGGCCGGCCGGTGGACGAGCGGCTGGCCGCCAGCCTGGCCGCCATGCTGGCGGCGGTGGCGCGCGGCGCTGCCGTGGTGCGGGTACACGATGTCAAGGAAACGGTCGATGCCCTCAAGGTGTGGGCCGCTATAGAGGAAGAACAAAATGGGTAGGAAATATTTCGGTACCGACGGCGTGCGTGGCCGGGTGGGCGAGGCACCGATCACGCCGGACTTCGTCATGCGCCTGGGCTATGCCGCCGGCAAGGTGCTGGTGGCGGCCGAGCATGCGGCCCTGCACGGCGAGCGGCCGGCGGTGCTGATCGGCAAGGACACCCGGGTTTCCGGCTACATGCTCGAATCCGCCCTGGAGGCAGGGCTCACCGCGGCCGGGGTCGACGTCCGCCTGGTCGGCCCGATGCCGACGCCGGGGGTGGCCTACCTCACCCGGGCCCTGCGGCTGCAGGCCGGCGTCGTCATCTCCGCCTCGCACAACCCGTTCGAGGACAACGGCATCAAGTTCTTCTCGGCCCAGGGCACCAAGCTGCCGGACGCGATCGAGAGCGCCATCGAGGCGGCCATCGACGGCCCCATGCAGACCGTGGCCCCGCGCGAGGTGGGCAAGGTGAAACGGGTGGACGATGCCGCCGGCCGCTACATCGAATTCTGCAAGAGCACCTTCCCGACCGACCTCGACTTGCGCGGCCTGCGCATCGTGGTCGACTGTGCCAACGGCGCCGCCTATCACATCGCGCCCCACGTCCTGCATGAGCTCGGCGCCGAGGTGATCGCCATCGGCAATGAGCCGGACGGCTTCAACATCAACGAGCAGTGCGGCGCCACCCACACGGCGGCCTTGAGCCGCGCGGTGCGTGAGCATAAAGCCGATCTCGGCATCGCCCTCGACGGCGACGGCGACCGGCTGATGATGGCCGACGCGAAGGGCGAGATCGCCGACGGCGACCGCCTGCTCTACGTCATCGCCAGCCACCTCAAGGCCAGCGGCGGGCTCAAGGGCGGCGTGGTCGGCACCCTGATGACCAACCTCGGCACCGAACTGGCGCTGAAGAAGCTGGGCTGCGAATTCGTCCGGGCCAAGGTCGGCGACCGCTATGTGCTGGAACTGCTGCAACAGAACGGCTGGCAACTGGGCGGCGAGACCTCCGGCCACCTCCTGTGCCTGGACAAGCACACCACCGGCGACGGCATCGTCTCCGCCCTGCAGGTGCTGGCCGCCCTGCGCCGCTCCGGCAAGGCCCTGGCCGACTACGCCAAGGATTGCCCGCACTTCCCGCAGGAGCTGATCAACGTGAAAGTGAAGAAGGGCTTCAAGCTCGACGACCGCAAGGATGTCTGGGACATGGTGTCCAAGGTCGAGGCCGAACTGAAGGACGAAGGCCGCGTGGTGCTGCGCCCCTCCGGCACCGAGCCCTTGGTCCGGGTGATGGTGGAGGGCCGCAAGGCGGCAGAGGTGCGGCAGGCGGCGGAGCGGATCGCCGAGGCGGTGCGGGCGAGTGCTGGTGGATGATCCGATATGGCGGATAGAAATGCAGCCGGGTAGGGTGTATTCCACACACCAAACAAACGGTTGATCTTGGTGCGTGAAACGCACCCTGCATCCTCTACCGTCCACAATTTCATCTTCCTGTCACATTCCCCCGGCAGGATGCGCGCATGCGGAATGTGCGCTCCATCTTCCTGTCCGACATCCATCTGGGCACCCGGGCCTGCAAGGCTGACCAACTGCTCGATTTCCTCCGCGAACACTCGGCCGAACACCTGTTCCTGATCGGCGACATCATCGATTTCTGGTCCATGAGCCGCGGCATCCAATGGAGCCGGGCGCAGAACACGGTGATCCAGAAGGTGCTGCGCCGCGCCCGCCACGGCGAGAAGGTGGTGTTCATCCCGGGCAATCACGACGAGACCCTGCGCGAATACGACGGCGTGCTGTTCGGCGATATCCTGGTGGCCAACGAATACGTCCACGAGCTGGCCGATGGCCGGCGTTTTCTGCTCATCCACGGGGACGAGTTCGACCAGGTGACCCGCCATCACCGTTGGGTCGCGGTGCTGGGCGATGCGGCCTATAACCTGCTGGTGCGCATCAATGGCTGGCTGTCTTGGCTGCGCCGGCAGATTGGCCGGCCGGGCTACTGGTCGCTGGCGGGCTATGCCAAGCGCAAGGTCAAGAAGGCGCTGGAGTTCATCTTCGACTTCGAGGATTCGGTCATCCGCAACGTGCGCGATCGCGGCCTCGACGGCGTGATCTGCGGCCATATCCACTGGGCGGCGATCAAGCAGGTGGACGGCTTGACCTATGTGAACTGCGGCGACTGGGTCGATTCCTGCACCGCGATTGTCGAACATCTCGATGGCCGGTTGGAGTTGATCGACTGGAACGGCCTGGCCGAGACCGTGACCGAGCTTCCCGTCACCGCCCTTGCCGAGTCTCAGAGAAAAGTCGCCTGATGCGCGTTTTGATGGTGTCCGACGTCTACTTCCCGCGGGTGAACGGGGTGTCGACGTCGATCGAGACCTTCCGCCGCAGCCTCGCCGAACACGGCGTGGAGGTGCGGCTGGTGGCCCCCCGTTACGGCAGCGAGGCGGAGGTCGCCGGCATCCATCGTATTCCAGGCTGGAAGGTGCCGTGCGACCCGGAGGACCGTCTGGTATCCTGGCCCAAGCTGCGCCAGACGGTGCTGCGCGAGGCCGCCGACTGCGACCTCATCCACGTTCAGACCCCGTTCATGGCCCACTATGCCGGCGTCGGCGTGGCCCGCAAGCTGGCCAAGCCGGTGCTGGCCACCTATCACACCCTGTTCGAGGAATACCTGCACCACTATGCACCCCTGCTGCCGGCGGAGTGGCTCAAGGGCATGGCGCGGCGGTTTTCCCGCGGCCAATGCAATGACCTCGATGCCGTGGTGGTGCCGTCGACCGCCATGCGCGAGCGGCTCGGCGACTACGGTGTGACCTCGCCCATGCATGTGCTGCCCACCGGCATCCCGCTGGAGCGCTTCGCCGCAGGCGACGGCGCCCGCTTCCGCGAGCGGCATGGCATCTCGCCGGACCGCCCGGCCGCGCTGTTCGTCGGTCGCGTCGCTCATGAAAAGAATATCGACTTTCTGCTCGATGCCCTGCTGGTCGCCCGTCGCCGCCTGCCGGAGCTGCTGTTGCTGGTGACCGGCGAGGGCCCGGCGTTGGCGAGCCTGCGCCAGCAGGCCGAGGCCATGGGGCTGGACAAGAGCGTGCGCTTTCTCGGCTATCTCGACCGTGCCGGCGAGTTGCCCGACTGCTATGCCGCGGCGGATATCTTCGTCTTCGCCTCGCGCACCGAAACCCAGGGCTTGGTGCTGCTGGAGGCCATGGCCATGGGGCTGCCGGTGGTGGGCCTGGCGGCGATGGGGACGCGCGACATCCTGGCCCCCGGCCGCGGCTGCCTGGCGCCGGACGACGACGTGGAGGCCTTCGCGCAAGCGATGCTGACCGTGCTTGAAGATGGTGCCCTGCGTGCCCGTCTTGCCGACGAGGCCCGGGAGTATGCCCGGGAGTGGGCGGACGACCGCCTGGCCGGACGGCTGGCCAGTTTGTACCGAGCGATGGCCGGCCTGAATTAGCCCGGCCTCACACCCTCCGGCCGGCCAACCGCTGGTAGTGACCTTCCAACTGATCGAACACGCTGTCCCAGGACAGGCCCAGGGCCGTAACCCGGGCGGCCTGGCCGAATTCGCGCATGGCTTGGGGATTGCCGGACAGCCAGGCGGCCTGTTCGACGAAGGCGGCCTCGTCGCCATAGGGCACGGTCAGGCCGTTGTGCTGCGACAGGACATGTTCGGCCGCCGCCGCATAGTCGAAGCCGATCACGGCCAGGCCGCTGGCCATGGCCTCCAAAAGCACGTTGCCGAAGGTTTCGGTCATGCTGGGCAGGAGGAACAGGTCGGCCGAGGCGTAATGGGCGGCCAGGTCCTGGCCGGTCTTGGCCCCGCAGAAGACGAAGCTGGGGTGGCTGGCCTGCAGGGCGGCACGGGCAGGGCCATCACCCACCAGCACCAGGCGGGCATCGGGCCGGATGCGTTCGATGGCCTCGAAGGCGCGCAGCAGCAGGGCCAAGTTTTTCTCGGGCGCCAGGCGGCCGACATAAGCCACGGCCAGGCCGTTTGCATCCAGCCCCCAGGCCTGGCGGAGTTCGGCGCGGCGCTGGGCGGGGGAGAACAGTTGGCTGTCGACGCCACGGGCGACGACCTCGACATTTCGGTATCCCTTGACCTGCAGCTCCTGTTGCAGGGCGCCGGTCGGCACCAGGGTCATCTGGGCGCGATTGTGGAACTGCCGCAGGTAGCCGTGAATGGCAGGCTGCAACCAGCCAATGCCGTAATGGCGGCTGTAGCTGTGGAAATTGGTATGGAAGCCGGCCACAACGGGGATGTCGAGGGAATGGGCAGCGTTCAGGGCCGACCAGCCGAGCGGGCCTTCGGTGGCGATATGGACGAGGTCGGGCGGAGTCGCCGACCACAGGCGTAGTAGGCGCCGTTTGGCCGGCAGCCCCAGCTTGAGGCCGCTGTATCCCGGGATGGGCAGGCCGTTGACCAGGATGTGTTCGACGCCATTGACCGCTGGGGCACCCACATCGGTGGCCTGGCGGGGGCGAATGAGTTGGACCGGGTAGCTGCGTTGCTCCAGGGCGGCGACAATCCGGCCGACGGTCATGGCGACGCCGTTGATTTCCGGCGGATAGGTCTCGGTCACCAGCGCGATACGCAAGCGCTCGGGGCCAGTCGGGGTCCAGTCAGCGGAAGGGGCGAGCATGCGTGGCAAGATGCCGGCCCAATGTTGCGTAACTGTGATGGTTTGCTTAACTTTTCATGATGGCGGCAGGGTTGCCGGATTCGGGCTGCTGGTGAGGATGGCTGCCGGGCAAGCACAGAAGGCCGTATGACATAAAACTGCAATATTCCCTAGGTAGGATGCCATCCAGTCGCCCAATGCGGCTTTTTCTTTCCTCATCCCTTCTGGAGGTTTTATGTTCGCTTCTAAGCGTGTCTTCTTCAAGATGGCCGGCATTGCCGCCGCTTTGGGCATGGGGGCCATGGTTTCTGCCAGTGCTCTTGCCGTTGACATCACCGGCGCCGGCGCCACCTTCCCCTACGCCGTCTACACCAAGTGGGCCGAGGCCTACAAGGCCGCCACCGGCAACCAGGTCAACTACCAGGGCATCGGTTCTTCCGGCGGCATCAAGCAGATCAAGGCCAAGACCGTCGACTTCGGCGGTACCGACGCCCCCCTCAAGGAAGCCGAACTGGATGCCGCCGGTCTGGTGCAGGTGCCCACCGTCATGGGTGCCGCTACCATCGTCGTCAACTTGCCCGGCATCGAGTCCGGCAAACTGAAGCTGGACGGTGAGACCACCGCCGACATCTTCCGCGGTGCCATCAAGAAATGGAACGATCCCGCCATCGCCAAGCTGAACCCCGGCGTCAAGCTGCCCGACACCGCCATTACCGTGGCGCATCGTTCCGACGGCTCCGGCACCACCTTCGTGGTCAGCAACTACCTGGCCAAGCAGTCCATGGCCTTCAAGCGTGACGTCGGCGCCGGCACCACCGTGAACTGGCCCGCCAACGGCGTCGGTGGCAAGGGCAACCCCGGTGTCGCCGCCAACGTGCAGAAGATCGCCGGTGCCATCGGTTATGTCGACATCGCCGACGCCATGAAGAACAAGATGACCTTCGTGGCCCTGAAGAACAAGGCCGGCAATTACATCGTGCCGAACCAGGATGCCGTGGCCGACGCCGCCGCCGGCGCCGACTTCAAGGTCAAGGGCATGGCCCCCGACCTGCTCGACCAGGGTCACAAGAATGCTTGGCCTATCGTTTCGGCCACTTTCGTGCTGGCCTACGAGAAAGGTGCCGACGCCACCAAGCAGAAGGGCGTGGTGGACTTCATCACCTGGTCGCTGAACAACGGCCAGAAGATGGCGGAAGATCTGGGTTTCGTGCCGCTGCCGAAGAACGTGGTGAAGATGGTCGAAGCCGAGATGAAGAACATCAAGTGATCTAAGTCCCGGATTTCTCTGTGTTCCCGTGTTGAAGGGTGGCTTTGCCACCCTTCAACCGCTCTGTCAGGGCCTTGCGGATGCCGTAGGGCCCTGACAAAGTGTTATTCTTTTATAGATAGAATCAATCGTGAGAGAAACGGCTGTGTCAATCGATATTGACCTGCAGGCTGCACAGGTCAAGAAGTTCCGGGCCCAGGACAGCGCTTTCCACTATGTCACCATGGTGTTCGCCCTGATCGTGCTGGCGGGCCTGCTGGGCATTCTGATCTCCCTGGCCATCGAGGCGTTCCCGACCTTCAAGGAGTTCGGTCCCGCCTTCCTGGGAACCAACATCTGGAGCGTGCCGGACGACCAGTACGGCGCCCTCGCCGCCATCTATGGGACCATCGTCACTTCGATCATCGCCCTGCTGATCGCCGTGCCGGTCAGCTTCGGCATCGCCCTGTTCCTGACCGAGACCTGTCCCGCCTGGCTGCGCCGTCCCCTGGGAACGGCCATCGAACTCTTGGCCGGCGTGCCCTCCATCATCTACGGTATTTGGGGCCTGTTCATCTTCGCCCCCCTGTTCGCGGAGTACATCCAGCCGCCGCTGCAGTCGGCGTTCGGCGATGTACCGGTCATCGGCGGCTGGTTCTCGGGGCCGCCCATCGGCATCGGCATCCTGACCGCGGGCATCGTGCTCTCGCTGATGGTCATCCCCTTCGTCGCTTCGGTGATGCGGGATGTGTTCGAGACCGTTCCGGACATTCTCAAGGAGTCTGCCTACGGCGTCGGCTGCACGACCTGGGAGGTGGTACGCCATATCGTCCTGCCCTACACTCGGGTGGGCGTCATCGGCGGCATCATGCTGGGTCTGGGGCGGGCCTTGGGTGAAACCATGGCGGTGACCTTCGTGATCGGCAACGCCAACCGCATCGTCGGCAGCCTGTTCGCGCCCGGAGCCTCCATTGCCTCCACCCTGGCGAACGAGTTCGGCGAAGCCGCTCCCGGCCTGCATATCTCCTCCCTGTTTGCCTTGGGTCTGGTCCTGTTCGTCATCACCTTTATCGTCTTGGCCATCTCCAGGTGGCTGATCAGGCGCGGTCTCGGCGTCGAAGGCCTGTAGGAGTTTTCATCATGAACCTGTATCAGCGTCGGCAATTGATGAATCGGGTCGGCATCGGCCTGTCCATGCTTGCCATGACTTTTGGCTTGTTGGCTCTGCTCTGGATCCTCTGGACCCTTTTCTCCAAGGGCTTCGCCGCCCTCAGCTGGGATTTCTTCACCCAGGACACGCCTGCCCCCGGCACGGAGGGAGGCGGCATGCGCAATGCCATCGTCGGCAGCGGCCTGATCCTCTTCTTTACCACCTTGGTGTCGACCCCCATCGGCATTCTGGCCGGCATCTACCTGGCGGAATACGGGCAGATCTCACGCTTCGCCGCCATTACCCGATTCGTCACCGACATCATGTTGTCGGCGCCCTCCATCGTGATCGGACTGTTCGTCTACGCCTTGATGGTGGCGACCATGGGCGCGTTCTCCGGCTGGGCCGGCTCGGTCGCCCTGTCCCTGATTGCCATACCCGTGGTGGTGCGCACCACCGAAAACATGCTCAAGCTGGTCCCCACCAGTCTACGCGAGGCGGCTTTCGCCGTGGGTGCCCCGCGCTGGCAGGTATCCCTCAAGGTGACCCTGCGGGCGGTCAAGGCCGGTGTCGTGACGGGCGTGTTGCTGGCCATCGCCCGCGTCACCGGCGAAACCGCTCCCCTGCTGTTTACCGC
The DNA here is from genome assembly GCA_013389055.1 of Hydrogenophilaceae bacterium. Classification (GTDB taxonomy): domain Bacteria; phylum Pseudomonadota; class Gammaproteobacteria; order Burkholderiales; family Thiobacillaceae; genus Sulfuritortus. The sequence continues at coordinate 8,484 of JACAEC010000115.1, forward strand.
CCTCAACAACCAGTTCTTCAGCACCGACATGTCCCAACCTATCGGCAACCTGCCAGTGGTTATCTTCCAGTTCGCCATGAGCCCTTACGACAACTGGATCAATTTGGCTTGGGGCGCCGCGCTGCTGATCGCCCTGCTCGTCCTGGGCATCAACATCGGGACGCGGATTCTTTTCCGCCAGAAAGAACACATTTAACCGATACGGAGTCCACCCATGGTCGACAGCACCCAAACCGCTGGCGAGAGCGAAATCCAGGATCCGGTCCTGAAGATTCGCAACCTCAATTTCTTCTATGACGATTTCCAGGGGCTGATCAATGTCAGCATGGATGTGGCCCGCCACAAGGTGACTGCTTTCATCGGCCCGTCCGGTTGCGGCAAGTCCACCCTGTTGCGCACCTTCAACCGCATGTATGACCTCTACCCCGGACAGCGCGCGGAAGGGGAAATCATCTTCAACGGCAAGAACTTGCTGGACAAGAAGCAGGACGTCAACATGGTGCGCGCCAAGATCGGCATGGTGTTCCAGAAGCCGACGCCCTTTCCCATGACCATCTACGAAAACATCGCCTTCGGCGTGCGCCTGTACGAGAAGATGTCGAAGTCGCAGATGGACGACCGGGTCGAGTGGGCCTTGCGCAAGGCGGCGCTGTGGGATGAGGTGAAGGACATCCTGCCGCGCAATGGTCTGTCGCTCTCGGGTGGCCAGCAGCAGCGCCTGTGCATTGCGCGCGCCGTGGCGGTCAAGCCCGAAATCGTCCTGCTCGACGAGCCGACCTCGGCCTTGGACCCGATATCGACGGCCAAGATCGAAGAGCTGATCAACGAGTTGAAGGGCGAGTACACCATCGCCATCGTCACTCACAACATGCAGCAGGCCGCGCGGCTCTCCGATTACACGGCCTTCATGTACATCGGCGAGCTGATCGAATTCGGCAAGACCGACGAGTTGTTCGTCAAACCCAAAGTCAAGCAGACGGAAGACTACATCACGGGCCGATTCGGCTAATTGGCCTGTGATGTAGCGGCGTACGCTAACTTGGCGCAGCCAAGTTAAGCCCGCGCAGCGGGCGGCGGTAGCCACTACATCGAAGATCGGCTAATCGGCCTGTGATGTAGCGGCGTACGCTAACTTGGCGAAGCCAAGTTAAGCCCGCGCAGCGGGCGGCGGCAGCCACTACATCGAAAATCGGCTAATCGGCCCGTGATGTAGCGGCGTACGCTAACTTGGCGGAAACCAAGTTAAGCCTGCGTAGCGGGCTCCCTTCTGGCGAGGATTGGCCTATCCTGTAAACAAGATGGCCATGTCTTTTGTTAAAGGGGAGTGTCGTCCGTGGAGGCCCTGAACGATATCCGCGATACCGTGTTGCAGTTGCGGGCCAGCGTGCTCGCCGGTCAGGGCGAGTTGCTGCGCGCCTGGCACCCCTATCTCAAACGCCCCACCTTTGCGGCCGACGCCGCCAACCTTGCCGCCTATATCAGCTTTCGCCGTCAGGACCTGCGCGAGCTGCAGGATCTGCTGGCTGAGATCGGCCTGTCTTCGCTCGGTCGTTGCGAGGGCCATGTCCTGGCCACCCTGGACGCCGTCCTGATTAACCTGGATGCCCTGCTCGGGGGGGCGCCGCAGCCAGCGGCGATGGAACAGCTGGCCCGCCGCAGCCGGCAAGCCAACAAGCGCCTGCTTGCGCACGCCCGGGAACTGCTCGGGCCGGTGCCGCGCCACCGCCGTAGCCGGATTATGGTGACCCTGCCGACGGAGGCCGCGAGCGACCGCCACTTGGTACGGGACTTGATCAAGTGCGGCATGGGCGTGGCCCGGATCAATTGCGCCCACGACGATGAGCCGGCCTGGGCCAGGATGGCCGAGCACGTGCGGGCAGCCGCGGCCGCCACCGGCCAGCCCTGCCGGATCATGATGGACCTGGCTGGTCCCAAGCTGCGCACCGGCGAGATGGCGATGCAGCCTGCCATTTTGCGTCTGAAACCAAAGCAAGATGTCGCCGGCAATCTCATCATGCCGGCCTATCTGATGCTCGATGGCAGTGCTCAGGCCGAGGAGGCGCAGCCAGGCTGGGAGCGCTACCCTGCGCTGCCCATGCCGGCGGATTGGCTGCAGCGGCTGAATAGCGGCGACAAGATCGAATTGACCGATGTCCGCGGCCGCAAGCGCGTGCTCCATGTCGTCGAACGAATGGGCGATAGCCGCGCCATGGTCAGCGCGGCGGAAACGGTCTGGTTGGCGACGGGTACCGAGTTGCACCATGTGCCGGCTCGCAGCAAGCCGGGCCAGCGGCATGCCGCCACGGTAGGTCCGCTGGCCTCGAAGCCCGGCAGCCTGACCGTGCATGTCGGCGATTTGCTTCTGCTGGCGCGTGCCCAGGCACCAGGCTTGCAGGCATTCCCAGGTTGGGGGACGGAGCCCTATGCCGGACACATCCCTTGCGCCCAGCCCGAGGTGCTAGACTATTTGCGGGCCGGTGAACGGGTGTTTATCGACGATGGCTTGATTGCCGCCACGGTGGAACGGCTGGACGGTGCCGGCGCCTGGCTGCGTGTCACACGGGCGTCATCAAAAGGTGACAAAATCCGGTCGGCCAAGGGCCTGAACTTCCCGGACAGCGATCTAGGTCTGTCGCCGCTGATGGACAAGGATCTGAGCGATCTGGATTTCGTCGCCCGCCATGCCGATCTGGTCGGTTATTCCTTTATCCAGACGGCGGCCGACATGGACCGGCTGTCGGCCGAGTTGGCGGCCCGGGACGCCGCCGGCATGGGGCGGATTGCCAAGATCGAGACCCGCAAGGCCGTGGCCAATCTGCCCGAGATCATCGTTCATGGCGCGGGCCGGGCGCCGTTCGGGGTGATGATCGCCCGCGGCGACCTGGCCATGGAGATCGGCTGGGAGCGGCTGGCCGAGATCCAGGAGGAAATCCTCTGGTTGGCCGAGGCGGCGCGGGTGCCGGTAGTGTGGGCGACCCAGGTGCTGGAGGGCTTGATTAAAGAGCATCTACCGTCGCGGGCGGAGATGACCGATGCCGCGATGTCCGAGCGGGCCGAGTGCGTTATGCTTAACAAAGGTCCGTTCGTGCTGGATGCCATGCAGGTGCTGGACGATATCGTTCGGCGCATGCGTACCCATCAACGGAAGAAGACTGCCCGCTTGCGGGCGTTGCACTGGTGAGGATGAATGCGATGGCGAATGCGGTCAAATCGATTGCGAAATACATCCGGAACAGCGAAGACTCGCCCGATGCAGAGGCCCTGCGGGATCTCTGCCTGGCCTTGGAGTCCGGGGAGCCGTTCGATCTCGCCCGTCTGTATGACATGAAGTCCAAGGCCTTCGACCTGGCGCTGGCCGTGCTCGAGGAGTGGCGCTTCGATCGCCATGTCCTGGAACGGCGCCTGCAGAAGTACCTCATCCAGGAAGAGAGTTAACGGCACTCGGTTGCCTCGCCGGCCGCTGAATTGACCGCAAGGCGAGGAAAGCATAAGATTGCGCCCTTTGTTTAGGGGCAGTTGTATGCGTCGCAAACTCGTTGCCGGCAATTGGAAAATGCACGGCAGCCTGGCCGAGAATGAGCGCTTGCTGGATGGCGTTCTGGCGGGCATGGCCAATATCAAAGCCGATGTCGCTGTTTGCGTGCCTTTCCCCTATCTGGCGCAAGTCCAGGCCAAGCTGAGCGGGTCAGCGATCGCTTCGGGGGCGCAGAATTTGAGCCAGCACGGCAAAGGCGCCTTCACCGGCGAGGTCTCGGCCGCCATGCTGCGTGACTTCGGTTGCAAGTATGTGATCGTCGGCCACTCCGAGCGCCGCGCCCTGTATGGCGAGAGCGATGAGCTGGTGGCCGAGAAATTCGAGGCGGCCCAGGCTGCCGGCCTGATCCCCATCCTTTGTGTGGGCGAATCTCTGAACGAGCGTGAGGCCGGGGTGACTGAACAAGTGGTGGCGCGTCAACTGGACGCGGTCATCGCCAAATCGGGCGTGGGTGCTCTGGCCGATGCCGTCGTGGCCTACGAGCCGGTCTGGGCGATCGGCACCGGCAAGACCGCGACCCCGCAGCAAGCCCAGGAAGTGCACGCCTTCATTCGCGGCAAGATCGCGGCGCTGGACCCGGCGGTGGCACAGGGCTTGATCATCCAGTACGGCGGCAGCATGAAGGCCAATAATGCAGCTGAATTACTGGCCCAGCCCGACATCGACGGTGGCCTGATCGGCGGGGCGTCTTTGGTGGCGGACGAGTTTTTGGCGATCTGCCGAGCAGCTTGAGGTAGCACATGGAATTCTTGGTTTGGATTTTTCATATCCTGGCGGCCGTCGCTGTGGTGGGCTTGGTCTTGCTCCAGCACGGCAAGGGCGCGGATATGGGCGCAGCCTTCGGTAGTGGCGCATCCGGCAGCCTGTTTGGGGCAACCGGTTCGGCCAACTTCCTGAGCCGGGCAACAGCCGTTCTGGCGACGGTGTTTTTCATGACCAGTTTGGGTTTGGCCTATTTTTCGGCCAACAAGGCCCAGCCTGAGGTGGCCCCGGTGCCGACCCAGGCACAACCGCAACTGCCGGTTCAGCCCGCGGGCGAACCGTCGAAGGCGGGCGCAATACCGAAGTAAGTGTTTTGGAACAGCGGGGTGCGCGCCCTGTTGTTTCGTCAATTTGCCGACGTGGTGGAATTGGTAGACACGCTGTCTTGAGGGGGCAGTGCGGAAACGCGTGCGAGTTCGAGTCTCGCCGTCGGCACCATCATTTAATCTCTTTATACCGGCAGTCGGTTTTGCTTATATCGCATTGATATCAGCGGGTTTTCGCGTGCCCACGTTCCTTGACCTGTGTGAGCGCGACGCATACACTCCCTTCTGAGACGCGCGCTGGAAGCGCGATTGGGAAAATAATGCTAGAAAACTACTTTCCAGTTCTGATGTTCATCCTGGTCGGCTTGGCGGTCGGGGTGCTTCCGATGGTGGCGGGCTGGGTCTTGGCCCCGAGCCGTCCCGACAGCGAAAAACTTTCCCCCTACGAATGCGGTTTTGAGGCCTTTGAGGATGCACGCATGAAGTTCGATGTGCGCTATTACCTCGTGGCCATCCTGTTCATCCTGTTTGATCTGGAAATTGCCTTCCTGTTTCCCTGGGCGGTAGTGCTCGAGGAAATCGGCACCTTTGGCTTTGTCGCCATGGCCATCTTTCTCGCCATCCTGGTCGTGGGCTTTGCCTACGAGTGGATGAAGGGCGCCCTCGATTGGGAGTGAACGAACATGAGCATTGAAGGTGTACTGGAAAAGGGTTTTGTCACCACCACGTTGGATACGGTGATCAACTACACCCGCACCGGCTCGATCTGGCCGATGACCTTTGGCCTGGCCTGCTGTGCGGTGGAGATGATGCATGCCGGCGCCTCCCGCTATGACCTGGACCGCTTCGGTATCGTGTTTCGGCCCAGCCCGCGCCAATCCGATCTGATGATCGTGGCCGGCACCCTGACCAACAAGATGGCACCGGCCCTGCGCAAGGTCTACGATCAGATGGCCGAACCGCGTTGGGTGCTGTCCATGGGTTCGTGCGCCAACGGCGGCGGCTATTACCATTATTCCTATTCCGTGGTGCGCGGTTGCGATCGCATCGTGCCCGTGGATATTTATGTGCCTGGCTGTCCGCCGACCGCCGAGGCACTGCTTTATGGCTTGGTGCAGCTGCAGAAGAAAATTCGCCGCACCAATACCATCGCCCGCTAGGAGATTCCAAGGTGCCCTTGACTGCGGAGGTATTGTTCGCACGCTTGCAGGATGTGCTTGGCGACAGGATCGCCGGCGGTGGCGTGGCGCTGGGCGAAGTCACCCTTGAGATACTTCCCCAGGACTGGCAGGCGGTTGCGCTGACCTTGCGCGACGAGCCCGCTCTCGCCTTTGATACCTTGATCGACCTGTGCGGTCTCGATTATTCAGCCTACAAAGATGGCCTGGACGAGGGGCCGCGCTATGCCGTCGTGGCTCACCTGCTATCGGTGGCCAAGAACCATCGGGTCCGCCTGCGCGCCCGCTGCGAGAGTGACGACCTGCCGGTGCTGGCCTCCCTGGTCGAGGTCTGGCCTGTGGTGAACTGGTACGAGCGCGAGGCCTTCGATCTCTACGGCATCGTCTTCGAAGGCCACCCGGACCTGCGCCGTATCCTGACCGACTACGGTTTCATCGGCCACCCCTTCCGCAAAGACTTCCCGCTTTCCGGCCAGGTCGAGATGCGTTACGACCCCGAACTCAAGCGCGTGGTCTACCAGCCGGTGAGCATCGAGCCGCGCGAGGTGACTCCGCGCATCGTGCGGGCCGAGAACTACGGCGAGGTGGAATGATGGCGGTGGTTCGTGTGCTGAATTTTAGTTCCGGCCGCGCTGCGCGCTTAACGCATGCTGCGCAAGCGTTAGCCTTCACTGAAGTTGAGCTGCGTAATATGTGTGCTGGCCTAGTGCCGGTAAATGAGGGCTTCTGAGCATGGCTGAAATCCGCAATTACACGCTCAACTTTGGTCCGCAGCATCCAGCTGCTCACGGCGTGCTGCGCCTGGTGCTGGAGCTGGACGGCGAGGTGGTCGAGCGGGCCGATCCGCACATTGGGCTCCTGCACCGCGCCACCGAGAAGCTGGCCGAGCACAAGACCTTCCTGCAGGCGATGCCCTATATGGACCGGCTCGACTACGTCTCGATGATGTGCAACGAGCACGCCTACGTCATGGCCACCGAGAAGCTGCTCGGCATCGAGCCGCCCTTGCGTGCCCAATATATCCGGGTGATGTTCGACGAGATCACCCGCATCCTCAATCATCTGTTGTGGCTCGGCGCGCATGCCCTCGATGTCGGCGCCATGACCGTGTTCCTCTACGCCTTCCGCGAGCGCGAGGATCTGATGGATGTCTACGAGGCGGTGACCGGCGCCCGGCTGCACGCCGCCTATTACCGGCCCGGCGGCGTCTATCGCGACCTGCCCGACCGGATGCCGCAGTATCAGACCAACCGTTTCAAGAGCGAGTCCGACGTCAAGCGGCTGAACGAATCGCGCCAAGGTTCGGTACTGGACTTCATCGAGGATTTCACCAATCGTTTTCCCGCCTATGTCGACGAGTACGAGACTCTGCTCACCGACAACCGCATCTGGAAGCAACGCTTGGTCGACATTGCCGTGATCAGCCCGGACAAGGCCAAAGCCCTCGGCTTTACCGGTCCCATGCTGCGCGGTTCCGGTGTGGTCTGGGATTTGCGCAAGCATCAGCCCTATGAGGTCTATGACCGGGTGGACTTCGACATCCCCGTCGGCCGCAACGGCGATTGCTACGACCGCTATCTGGTGCGGATGGAGGAGATGCGGCAAAGCAATCGCATCATCAAGCAATGCATCGCCTGGCTGCGCGACAACCCCGGTCCGGTCATCGTCGAGAACCACAAGGTGGCGCCGCCCTCGCGCGAGCAGATGAAGAGCAATATGGAGGAGTTGATCCACCACTTCAAATTGTTCACCGAAGGCATGCACGTGCCGGAGGGCGAGGCCTATGCCGCGGTCGAGCATCCCAAGGGCGAGTTCGGCATCTACCTGGTCTCCGATGGTGCCAACAAACCTTATCGCATGAAGATTCGCGCCCCCGGCTTTGCCCACATGTCGTCCATGGACGAGATGGTGCGCGGGCACATGCTGGCCGATGTGGTGGCCGTGATGGGCACCATGGATATCGTGTTCGGCGAAATTGATCGTTAACGAGTCAACTATGCTCTCTCAAGACGCCCTCGCACAGATCGACACAGAGATCGCCAAATACCCGGCGGAGCAGAAGCAGTCTGCCGTGATGGCGGCGCTGCGCATCGCCCAGACCGAGAAGGGTTGGCTGTCCACCGAACTGATCGATTATGTGGCCGATTACCTGGCCATGCCGGCCATCGCAGTCTACGAAGTGGCCACCTTCTACAACATGTATGACCTCAAGCCGGTCGGTCGCCACAAGGTGACGCTATGCACCAACCTGCCTTGCCAGTTGCAAGGCGCCGGTCGGGTGGCCGAACACCTCAAGGCCAAGCTCGGCATCGGTTTCGGCGAGACCACCGCGGATGGCCGTTACACCCTGGTCGAGGGCGAGTGCATGGGCGCCTGCGGCGATGGGCCGCTCTGCCTGCACAACAACCACAAGATGCATGTCCAGCTCACGCCCGAAGCCGTGGACAAATTATTGGACGAGATGAAATGAGCGAGAAGGTCTGTCTCTGGACCCTGGATCACCCCGAGCCTGGTTCGCTCAAGACCTATCTCGCCCACGGCGGCTATGAGGCGCTGAAGAAGATCCTGGCGGAGAAGACGCCGGCCGAGCAGATCATCGAGCAGGTCAAGATCAGCGCCCTGCGCGGCCGCGGCGGTGCCGGCTTCCCGACCGGCCTGAAGTGGAGCTTCATGCCGCGCCAGTTCCCGGGCGACAAGTACATCGTCTGCAACTCGGACGAGGGCGAGCCGGGCACCTTCAAGGACCGCGACATCCTGCGCTTCAATCCGCACCAGCTGATCGAGGGCATGGTCATCGCCGGCTATACCTTGGGTGCCCGCGCCGGTTACAACTACATCCACGGCGAGATCTTCGAGACCTATCAGAGTTTCGAGCGCGCCCTGGAAGAAGCGCGGGCCGCCGGCCTGCTCGGCAAGAACATCTGCGGCAGCGGCTGGAATTTCGACATCCACGCCCACCAGGGCTATGGCGCCTATATCTGCGGCGAAGAGACGGCCTTGCTGGAGTCGCTGGAAGGCAAGAAGGGGCAACCTCGATTCAAGCCGCCGTTCCCGGCCAGCTTCGGCCTCTACGGCAAGCCGACCACGATCAACAATACGGAAACGCTGGCGTCCATCCCCTGGATCGTGCGCCATGGCGGCCAAGCCTTCCTGGAACTGGGCAAGCCCAACAACGGCGGCGCCAAGATTTTTTCCGTGTCCGGCCACGTCAATAAGCCGGGCAACTACGAGGTGGGCCTGGGCACGCCGTTTGCCGAGCTGCTGGAGATGGCCGGCGGCGTACGCACCGGCCACAAGCTCAAGGCGGTGATTCCCGGCGGCTCTTCCGCGCCGGTGCTGCCGGCCGAGCTCATGATGGACCTGACCCTGGACTTCGATGCCATCGCCAAGGCCGGCTCGATGCTCGGCTCCGGCGCGGTGATCGTGATGGACGACAGCGTCTGCATGGTGCGGGCGCTGGAGCGGCTGGCCTATTTCTATTTCGAGGAATCTTGCGGCCAGTGCACGCCCTGCCGCGAGGGCACCGGCTGGATGTATCGCGTCATCCACCGCATCGAGCACGGCGAAGGTCGGCCCGAGGATCTCGATTTGCTGATGAGCGTGGGCGACAACATCGCCGGCCGCACTATCTGCGCCCTGGGCGATGCCGCAGTGGGCCCGGTGCAGAGCTTCATCAAGCACTTCCGCAAGGAATTCGAGTATCACATCGAAAACAAGCGTTGCATGGTGGGTGGCTGACATGCCAGTAGTCGAGATCGACGGCAAAACGATAGAGGTCGCCCCCGGGGCGACACTGATGGATGCGGCCAACCAGGCGGGCATCTTCATTCCCCATTTCTGCTATCACAAGAAGCTCAGCATCGCGGCCAACTGCCGCATGTGCCTGGTCGAGGTGGAGAAGGCAGCCAAGCCCCTGCCGGCCTGCGCCACGCCGGTGACCGAAGGCATGAAGGTGCGCACCCATTCCGACAAGGCGGTCGACGCCCAGAAGGGCGTGATGGAATTGCTGCTGATCAACCATCCGCTCGATTGCCCGATCTGCGATCAGGGCGGCGAATGCCAGTTGCAGGACTTGGCGGTCGGCTACGGCGGCAGCGCCTCGCGCTATGCCGAGCCGAAACGCGTGGTCACGGAAAAGGACCTCGGTCCCTTGGTGGCCACCGACATGACCCGCTGCATCCATTGCAGCCGCTGCGTGCGTTTCACCCAGGAGATCGCCGGCCGGATGGAGCTGGGCATGACCCACCGCGGCGAACACACCGAGGTGATGCCCTTCCTCGAACAGCAGGTGACCTCCGAACTGTCCGGCAACGTGATCGACCTCTGCCCGGTCGGTGCCCTGACCTCCAAACCCTTCCGCTACAGCGCCCGGACCTGGGAGTTGTCACGGCGCAAGAGCGTCAGTCCGCACGACGGCCTGGGCGCCAACCTGCTGGTCCATGTCAAAGACAACAAGGTCTATCGGGTGGTGCCGCAGGACAACGAGGCGATCAACGAATGCTGGCTGGCCGACCGCGACCGCTTCTCCTACGAGGCGCTCAACTCGGCCGAGCGCCTGACCCGGCCCATGGTGCGGGACGGCGACAAATGGATCGAGGTCGATTGGCAGAAGGCGCTGAACCAGGCGGCCGGCGCCCTGCGGGTGCTGCGCGAGACCCATGGCGGCAATGCCTTGGCCGCCCTAGCCTCGCCGCATCAGACCGTCGAGGAACTCCATCTGCTGCAGAAGCTGATGCGCGCCCTGGGCAGCGAACAGATCGAGCACCGGCTGGGCCAGGCCGACTTCAGCGGCGAAGGCAAACGGGCCGGCGCGACCTGGCTGGGCATGCCCATCGCCGAGGTCAACCAATTGCAGCGCGTCCTCCTGATCGGTGCCACGCTGCGCAAGGAGCAGCCTTTGATTGCCCATCGCCTGCGTCAGGCGGTGAAATGGGGCGGGCAACTCAACGTCCTCCACGCGGCCGACGATGATGTGTACTGCCGCATCGCCAACAAGCTGATCGTCAAGCCTTCGGCCTGGGTGCCTGCCCTGGCGCAGATCGCCAAGGCGTTGCAAGAATCCGGCGCCAGTTTGCCAGCCGAGGTGGCGGGGCAAATCGCCGGCGTCGCCGTGTCGGATGCCGCACGTGCCATCGCCGCCAGCCTGAAAGAGGGCGAGCGCAAGGCCGTATTGCTCGGTGCCCTGGCCCAGAACCATCCGGCGGCGGCGCAACTGCATCAACTGGCGGCCGCGATCGCCCAGGCCACCGGCGCCAAGCTGGGCTTCCTGTCGCCGGCCGCGAACAGCGTGGGCGCGCAAATCGTCGGCGCCCAATCGGGCAGGGCGCTGTCCCTCGAAGCCAAGGGTTATCTCCTGCTCGGCGTCGAGCCGGAACTGGATAGCCACGACGGCGTCCAGGCCCTCAAGGCCATGCAGGCAGCCGAGTGCGTGGTGGCCTTGACCGCCTACAAGGGCCGGGTGATGGACTATGCCGATGTCCTGCTGCCGATCGCCCCGTTCAGCGAGACCGCCGGCAGCTACATCAATATGGAAGGTCGCCTGCAGAGCTTCAATGCCGTGGTCAGGCCGCAGGGCGAGGCGCGGCCGGCCTGGAAGGTGCTGCGGGTGCTGGGCAATCTGTTCAACCTGGCCGGCTTCGAGCAGAACAGCGCGGAAGAGGTGCGGGCCGAGGCCCTGCCCCAGGGCGAGGCCGGCATCGCCGGCAAACTCGACAACGGCATCGCCGGCGTGGCCGTGCAGAGCCAGGCGGCCGGTTCGGGTATCGAGCGGCTGGGTGAAGTGCCGATCTATCAACTCGACCCCATCGTGCGCCGGGCCCCGGCCCTGCAGCAGACCCATGATGCCTTGGATTCGGCTTGTGCTTGGGCCAATGGCGCCCTGATCAGCCGCTTGAACTTGGTTGCCGGTGCGGATGTCCGGGTCAAGCAGGACGGTGCCGAGGCCGTGTTGCGACTGCGCCAGGACGACCGCCTGCCCGACGACGTCTTGCGCGTGGCGGCGGGGCATCCCTTGACGGCAACGCTGGCCGGCCGCTTCGGCGCCATCAGTCTGGAGGCGGTATGAACTTGGAATACTTCGCCGATCTGCTCGGCCCGGCCTGGTTGCCGGTCTGGACCTTGGCCAAGATCGTCGCCATCGTCGCGCCCCTGCTGATCGGGGTGGCCTATCTCACCTATGCCGAGCGCAGGATCATCGGCTACATGCAGGTGCGCCTGGGCTGCAACCGGGTGGGCCCGTTCGGCCTGCTGCAGCCGATCGCGGACGGTCTCAAGCTGATGTTCAAGGAGATCATCATCCCGACCGGGGCCAGCAAGGGCCTGTTCATCCTGGCCCCGGTGCTGGCCATGGCGCCGGCCTTGACCGCCTGGGCCGTGATCCCGTTCACCGACACCCTGGTGCTGGCCGACATCGACGCCGGCCTGCTCCTGGTCATGGCCATCACCTCCATGGGCGTCTATGGCGTGATCGTGGCAGGCTGGGCCTCCAATTCCAAATACGCCTTCCTCGGCAGCATGCGCTCCGCGGCCCAGATCGTGTCCTATGAGATCGCCATGGGCTTCGCCCTGGTCGGCGTCTTGATGAGCGCCCAGAGCCTGAACCTGACCGACATCGTGCAGGCCCAGGCCGGCGGCTTCTGGCAATGGTATTGGCTGCCCCTGTTCCCGATGTTCATCGTCTATCTCATATCCGGCGTGGCCGAACTCAACCGGGCGCCGTTCGACGTGGCCGAGGGCGAGTCGGAGATCGTCGCCGGCTTCCATGTCGATTATTCCGGCATGGCCTTCGCCATCTTCTTCCTGGCCGAATACGCCAACATGATCCTGGTCGCCACCCTGACCAGCACCATGTTCCTCGGCGGCTGGCTGTCGCCGATCCCGGGCCTGCCCGACGGCTTCTTCTGGCTGGCGGCCAAGATCAGCTTCGTGCTGTTCCTGTTCCTCTGGTTCCGGGCCACCTTCCCGCGCTACCGCTACGACCAGATCATGCGTCTGGGCTGGAAGGTGTTCATCCCGGTCACCCTGGTCTGGTTGCTGGTCGTGGGCGCGGCCATGCAGACCCCCTGGGCCTACCTTTTCCATTGAGGGGCTTGTCATGTTGAGTCGCATCAAGCACTTCTTCGATACCTTCCTGCTCACCGAGCTGGTGCGCGGCATGGCCTTGACCGGCCGCTATTTCTATAGCCGCAAGATCACCTTGGAATATCCGGAGGAGCGGGCGCCGCAATCGCCGCGCTTCCGCGGCCTGCATGCCCAGCGCCGCTATCCGAACGGCGAAGAGCGTTGCATCGCCTGCAAGTTGTGCGAGGCGGTCTGCCCGGCCCTGGCCATCCATATCGAGTCGGAACAGCGCGAGGACGGCACCCGCCGCACCACCCGCTACGATATCGACCTGACCAAGTGCATTTTCTGCGGCTTCTGCGAAGAGGCCTGCCCGGTCGATGCCATCGTCGAGACCCGCATCTACGAGTATCACGGCGAGAAGCGGGGCGATCTCTACTACACCAAGGAGATGCTGCTGGCAGTCGGTGACAAATACGAAGCGCAGATCGCCCAGGACAAGGCCGACGACGCGCCCTATCGATGATGCAAGCAAACCGCTGACGGAATACGCAATGGAATTCACCAGCCTGATCTTCTACATCTTCTCCGCCATCCTGCTGCTGGCGAGCCTGCGCGTGGTCACCGCGAAAAACCCGGTGCATGCGGCGCTTTCTCTGGTGCTGGCTTTCTTCACCGCCGGCTGCATCTGGATGCTGCTGGAGGCCGAGTTCCTCGCCATCACCCTGGTGCTGGTCTACATCGGCGCGGTGATGGTGCTGTTCCTGTTCGTGGTGATGATGCTCGATATCAACATCGAGGAATTGCGCCGCGGCTTCTGGGACAACCTGCCCTTGGCCGCTCTGGTCGCCACCCTGATGGTGCTGGAGATGGCCACGGTGCTCGGCGGCGACAGTTTCGGCCTGACCGCGCCCGAGCCGAAACCGGCCGGCTATAGCAACACCAAGGAACTGGGCCTGCAGATCTATACCGATTATGTTTATCCCTTTGAACTGGCGGCCGTGATCCTGTTGCTGGCCATGGTTGCCGCCATCGCCCTGACCCTGCGCCGCCGGCCCGGCCGCAAGTGGGTAGACCCGGCCGAGCAGATCAAGGTGAAACGTGGCGACCGCATCCGCCTGGTCTCCATGGCGTCGCAGAAACCGTCGGCACCGAAGGCTGCCGAGGAGGAGGAAGCATGATCGGCCTGTCCCATTACCTGACCCTGGGCGCCATTCTGTTCGCCATCAGCGTGCTCGGCATCTTCTTGAACCGGAAGAACGTGATCATCCTGCTCATGGCCATCGAGTTGATGCTGCTGGCGGTGAACATGAACTTCATCGCCTTCTCGCACTATCTGGACGACACCGCCGGCCAGATCTTCGTGTTCTTCATCCTGACCGTGGCGGCCGCGGAGTCGGCCATCGGCCTGGCCATCCTGGTGGTGCTGTTCCGCAATCTGCGCACCATCAATGTGAACGATCTGGATCACCTAAAAGGCTGACAACGTGGACATGAAAAGCCTTTATTTGCTTGTGCCCCTGGCCCCGCTGGCGGGTGCGCTCATCGCCGGCCTGTTCGGCCGGGCCATCGGCCGCCGCGGCGCCCACAGCGTCACCATCCTGTCGGTGCTGATCGCCTTCCTCGCCTCGCTGGTGATCTTCCAGGACGTGCTCGCCGGCAACACCTACAACGGCCCGGTCTACACCTGGCTGATCTCGGGCGACATCCGCTTCGAGATCGGTTTCCTGATCGACCGCCTGTCCGTCCTGATGATGGTGGTGGTCAGCTTCGTCTCGCTCATGGTCCACATCTACACCATCGGCTACATGGCGGACGACCCCGGCTATCAGCGCTTCTTCAGCTACATCAGCCTGTTCACCTTCTCCATGCTGATGCTGGTGATGAGCAACAACTTCCTCCAGTTGTTCTTCGGCTGGGAGGCGGTCGGCCTGGTCTCCTATCTGCTGATCGGCTTCTGGTACACCCGCGAGTCGGCCATCTATGCCAACCTCAAGGCCTTCCTGGTCAACCGCGTCGGCGACTTCGGCTTCCTGCTCGGCATCGGCCTGGTCCTGGCCTATTTCGGCAGCCTCGACTACGCCCAGGTGTTCCAGGCGGCGCCGCAATATGCCAACCACACCATCAGCCTGATCCCGGGCGAGACCTGGTCGCTGCTGACGGTGATCTGCATCCTGCTGTTCATCGGCGCCATGGGCAAGAGCGCCCAGTTCCCGCTGCATGTCTGGCTGCCCGATTCGATGGAAGGCCCGACCCCGATCTCCGCCCTGATTCATGCCGCGACCATGGTCACCGCCGGTATCTTCATGGTCGCCCGGATGTCGCCGCTGTTCGAACTGTCCGAGACCGCGCTGTCGGTGGTCATGGTCATCGGCGCCATCACCGCCCTGTTCATGGCCTTCCTGGGCGTGATCCAGAACGACATCAAGCGCGTGGTCGCCTACTCCACCCTGTCGCAGTTGGGCTACATGACCGTCGCCTTGGGTGCCTCGGCTTACGGGGCGGCCATCTTCCACCTGATGACCCACGCCTTCTTCAAGGCCCTGCTCTTCCTCGGCGCCGGTTCGGTGATCATCGCCCTGCACCACGAGCAGGATATGCGCCACATGGGTGGCCTCAAGAAATACATGCCGATCACCTACTGGACCGCGGTGATCGGCTCGCTCGCCCTGGCCGGCATCCCGCCCTTCGCCGGCTTCTTCTCCAAGGACGCCATCATCGAAGCGGTCGGCGCCTCGCATCTGGCCGGCTCCGGCTTCGCCTATTTCGCCGTGCTCACCGGCGTCTTCGTCACCGCCTTCTATTCCTTCCGCATGTTGTTCATGACCTTCCACGGCCCGGAGCGCTTCCGCCAGCATCATCAAGGCCATGAGCACCATGAGCATCACGCTCCAGTCGAGCCCAAGGAATCGCCTTGGGTGGTGACGGTGCCGCTGATCCTGCTGGCCATTCCCTCGGTCTACGCCGGCTGGGCCTACATCGAGCCCTTGCTGGTGCAGGGCTGGTTCGGCAGCAGCATCGTCGTCGCCCCCGAGCATGACGTGCTCGGCCATCTGGCCGAGAACTGGCACGGCGTCGTCGCCTTCGTCCAGCATGGGGTGATGGCCCTGCCGTTCTGGCTGGCCATAGCCGGCATCGCCACCGCCTACCTCTTCTACATGGTGCGCAAGAACATTCCCGAGGTGATCCGGCGCAAGGCGGGCATCCTCTACACCATTCTCGAGCGCAAATACGGCTTCGACGAATTCAACGACTGGTTCTTCGCCGGCGGTGCCCGCAAGGTGGGCGGCCGGCTGTGGCGCTGGGGCGATGTCACCGCCATCGACGGCTGGCTGGTCAACGGCTCGGCCCGGCTGGTCGGCGCCGTCGCCGGCCTGGTCCGCCAACTGCAATCCGGCTTCATCTACCACTACGCCTTCGCCATGATCATCGGCATGGTGCTCTTGGTGACCTGGTTCGTGCAGCCTTAAACAGAACGCTCGGGAACATACATGATCGAACAGATCGGGATTCTTAGCCTTACCATCTGGGTGCCCATCGTGGCGGGGCTGTTCATTTTGGTCAGCGGCGGCGATCGCAATGCCGATGGCCAGCGGTCCATCGCGCTGATCGGCGCCTTGGCCGGCTTTCTCGTGGCCATCCCGCTCTGGACCGGCTTCGACTCCGCCAGCGCGGCCATGCAGTTCGAGGAGATCGCCGCCTGGGTGCCCTTGATCAACGTGCATTACCACCTGGGCGTCGACGGCATCTCCATGCCCTTCGTGCTGTTGAACAGCTTTACCACCTTGCTGGTGGTGCTGGCCGGCTGGCATGTGATCCAGACCAAGGTCGGCCAGTACATGGCCGCCTTCCTGATCCAGTCCGGCCTGATCAACGGCGTCTTCGCCTCGCTCGACGGCGTGCTGTTCTACGTCTTCTTCGAGGCCATGCTGATCCCGCTCTACCTGATCATCGGCATCTGGGGCGGCCCGAACCGGGTCTATGCCGCGATCAAGTTCTTCCTCTACACCCTGCTCGGCTCGCTCTTGATGCTGATCGCCGTGATCTACCTGTTCTTCCAGAGCGGCGGCAGTTTCGAGATCCTGGAATGGCACAAGCTGCCGATCGGCATGACCGCCCAGATCCTGCTCTTCGTCGCCTTCTTCTTCGCCTTCGCGGTCAAGGTGCCGATGTGGCCGGTGCATACCTGGCTGCCGGATGCCCACGTCGAGGCGCCGACCGGCGGCTCGGTGGTGCTGGCGGCGATCACCCTGAAGGTCGGCGCCTACGGCTTCCTGCGCTTCGTCCTGCCGATCGTACCCGACGCCTCGCATGAACTGGCCGGCCTGATGATCGCGCTGTCTTTGGTGGCGGTGGTCTACATCGGCCTGGTCGCCCTGGTGCAGTCCGACATGAAGAAGCTGATCGCCTATTCCTCCATCGCCCACATGGGCTTCGTCACCTTGGGCTTTTTCATCTTCCAGCCGCTGGGCATCGAGGGCGGCCTGATCCAGATGATCTCGCACGGCTTCGTCTCCGGCGCGCTGTTCCTTTGCATCGGGGTCATGTACGACCGTGTGCATTCGCGCCAGATCGCCGACTACGGCGGCGTCGCCAACAGCATGCCCAAGTTCGCCGCCTTCTTCATGCTGTTCGCCATGGCCAACGCCGGCCTGCCGGCGACTTCCGGCTTCGTCGGCGAATTCATGGTCATCCTGGCCAGCGTCAAGGTGAACTTCTGGTACGCCTTCGCCGCCGGCCTGACCCTGATCTTCGGTGCGGCCTATACCCTGTGGATGTACAAGCGGGTGGTGTTCGGCCCGGTGGCCAATGAAAAAGTGGCGGCGATGGCGGACATCAACAGCCGCGAATTCCTGGTGCTGGCGCTGCTGGCGCTGAGCGTGCTCGGCATGGGCCTGTATCCGCTGCCGGTGACCGAGGTCATGCATGCCTCCGTGAACAATCTGCTGGAGCACGTCGCTCACAGCAAGCTGCCATAACGAGACCGCGATGACGACGCTCAACCTGATTCCCGCTCTGCCCGAAATCTTCGTGCTCAGCCTCGCCTGCGTGGTGCTCCTGGTCGAGGCCTTCAGCAAGAAGCCGGCTTGGTCCTACTCCCTGACCCAGCTCACCCTGGTCGGCGCCGGTGTCATCACCCTGCTCACCGCCGATGCCAGCAAGGTCTACGCCTTCAACGGCATGTTCGTCGACGACCTGATGGGCGACGTGCTCAAGCTGGTCACCTACGCCACCGCCGTCATCGCCGTGGCCTATTCCCGCAGCTACCTGCGCGACCGCGACATGTTCCGCGGCGAATACTTCGCCCTGATCCTGTTCGCCGTGCTCGGCATGATGGTGATGATCTCGGCCAGCCACTTCCTCACCCTCTACCTGGGCCTGGAACTGCTCTCCCTTTCGCTCTACACCCTGGTCGCCCTGCAACGCGACTCGGCGGTCGCGAGCGAGGCCTCGATGAAGTATTTCGTCCTCGGCGCCCTGGCCTCCGGCTTCCTGCTCTACGGCATGTCCATCCTCTACGGCATGACCGGTTCGCTGGAACTGGCCCGCGTGGTCGAGGCGGTGGAGGTGGGCAACCCCAGCCTGCTCGCCTTCGGCCTGGTCTTCGTGGTCGCCGGCTTGGCCTTCAAGCTCGGCGCGGCGCCGTTCCACATGTGGGTGCCGGACATCTACCACGGCGCGCCTTCCGCCGTGACCCTGTTCATCGGCTCGGCGCCCAAATTGGCCGCCTTCGCCATCGTCATGCGCCTGCTGGTCGACGGCCTGCACCCGGCGGTGGGCGACTGGCAGCAGATGCTGGCGATCATGGCCGTGCTCTCGCTGATCATCGGCAACCTGGCCGCCATCATGCAGAGCAACATCAAGCGCATGCTGGCCTACTCCACCATCGCCCACATGGGCTTCCTGCTGCTGGGCGTGCTGTCCGACAGCTACGCCGGCTACAGCGCCGCCATGTTCTACGTGATCACCTACGCCCTCATGAGCCTGGGCGCCTTCGGCATGGTGGTCTACCTCTCGCGCGCCGGCTTCGAAGCGGAGAACCTCGACGACTTCAAGGGCCTCAACGCCAAACACCCCTGGCTGGCCGCGATCATGGCCATGCTGATGCTCTCCCTGGCCGGCCTGCCGCCCTTCGTCGGCTTCTACGCCAAGCTCATGGTGCTCCAGGCCCTGGTCGGCGCCGGCTGGCTCTGGCTGGCCGTCATCGCCGTGGTCTTCTCGCTGATCGGCGCCTTCTACTACCTGCGGGTGGTCAAGGTGCTGTACTTCGACGCCCCCCACGCCAGCGACCTGGCACCCTCCGGCGAGGCAGACGTGCGGGCCCTGCTCTCGCTCAACGGTATCGGCGTGCTGCTGCTCGGCCTGGCGCCGCAGCCGCTGATGGCCTTGTGCGCCTACGCGATTCAGACTTCGATTCAGTAAGTTCTATTCAGGATTGTATGTGGAAGCAGCCCCTTGGTTGGGCTGCTGAGGCAAATGACCACCTTTAGGTGCGTGTTTGCGGCGCGCCAATCCGTAAGTCGTTGTTAGGCGGTGCACACGACGTCCCCCCGGTTTGAGTAGCACGTAGATTTAGAGTCCAATCCCGAGCATGAAGGAGATTGGACATGAAGAAGCGATTCACGGAAGAACAGATCATCGGCTTTCTGCGGGAAG
>JACAEC010000081.1 GCA_013389055.1 Hydrogenophilaceae bacterium
CGGGTGGATGCCAACCGCAGCTTCGTCATCGCCGACATCCCCGGCCTGATCGAGGGCGCGGCCGAGGGCGCCGGCCTGGGCCACCAGTTCCTACGCCATCTGGCCCGCACCCGGCTGCTGCTGCACATCGTCGACCTCGCCCCCTTCGACCCCGAGACCGATCCGGTACACGAGGCGCGCGCCATCGTCGAGGAGTTGCGCAAGTACGACGCCGAGCTCTACGCCAAGCCCCGCTGGCTGGTGCTGAACAAGACCGACCTGATCCCCGACGAGGAACGCCAGGCTAAAATCGAGGCCTTCATCCAGGACTACGGTTGGCAAGGCCCCGTGTTCGCCATCTCGGCGATCAGCGGCGAAGGCTGCCAGCCCTTGATCTACGCCATCATGGACCACATCGACCAGACCCGCGCCCGGGAAGCCGAGGCGACCGAGGCCGAGACAGCCAAACCGGCCGCGCCCGAGCAGGAGGCTGGCGAATGACCGCCTCCGTCGTCGCCACGGCCAAGCGTTTGGTGGTGAAGGTCGGCAGCAGCCTGGTCACCAACGACGGCCGCGGCCTCGATCATGAACGCCTCGCCCTGTGGTCCGCCCAGATCGCCCGCCTGGTCGAACTGGGCAAGGAAGTGGTGCTGGTCTCCAGCGGCGCCATCGCCGAGGGCATGCAGCGCCTGGGCTGGAGCAAACGGCCCAGCGCCATGCACGAATTGCAGGCCGCCGCCGCCGTAGGCCAGATGGGCCTGATCGAAGCCTATGAGCGCAGCTTCCGCGGCCATCAACTGCGCACCGCGCAGATCCTGCTCACCCACGCCGACCTCGCCGACCGCGAACGCTACCTCAACGCCCGCTCGACCCTGCGCACCCTGCTTGAACTCAAGGTCATCCCCATCATCAACGAGAACGACACCGTGGTGACCGAGGAGATCAAGTTCGGCGACAACGATACTCTGGGCGCCCTGGTCGCCAACCTGATCGAGGCCGACACCCTGATCATCCTCACCGACCAGAGCGGCCTCTACACCGCCGACCCGCGCAAGGACCCGACTGCGAAGCTGCTGGCCGAGGTCACCGCGGGCGATGCCGCGCTCGAGGCCATGGCCGGCGGCGCCGGCAGCAGCCTCGGCCGCGGCGGCATGCTGACCAAGGTGCTCGCCGCCAAGCGCGCCGCCCGCAGCGGCGCCCACACCGTCATCGCCAGCGGCCGCGAGGCCGACGTGCTGATCCGCCTGGCCCAAGGCGAGGCCATCGGCACCCAGTTCACCGCCGTGCGCGAACCCATCGCCGCCCGCCGGCAATGGCTGGCCGACCACCTGCAAGTGCGCGGCAAACTGAAATTGGATGAAGGCGCTGCCAAGGCCCTAACCGAACAGGGCAAGAGCCTGCTGCCCATCGGCGTGGTGGAAGTCATCGGCGACTTCCAGCGCGGCGAAGTGGTGGCCTGCCTCGGCCCCGACGGCCGCGACCTCGCGCGCGGCCTGGTCAACTACTCGGCGGAAGAGGCGCGCAAGATCGCACGCAAGACCAGCAGCCAGATCGAAGTAGCGCTCGGCTACGTCGACGAGCCGGAACTAATACACAGAGATAACCTCGCTCTGCTGTAACCCACTGCAGCCTTGAATAAGGCTCGCAATGTGACCACCGCAAACAACGCATATAATCCCTGTAAATCACAATAATCAGGGAGTAGTGCTATGCGGATGGGAAATCACCACCTGCGTTCTCATATTTCATGCTTTATCGGCTGGTCGCTAACGGCAGTATTCTTGATTCCGTTGGTGTTACTGGGCGGTTGCGCAAACAAGCCTGTCAAAACCGGCCTTGAGGCCATCGGCACAGTCACCACAGTAGCCAAGCCCAAGTGGTACGACGGGACAATCTTTTCTTACAACACCAAGCTAGGGGTAACACAGTGCTTAGCAGATATGGGTAACTGCGATGCAACA
This sequence comes from Hydrogenophilaceae bacterium, assembly GCA_013389055.1. Taxonomy (GTDB): domain Bacteria; phylum Pseudomonadota; class Gammaproteobacteria; order Burkholderiales; family Thiobacillaceae; genus Sulfuritortus. Next base: position 1,941 of record JACAEC010000081.1, read on the forward strand.
GAGAGGGACCCCGAAAAACTACTAGCGCTTTGCATATCCGACCGCAGGAATTGCCAAACGGGAAACTGGCGCAACCCAAACTGGCACCCAGAGCGTGTGGTGTTCAGTCCAGATGGAAAACATTTGCTCGTTACGGTTTGTCGCAACGAAGACCGCCAGCACTGCACACTGCGCCGCTACTGGATCGATGCTGAACGCTGGGAAGATTTGCCTGGTCTGGAAGCTGACCGACATTACGGTTGGGGCACCTACGATCCAAGCGGCCACACAATTGCCGTCGCCACCTGGAAATGTGTTGACCTACCGCGTCGTGAGGACGAGCGGGCCAAGATTCTAAAGTTTCCTCAACCGCTCGGGCCGGAGTGCGGCGTGACCGAGCCTGGTTTATGGCTGCTCGACAACCAAGGTCGGCGCACTCATAGTCTCCTGCGACAAACACAAACGGGACAAACCACCTCGACCGAGGGCCGATATCAGCAGAACCCTCTGCGAGGGCCAGTCTTGCGTAACCTGGTCTTCTCGCCAGATGGCAAACGGTTAGCGTACTGGCGTATGCAGGGAGCCATGCTGCGGGAAAAGCAAGTTTTTACCAGCTGGAATGTCTATGAACTCGACCTGACCAGCGGCCGGGAAAAATTGGCCGAGGCCGCCTTCTGGGATTACCCAGAGAGCGGGCCGTTCTATCTGGACGACGGCAAACGCTTGATTTTCTCTGCCCACAACTACACCCGTCAGATCAATGACAGCCGGATATTCGTGGCAGACCTGACCTTACCGAAGCCTGAAAACACACTGAAGGAATACCTCGATAGCCAGGGCCAATCCATGGCCATACGCGACATCAGCGCAGATGGGAGCATGGCGCTAATAGCCACCTTCGGCGGCGGCGGCTCCCGCATCGGTTCCTTGTATCTCTATGATCTAAACATGGGGCCGCAGTTCTTCGATACCCAGAAGCAAGACCAGTTGAAAAAAATATGGCAAGAGATAGGAGCCCATGACAATTTTGATGCAGCGCTCTCACGGGATAGGACTCGCGTGGCCTTGATTGAGGGCCTAGAAATGAGAATTGTGTTTGATCACAGCAGAAAACGACTATGGCTGATCAACGACAACGGTCAGCTACGTCATGTCCGACTCGATTGGTAACCCCATAACCAACCGATACAGCTACCTCGCCTCCAACCACCCCGCCCCCACCTCCTTCGCATCCCCTTCCAGCCGCACATCCGGCACATGGGTGAAGGAGATACGCATGGGCGCCTCCTCGGTGGCCATGAAAGCGCCGCCGAAATAGACCGCATCGTTGCCGTATTTGGCCTTGAGTTGATCGAGCGCATGGTCCAGGCCCGGCGTGCGCGTGCCGTCGGGGAAGAGCGATAGCGTCGTCTGTTCTTCGTCGCTCAAATCCAAGAGAGTGATGCTCACCTTGGTCGGCTCACGCCGCCGGGGCCGCTCGGCCCACAGTGCGGAGAGCACGCGCAGGAAGGGCAAGGTGTCCTGCATGGGTTGGAAGCGCGCCTCGTTCTGCCAGGGATGGTGATTGCGATAGTCGATCTGGATGCTCAGGCGCGCGGCCTGAAAGCCGGAGGCGCGCAGCCGTGCCGCCGCCTTTTGCGCGAGCTTGGATAGCACTGAAAAGGCGCCGGTGTCGGTGCGCAGGTGCGGCGGCAGCACGTGCGAATGGCCCAGGCTGGAGCGTTGCGTAGCCTGCACCGGCACGTCGACCCCGCGCAGGCGGTCGTACATGCGCTCGCCCTCGACGCCACCCCAGACCCGGCGCAACTGTTCTCGGCTGGCATGACACAGGGCCTCGACGCTGGCGATGCCATGGCGCTCCAGGCGCGCGAGCATGGCGCGGCCGATGCCGTTGAGATCGGAGAGCTTCAGACGGTACAGGGCCTGGGGCAGATCGTCTTCGTGCAGCACGGTGAGGCCGTCCGGCTTCTGCATGTTGGAAGCGGTCTTGGCCAGGAAGCGGTTGGGGCCGATGCCGATGGAACAGGTGAGGCACTCGCCCACCTCGTCGCGGATCTTTGCCTTCACCTCGCGCGCCAGTTCGCGCACCACACTCTCTTGTTGCCAAGTGCCGGTGAGCTCGCACATCACCTCGTCGATCGACAGCACCTCGGCGATGGCGATGACGCTGTCGACCACGCCGATCAAGCGGTGATGCATCTCGACATAGACCCGGGGCCGGGCCTGGACGAAGACCATGTCCGGGCACAGCTTGCGCGCGTCGCTGACGCTGGTGCCGGTCTTCACGCCAAAGCGCTTGGCCTCATAGCTCGCGGCGATGCAGCAGGTGGTTTCCGCCATGACCGGCAGGATGCCCACCGGCTTGCCGCGCAATTCAGGGCGCAAATGCTGTTCCACCGAGGCGAAATAGGAGTTGAAGTCGAGCAGGAGGGCGCGCAAGGGCATGGCGAATCGAACGTCCGTTCAAAAAATCACAGCATAGAACGGTCGTTCTTTTCAGGCAAGCCGGGGCCAGGAATATCGGCCTTTTATGTCCACAAACCAATGAAAATACAGTGAAATAGCTAAGTAATAAAAAACATGTATATGCACATAGAAAACCTGTTGACATTACCCGACTTAATTACTAAGGTAATGCCATGCGCGCCTGTCGCGCTTTATTTAAGTCCAGTTCATTAGTAATTGGTTATTTTCTTAAGGAGATCATCATGGCCCTCATCAACGGTTTCAACTCCGACGGCGTCGTCACCATCAACCGCGTCATCCTGCGCCCCGAGTACAGCGTGGATGACCTGGAAGAGCGCGTCGCCACCCTGTGCGAGAACGTCAAGACCTACCACTCCGAGACCGGCTTCGTCGGCGGCTTCGTCTGTCTGAACAGCGGCGCCGTCTCCAACGAAGGCTCCACCATCGGCCAAGCCGTGGAAAACCCGCTGAAAGGCAAGGAAGCGCTGATCGTGACCTTCTGGCAGTCGTTCGAGCAGCACGAGGCCTCGCACCGCTCCGAGACCTTCCAGCCCCTGTTCAAGAAAGTGCTGGAACTGTGCGAAAACGGCAACGAGGAAATTGCTTACTCGATGCTGTGGTCGGGCAAGGCCTACAGCCCCGAGGAGGCGAAGGAAGCCCAAGCTGCCAAGGCGAAGTACGCCAAAGCCGCGTAACTCCCGCGCAGAAAAGTAAAAAGCCGCCCATGAGGGCGGCTTTTTATTTGGGCTACCCCGTTCAGGGCAACTTGATTGTCGCCGCCTGACCGGCCATCCAGCGCGCGGCGCGCGGGATCGCGACATCGATCTGATAGCTCGGCTTGTCGCCGGCGACGAAGCGCAACGCCCTCACCTTACCGGCATAGCCCTTGTCGCCGACCTGCACGGTGGCGGCCGCACCCAGGGTCACAGTGGCTGCCTGGGCCGGACTGAGACTGGCGCGCGCCAAAATCTCGTCGCTGCGAGCGACGCTGAGCAGCACCGGCGGCTGGCACTGCGCCACCACCATGCCCGGCTCGGCCGGCCGGTCGATAACTAGGGCAGGGAACGGCGCACGCAGTTCGGTTTCGGCCAATTGCCGGCGGGCCTGTTCCAGACGGGCCTGGCCTGCTTGCGTAGCGGTCTTCGCCTGCACTAGCTGCAACTTGGCGGCATCCAATGCCGTGGTGGCCGTCACCGTGCGCGCGTAGAGTTCTTTCTCGCGCTCGAAATTGCGCTTGGCCTCGGCCTCTTCCTCCTGCAAGCGTTCGAGCTCGGCCCGCGCCGCCATGACTAGCGCCTGATAGCGGGTCTGATCGAGGGCCAATAGCAGTTCGCCCTGGCGCACCTGCTGCCCGGCCTGCACCAGCACGCGCTCGACCACGCCCGCGGCCGCCGCCGACATGGCCACCGGTTGCGACCATTGCAGAACGGCCGGGTAATCGGCCGCCCAGGCAGTACTCGAAATCAGCCAGACCAACGCGAAGCGTTTTTTCATTTGCCTTTCTCCCATGCGGCGTCGATCGGGCTACCGACCAGCGCCTCCAACTTTGCCCAGGCCAAAGCCAGGCGATACTCGACCGAGCGCTTGCGCCAGAACGCCGCCTGGGTTTCCGCCATGGCCGTGCCCAGCTTGGTCTGCAATTCCAGTTCATAGACCGCGCGGGCCTGATCCAAGGCGACGTCGCGATAGGCGGCGTTCACGATAGCGGCGTTGCGCTCGGTTTCGCGCAATTGCTGAATCTCTTGCCAGGCCACATACAAGGCCTGCTGCAGCTCCAGCTTCATGCCTTCGTATTGCGCCTGCAAGAGATGGAACTGGGCCTGCTCCTTGGCGATACGGGCATCCACCCGCTTGCCTTGGTAGAGCGGCCAGACCAGGTTGACCCCGGCCCGCAATTCGTCGCGAGTGGCTGCATCGCGGCTCCAGGTGGCCGCCTCGGCCTCGAACTCCAGGCTCGGCCGGTTCTCGGCGCGAATCGCCGCCAACCGGTTCTGCGCGGCATCGAGCAACTGCTTCTGGGCAGCGAGCCGCGGGTTTTCCGCCAGGGTGCGCGCAAGCAGGGTCTCGAACTCCGGCAGCGGCCGGTCGTTGCCGGCGAGCTTGGGATCGTCCAATTCATTGGGTAATTCCGCGATGCGGTTCATTGCCGCGGCCAGGGCCAGGCGCTTCTCGCGCATCTTGCGCTCGGCCTCGTTGCGCACGATGCGGGCATCCTGAAAAGTCGCCTCCAAGGCGGCAACCTCGGCCACCGAGCGCATCCCCAGTTCCTGGCGATGCTTGTCGTCGTCCCAGCGTAGGTAGGTCACGGTCATGAACTCGTTGTCCGCCGTATAGCGCAGGTCGGCCAACAGGACATCGAAGAAGCGGGTCATCAGGGCGATGCGGCGCTGCGCACGGGCATCCAGCCACTGCAGACCGCGCGCCTGGGTCTCCAGCCGTGCCGCAGACACGGCCGCCTCGTTGCGGCCGCCGTCGATCAGGGTCTTGCGCAGGTTCAGCCGCAGGCTGTTGTCCGATTCGAAACGGTCGCGCAGGACCGGATTGCGGCCGGTGCGCAGCGTGCCCTCCAGGTTCAGGCGGGCGTCATTCAGACTCTCGGTCAGGGCCTGCTCTGCCTCGGCCATCTCGCGCTGAGCCGTTGCGATATCCAGGTCCGGATGAGCCGCATCGGCGACGGCCAGCACAGCGTCCAAAGCGAGGGGCTTGCCGTTGGCCTGGGCCGGCACGGCCAAAGCCAAAGCCAGCAGCAGCGGCCAGCCTTTCATCACTGACCGGCCTGCCGCTTGTAGACGTTGAACGGCATGGTCTTGTAGCCACCCTCGACCACGTAGCGGCCGAGCAAGAGGAATTCTTCTTTGTTCTGGGTGGCGCCGGTATAGCGAGCGGTCGGCTTGCCTGTGAGGTCATAGAATTGGAACACCGGCGTGGCGCGCACCCGCCGATCGAGGGCGAAGGCCTTTTCCGTCGTCTCCTTGCCGGTGAAGTCGGTCATGGCGGTGTCGCCCTTGGCATCGATGGTATAGATCAGGAAGTGCTTGCGATACCAGTCCTGCACCTCGGATTGATTGAGGATGGTCGCCTTCATGCGGTGGCACCAAGGGCAATCATCCAATTCGAACATCAGCAGGATGCCGACTTTGCCTTCCTGCTTGGCCGCATCCAGTTCCGCCTTGAAGTCACCCAGCTTGGGCTGGAAGAAATGAGCGGCCGGGTCGCGCACCTCGGCCATGGCCGGCATCGCACACAAAGCAAACATCAATAGCAGCCACCGCATAGACGTCTCCTTCCGACTTATTTTTTCGCTGCGATATAGTCTTCCACCGCCGCCCGGCTCAAGGAACCCACGGTATAGGCCACAATCTTGCCCTGCGGGTTGTACAGATAACTGGTCGGCAAACCCCGGATCGCCCCGATCTGCGCAGCCATCTTGTAGTCGCCGAGGACCACCGGATAGCTGATCATCTGTTGGTCGGCAAATTGTAAGACGTATTTCGAATCCTGGTAGTCCATCGCCACCCCGATGACCACCAGCTTGTTCTTCTTGTTCTCATGCAGGGCGATGAGATCGGGGATTTCTTCCAGGCAGGGCGGGCACCAGGTCGCCCAGAAATTGACCAGCACCCACTTGCCCTTGTAGTCGGCCAGGCGGTGCACCTTGCCCTTGCTGTCGGTCAGGCTGAAGGCCTGGGCGGCGGGGGCCAGGGCCACGAGAAGAAGCAAAACAATCCAGCGTTTCAACATTGCACTATCCCTAAACAAACTCCCGATATGACTCGGCCTGTCCACCCGCAGTTCCTGCGGCGGGCCACAGGGTACCTTCAATCGACGCCGCGACAAAGCGCTTCGATATGCCACGCCAGCCTGCCTGCTCGGAAAATCCGATAGAATGGCTCAACGGGTAGGGAGAACCAGCAACGATGTTGCCCCATTTTCAACTGCCGCCCCGACACAAGGCGGCGGGCACTATAAATCCGAACTTCAGCCCTGATCAAGTCGGCTCTTGGCTCGCCAAACTACCGCACACCGCCGCCGATGAAGCCGCGGAAAGGCTCGCTCGCTTCCTCAACGCCTTCAGCCGCATCGACCTGCCTGCCCAACACCGCGGCCAATTGGCCGGGCTACTCAAGGTCAGCGCTTGGCACCTGGCCGAGCGCTTAAGCCAGAATCTCGCCGACCAGCCGCTGCCATTGCACCAGGCGCCCTATCGTTTGTTGAGCCTCAAGCAGACCTTGCTCGGCGAGTTGGCCAACAGCCAAAAGCTGCTCGTCCTCGGCAGCCTGCACCAAGGCCACGACGCCCACGCCACAGCCTGGCTGGCCGACCTGCTGGAGACCCTGGGCCAGCAGATACTGACCGCATTTCGCACCCACACCTCGCCCGCAGCGGGTCTCTGGCACGATCTGCACCAGAGCTACCTGTGCGCGGCGCGGCGCGGCATTGCAGACACGCCGGCGGCCAAGGGGCAGTCCAGCATCGCGGTCAACTACAAATCGTTCCTGCTTCTGGCCATGGCAGACCCTTACCAGTTTACCGCCGGGGAGTTCGACTGGGCCCATGCCTTGGCACTGGAGGTCGCCCCCTTGGGCGTGATCACCGCTGCGGACACCGCAAGGAGGGCGCTCGCCCCATTTCACATCCATACCAGCCAGGATGATTCGCCGCAGCCGATGGCGCGTCACTACACAAAAGCACAGAACGACCTGCTGTTCGACACCGCCGGCATCGCCAAACACCTGGCCCTGCTCGGCAACGCCATCAAGAACCACCGTAGCGCAGAGGGGCTGCATTTACCGCCTGAACAGGATTGGCCCGAATACCTGACCCTGCTGAACAAGCTCAAGCTGCGCTGGGGCGCATCCAAGCATCGCCTGGTCCAGCGACGCAAGCCGCAACAGGAGTTCACCTACGAAATCACCCTCGGCCTGGATAGTCTCGGCCTGCTGACTGGCGCCGCGCCAGCAGGCGGCGATCGCGTCCCGACCGTGTTCACCTGCGGCACGCTGAACGACAGCGCCGGCGGCCTGGCGCTCCAATGCGCCGGCGGCTTGCCGGGCAGCATTGCGGTCGGCGAGGTCATCGGCCTGCGGCAGCGGCATGACAGCCATTGGCAGGTCGGCCTGGTTCGTTGGTTCAAGCAGCAGCGGGAAGAGGAATTGCAGCTCGGCTTGCAGCTATTGGCCAGCCAGTTTGAGCCCGCGCAAGCACGGCACCAAGGCACGGACAAACAATGCACGGGGTTTCTGTTGCAGGGCATCGGCAGCAATCGGCCCGAGTGCCTCTTGCTGCCCAAGCATTTCGGCCAAGCCGGCATGGCGCTGACGCTGACCCTGGCCGACAGCGACCGCGCGATCATGCTCAAACAACTGGCGCAAACCGGGATCGGACTGGAGGTGTTTCAGCTGGCGGCCGCCTAAGGGAAGGAAGCGGGCCGCCTTAGTTCTGGATTTCGATCTTGTGAATTTCCTTGGCATCGCCACCGGTGGCATCCAGGATCATCACATTCACCCTGCGATTGCGGGCACGCCCCTCCGGCGTGACATTGGTATCGATGGGCTTGTTGTCGGCAAAACCGATCGCCTCCAGGCGGGCAGGCGCCACCCCTTGTTCGACGAACAGGCGCACGACACTGCCGGCCCGGGCGCTGGACAACTCCCAGTTGGACGGATAGAACTCGCTCTTGATCGGGATGTTGTCGGTATGGCCCTCGACCTGGATCGGATTGTCGATCTTGGCCAACTCCTTGGCCACCGCACCCAGCGACTGCAGGGAACCCGGCTGCAAGCGGGCATCGCCGCTGGCAAACAGCACGCTGGCATTGATCTCCAGGCTGATGCCCTTGCTCGACTGGGTCACCTTGACCTGACCGCTACGCACCAGCGAGGCCATGGCCTCCATGACGTTGGTGGCGATCTGCTTCATTTTCTCACGCTCGGCCGCCTTCTTCGGATCCTCGACTTCCCGCTTGGGCAGGCCCTCCCCGATCGGCTGGCCCTTGCCGGGCAGCAGCTCCGGATATTTCGAGCCCATGCGGATCATCTGATCGGTCTGCTCGTTTTCGCGGAAGGCCTTGACGATGGAATCGGCCATCACCCGGTACTTGCCCTCGTTGAGCGAGGAAATGGCATACATCACCACGAAGAAGGCGAACAAAAGCGTGATGAAGTCGGCATAGGAAACCAGCCAACGCTCATGGTTCTCGTGTTCTTCCTGTGGTTTTTTTCTGGCCACTTCATCCTTCCTTCCGGAGACTTCCGGTCACTACACCAAATAGCCTTGCATCTTCGCTTCGATGATGCTCCCGGGGGTTTTGGTTTCGGCCGCGCTGGGCGCTTAACTTGCTTGCAGCAAGTTAGCCTACACCGAAATCCCCGCAATACATTGGCTCAACAAGCACATCCCATTACACCAGGTAACCTTGCATCTTCGCTTCGATGATGCGGGGATTTTCACCATTGGCGATGCAGATCAGGCCTTCGATGAACAGCTCGCGCTCGGCGACCTTTTTGGTGACGTGGTGCTTGAGTTTGGCGGCGATCGGCAGGAACACCAGGTTGGCGCCGCCGACGCCGTAAATGGTCGCCACGAAGGCGACGGCGATGCCCGAGCCCAGCTTGGAGGGGTCGGACAGGTTTTCCATCACGTGGATCAGGCCCATCACCGCACCGAGGATGCCGATGGTCGGTGCATAGCCGCCGGCCGCCATCCAGATCTTGGCGGCCTCGTGGTGATGATGCTCAAAAGCGGACAGCTCCAGCTCCAGGGTGTCGCGCAGCACATCCGGCTCGGCGCCATCGACCAGCATCTGCAAGCCGCGCCGATAGAACAGCTCCTTCTGTTCGTCGATGAACGGCTCCAGGGCCAGCAAGCCGCCGCGGCGGGCTGTCTGGCTCCATTGCAGCAGCATCTCGAGGACTGCGCCAGGCGCATGCTTGGGCGGCACGAACACCCACTTGAGCATGCCGACGCCTTCCAGAAAGACCCGCATGGTGCTTTGCAGCATGACCGCGCCCAGGGTACCGCCGACCACGATGAGAAAGGCCGTGAGCTGCAGCAGGGAACCGACATGGCCCCCTTCCAGGGCCTGACCGCCCAAGATGGCAATCAGTCCGATCGACAGCCCGAGAACGCTAATTAAATCCATATTTCCATCACTCCGATGACTGGGCCCAGTCCTTCAGCCAACTGCGCAGACGGGAAACGGCCTGGGTATGCAACTGGCAGACCCGGGATTCGGACACCCCCATCACTGCGCCGATTTCCTTGAAGTTCAGCTCCTGGTCGTAATACATCGCCATCAACATCTTTTCGCGCTCGGGCAACACGCCGATCGCCTGCACCAAGGCCTGCCTGAAACGCTCCCCGGCCAGCAGGTCGAACGGGGCCGGCGCCGCCTCGTCGGCGAAGCGGGCGAGGAACTCGTCGCTCTCGAAGTCGTGCAGGTCCTCGTAATAGACCAATTGTGCGCCGCGGGCGTCGTTGAGCAGATCATAATAGGTTTTCAGCTCAACCTGCAGTTCGTCGGCAATCTCCTGCTCGCTCGGCTGCTTGCCTAGGCGCTGCTGCAACGCATGGATGGCGAGTTCGATCTGGCGCCCGCTCTTGCGCACGCTGCGCGAGGCCCAATCGGCATCCCGCAGCTCATCCAGCATGGCCCCCCGAATGCGTCGGCTGGCATAGGTCTCGAAGTTCGCGCCCTGGGCATCGTCGTAGCGATCGACCGAATTGAGCAGGCCGATCAAGCCGGCCTGAATCAGGTCGTCGACCTCGACCGAGGCCGGCAGCCGCGCCATCAGGTGATAGGCAATGCGTTTGACCAGCGGCGCATACTGCCGGACCAGCGCATCCTTATCCGTAGCGGCTGTCGAGCCTGGCATTGTGCAAACCCGCGCCGGCTGCCTGCTCGGCAACCCGACCCAGCAAATACGCCCGTTGCCAATAGGCCTGGGCATCCATTCCATCGATATCGCCCCAATTGCCTGCCGCCTCGGCCAGGGCCTTGAAGGCCAAGGAACCGGGGCACTCCGGTGCCACCTCCAGCAAGGGGCGCATCAGCCGCATGGACTGGGCCAGTTTTTCGTCTTTCGGCACCGAGCCGAACCACTCCAGGCGCATGCCCAGAAAGCGCTGCGCGGTATTGGTCAGATTCGCGAACAGGCTGTCGCTCTCGCTCTGGCCCTGACGATTCATGACCAGGACCCGCCAGCGGCCGTCGGGCCGATCCTGATGCGCCGACTTGAGCAGGGCATAGGCCTCGGTCAGCACCGATTTCTTGTCCGGCAACACCAACAGGCGATCGGTGCAGGCCGCCGCCAGCGGCGAAGACGCCACACCGGGCCGGGTATTGACCAGCAGCCAGCCGTGGTTGCCCACCACATCGATCAGGTCGTCCAGCCGACGATCCCAAGCGGAATCGGACATCTGCGTGAATTCGGCCGCGAGCGGGCCGGTCAAGATCAGCCGGACATCGCCCGGCGCCTCGACCACGGCCTTGTCCAGCGCGGCGCGACCGCGCAGCAGGTCGGCCAGGCGCTGGCGCGGGGCCAGGCCATACTGGGTCGCCACGTTATGCGGCGACTCCGCCTCGTCCAGCACCACCACCGATTCGCCGCGCCGGGCCAGGGCATAAGCCAGGCTGGCCAGGGCCATGGCCTGCAAGGTCGGATCGGGACCGAATACGGCGCAGGCATGAAACGACGCCTGCCGGCCCAAGAGACGCCTCAGGCCGGTCGCCTGGTCGAGCGTTTCAGCGGACGGCACCTACCGCCCCCTGGGGCTGATTACTGGGGTCGATGGCCGAGACCGCGCGCTCGGCGGCGACCAGCACCGGGATATCGGATTCGTCCAGGGTAAAGGGCGAATCCGGCTGGTTCAGCTTGAAGGCGCGATCGACCAGGTAGAGCAGGTTGGCCAGATGCAGGTCTTCCGGCACCCGCTGTCCGTTGGTGACGTAATGCACCAGCAACTGATGGCGCAGCACCACATCCAGCACCGGGCCATAGGTCAACGCCTCGTCGATCTTGGTCAGGATGCAGCCCTCCAGGCCTTCGCCGCTGTAGGCGCGCACCACCTCCTCCAGGGTCATGCCCTGGGCGGGCGCGCCCAGCAGCAACAGGCGCTTGACCCGGCGGCCGTGGCCGGAGAGGAAATCGACCTGTTCGGCCACGCGCTTGTCGCGCTGGCCCATGCCGACGGTATCGATCAGGACCAGCTTCTTGTTGGCCAGGTCGGCCAGGGTCAGGTCCAGTTCCTTGGCGTCGCGCACGGCATAGACCGGCGTGCCGAGGATGCGGCCGTAGATGCGCAACTGGTCCTGGGCGCCGATCCGGTAGGTATCGGTGGTGATCAGGGCGACCTGGTCGGCGCCGTATTTGAGCACGGCGCGCGCCGCCAGCTTGGCCACCGTGGTGGTCTTGCCCACGCCGGTCGGACCGACCAGGGCATAAACGCCGCCCCGGTTGACGATGTCCTGATCGCCCTGCGCGATCTTGATGTTGTGCATGAGGGTGGCCTTCAGCCACTTCTCGGCCCGGGCGAGGTCATAACCTTCCGGCAGTTGTTCGATCAGATGGTTGCACAGCGCCGTGCCGAAGCCCGCGCCGATCAGCAACTTCATCAACTCGGCCCGCAGGGGCTCGCGCCGGGTCAGGTCCGACCAGGCAAAGCCGGCCAATTGGCCTTCCACCATGCTGCGCAGCAGGCGCATCTCGCGCGCCAGTTCCTGCATGACCGGCGGCACCTCCGCCGCCGCCGGGGCTTCGGCCTGGGCGGGCGCGGCCGGCGCTGGCGGCGGCGCTGCCGCCTCGGCGGCTTCTTCCTTGGCGGGGGCTTGAGGGGCTTCGCGTTGGGCCAGATATTCGGTCAGGGTGGTGATCGCCACCTCGTCGAACATCGGCTTCTGGGCACTGGGCTTGCGCGGCGCCGGAGTCGGCTGGGGCCGAGCCGGCCGGGCCGATACCACCGGCTCGGCCCGCTCGGACAGGGCGGCCACGTCCATGTCGGCCACCGCGATGATCTCGACCCCGCCTTCGATGCGGCGGTTGGACAGGATGATGGCATTGGCGCCGAGGGCGTCGCGCACCTGGCGCAGGGCATCACGCGTGGTGCCGGCGTGGAATTTTTTGATCATGCCCCGCTACCGATCATGGCAGTGACCCGGATCGATTTGCCGTCGGGCACTTCGGCGTGGGAGATGACCTTGAGGTCGGGGGCAGCCCGCCGCAGGAAGCGGGCGAGCATGGAACGCAACAGCGGCGGGACCAGGAGCACGGCGGGCAGGTCTCCCTCCGTCTGGCGCTGAACGGCACGTTGCGTGTCCTTGACCATTGTCTCAGCGAGTCCGGGTTCCAATCCTGCGCCGGCCTCGCCTCGGGAGGACACGGCCTGCATCAGGATCTGTTCCAGACCTGGCTCCAGTGCAATCACTTGCAGTTCCTGGGCGGCTCCATAGATGTCATGGATGATAGCACGGCCGAGCGCCGTGCGAACCGCGGAAGTCAGCTCGTCGGCATCCTGGGTGCGGCCGCCGTGTTCGGCCAGGGTCTCCAGAATGCTGCGCAGGTCGCGGATATGCACGCCTTCTTCCAGCAGGTTCTGCAGCACCTTCTGCACCGTGCCGATCGGCAGGATCTTCGGCGTCAGGTCCTCGACCAGCTTGGGCGCCTGGCGGCCGAAGTGATCCAGCAATTGCTGGGTCTCCTCGCGGCCCAGCAACTCCGGCGCGTGGTCGCCGATGACCTTGGACAGGTGGGTCGCCACCACCGTGCTCGGATCGACCACGGTATAGCCGTAGCTCAAGGCCTGGTCGCGCTGGGTCGGTTCGATCCAGACGGCCGGCAGGCCATAGGCGGGATCGACCGCAGGCGTGCCCTGCACGGTGCCGAAGATGCGGCCGGGGTTGATCGCCAACTGCTTGCCGACGATGGCCTCGCCCTCGCCGACCACCACGCCCTTGAGCAGGAGGCGATAGGCGTTCGGCTTCAATTGCAGGTTGTCGCGGATATGCACCGAGGGCACCAGGTAACCGAGGTCCTGGGCGATCTTCTTGCGGATGCCGCGGATGCGCCGCAGCAATTCGCCATCCTGCGCCCGGTCGACCAGGGGCACCAGCCGGTAGCCGACCTCCAGGCCCAGTTGATCGACGGTCTGGACGTCGTGCCAGCCGATCTCCATCGGCTCCTCCGGTTGCGGCGGCACCTCGAGGGC
>JACAEC010000047.1 GCA_013389055.1 Hydrogenophilaceae bacterium
GGCCGCGGCGGTTCCATGCACATCTTCGACACCGAGCATCGCTTCATGGGCGGCTATGCCCTGGTCGGCGGCCCCTTCCCGCTCGCCGCCGGCATGGCCAAGGCGATCCAGATGAAGGGCGGCGACGAGATCGCCATCTGCTTCCTGGGCGACTCCGCCAACAACCAGGGCACTTTCCACGAGACCATGAACATGGCCGCCCTGTGGAACCTGCCCGTGCTCTTCGTCTGCGAGAACAACCTGTACGGCATCGGCACCGCTCTGCACCGCTCGACCGCGGTGGTCGACCAGCACAAGCGGGTCTGCGCCTACGGCATCGAATCCGACGTCTGCGACGGCCAGGACATCGAGGTCGTGCTCGAGCATGCCTGCAAGGCGGTCGAGCATGTCCGCTCGCGCAAGGGCCCCTACTTCCTGGAACTGATGACCTATCGTTACCGCGGCCACTCCATGTCCGACTCGCGCGGCTACCGTTCCCGCGAGGAAGAGGAGCAGTGGAAGCAGCGCGACCCGATCACCCTCCTGCGCGACCGCATGATCGCCGAGGACAAGTACAGCCTGGCCGAGTTCGAGGCCATGGAGAAAGAGATCGACGACTACATCGAGAACGAGGTGATCAAGTTCGCCGAGGAATCGCCCGAACCCAAGGTCGAAGAACTCACCAAGTACGTGCTGGCCGATTGAACTGCAGCCGGTAGAGCGTAGCCGGTAGCCCGTAGCGCCTTTGTGCGCGCCTAAGGCGCGGAAATTTAAGCTACAGGCTACAAGCCACCAGCTACTAGCTAGACGAAAGGGAAAAAATGGCTGAAATCATGTATTGGGAAGCGATCCAGCGCGCCCACGACGAAGAGATGGCCCGCGATCCGCTGGTGATCTGCATGGGCGAGGACATCGGCGTGGCCGGTGGCACCTACAAGGCGACCAAGGGTCTCTACGAGAAATACGGCCCATTGCGGGTGATGGATACCCCGATCTCGGAGAACGGCTATACCGGCCTGGGTATCGGCGCTTCCTTCCTGGGCGTCAAGCCGATCATCGAGATCATGTCGGTCAACTTCGCCTGGCTGGCGATGGACCAGATCTTCAACAGCGCCGCCAAGGTCCGCTACATGTCCGGCGGCCAGCTCACTGCCCCGGTCGTGGTCCGTTCCGCCGGCGGTGCCGCCCACCAGCTCGGCGCCCAGCACTCCGCCCGCATGGAAAAGGTGTTCATGGGCGTGGCCGGCCTGCGCGTGGTCACCCCGTCCAACCCGAAGCAGGCCTATGGCCTGCTCAAGTCCGCCGTGCGCTCGCCCGACCCGGTCTACATCAACGAACACGAATTGATGTACAACATGAAGGGCGAAGTGCCGGACGAGGAGTACTTCCACCCGCTCGAAGGCTCCGAGGTCGCCCGCGCGGGCACCGACGTCACCCTGTTCGGCTACAACATCTCCGTGCACTGGTGCCTGAAGGCGGCCGAGATTCTGGCCAAGCAGTACAACATCAGCGCCGAGGTGGTCGACCTCTACTCCTTGGCCCCGCTCGACCGCGATGGCATCAAGCGCTCGGTGGCCAAGACCCACAAGGCCGTCATCGCCGAGGAAGACGAGGCCCCCTGCGGTGTCGGCTCCGAAGTCATGGCCATCATCAACGAAGAATGCTTCTGGGAACTGGATGCCCCGCCGATCCGCGTGCACTCCGCCTTGGTGCCCCAGCCTTACGCGCACAACCTGGAGAAGGCCACCATCCCGGATCACGAGGATGTGGTCAAGGCGGTGCTCAAACTATTTGGCCGGTAACCACTAGCGGGTAGCTTGTAGCTTGTAGCCGGTAGCTTTATTCGTCGCGCATTGCGCGTTATTGCTACTAGCCACCCGCTACAAGCTACAAGCTACAGGCTACAAGCTAGAGGAACTCGTATGTCCCAACACTACGCAATCACCATGCCCCAGCTCTCGGACACCATGACCGAGGGCGTGGTGGTCACCTGGGAGAAGCAGCCCGGCGACCGTGTCGAGCGCGGCGATATCGTCGCCACGGTCGAGACCGACAAGGCCATCATGGACGTCGAGGTGTTCAAGGCGGGCTATCTGGCCGGCCCCTTGGCCGAAGTCGGCAGCACCGTCCCCGTCGGCGCCGCCATGGCCTATATCACCGACACCCAGGGCGACTTGGCCATTGCCGCCGGCGAAGTGGTGACTGAAAAAGCCCCGTCCGAGATGATCCCGCACCATGCCGGCGCCCCCATCGTCATGCCGCAATTGTCGGACACCATGACCGAGGGCATCGTGGTCACCTGGGAAAAGGCCATCGGCGACAAGATCAAGCGCGGCGACATCGTCGCCACGGTCGAGACCGACAAGGCGATCATGGACGTCGAGGTGTTCAACGAGGGCATCCTGTCCGGCCCGCTGGCCGACGTCGGCAGCACCATCGAGGTCGGTCACCCCATGGCCTTCATCGTCCAGGATGCGGCTCAGGTCAACGATACCGTGGCCACCGTCTCCGCCGAACACAAGGTGGTGGACACCCATCACGTGAAACCGGGCGACAAGATCGAGGCCGCACCGAAACCGGTGGCCGCAGCGCCCACCCCTGCCCTGCGCAGCGATGCCAAGCCGGCCGCACGCCCAGCCGGCCGCAAGGCCAGCCCCCTGGCCCGCAAGCTGGCCGCGCAGATGGGGGTGGAACTCGGCTCTGTCGCGGCCAGCGGCCCGGCAGGCGCCATCGTCGCCGCCGACGTGCAGCGTGCGCGCCCCTCGATGAAAGAGGTCGCCCACAGCCTGCCGCAGGTCGACGTGCCGGGCGAAGGCCGGGCCATGACCAGCATGGAGAAGGCCGTCTCCCATGCGATGACCGCGGCCCTGACCCTGCCGACCTTCAACGTCACCATGAACATCGACACCACCAAGCTGACGGCCGCCGCCAAGGCGCGCCAGGTGTCGGTGACGGTGGCGATCGCCAAGGCCTGCTCGGTGGCCATGGCCAATTTCCCGCGCATGAACTGGGCCTACCAGCCGGTGGACAAGCTGGTCGAGCGGCCCAATCACGACTTCGGCATCGCCGTGAAGTCGGACGACGGCGGCCTGGTGGTGCCCATCGTCAGCGGCATCCAGGCCAAGAGCCTGGAGCAGATGCAGGCCGACTGGAACGACCTGGTGCCGCGCGCCCGCATCCGCAAGCTGGCACCGAAGGAATTCGCCAACCCCACCTTCACCATCTCCAATATGGGGATGTTCGGGGTCACTCATTTCACCGCCATCCCCACCCCGGGCATCGCGGCCATCCTGGCCATCGCGGCCAATACGCCGCAGGGTACGCCGTTCACCATCACCGGCGACCACCGCGTGCTCAACGGCGCCGACGTCGCCGCCTACCTGGCCGAACTGAAGCAGGTGATCGAGGCGCCGGAAGGCTGGATGGCCGGCACCGGCGCCGCCGCCCCGGCGGTGTCGCCCATCCCGGAAGGCCATTGGGACGTGCAGGTCGCCGTGATCGGCGGTGGCCCCGGCGGCGAGGACTGCGCCCGCGACCTGGTCGAGCATGGCATCAAGGTCGCCATGATCAACAACGCCCCCTTCCCCGGCGGCGAGTGCCTGTGGCGCGGCTGCATCCCGTCCAAGGCCTGGCGTCACGCGGCCGACATCATCCGCGACCGCGCCCACGATGCGGCCAAGGGCGTCACCGGTACCGATAAGCCGAAGATGGCCTGGGAAACGCTGGAGAAACATCGCAAGAACATCCTGCAGACCCGCGGCGAGTTGGCACTGAAGACCGACAAGGGCGTGAAGATCGATGTGCGCGAGGGCTTCGCCTCCTTCGTCGATGCCCATACCCTGAAGATCGTCGGCCCCGACGGCAAGGAATCCACCCTGACCTTCGGCGCCGCGGTCATCGCCACCGGCGCCCCGCCCTTCGTGCCGCCGATTCCCGGCGCCCGCGAAGGCGTGGCCAGCGGCGGCGTGCTCACCTCCGACACCATCTGGAATCTGGCCAAACCGCCCAAGAAGCTCGGCATCGTCGGCGGCGGCGTGATCGGCGTCGAGATGGCCCAGATCTGGCGCGACTTTGGCGCCGATATCCTGATGCTTGAGGCCAAGGACCGCATCCTGGCCGAGATCGAGGAAGAGATCGCCAAGAACCTCACCGCCTTGCTCAACGAGGAATTCAAGGTCGTCACCTCCGCCAAGATCGCCGAGATCAGCGGTACCCCGGGCAAGATGGTCATCAAGTACAGCGACGCCGAGGGCAAGGCCGCCGAATACGCCTGCGACTATGTGCTCATGGCCACCGGCAAGCGGCCCGACACCGCCAAGCTCAACCTGGAAGCGCTCGGCGTGGCCCTGGACGGTGCGGCGATCAAGACCGACAGCGCCTGCCGCACCAATGTGCCGCATATCTATGCCGTCGGCGACGTGATCGGCGGCTATATGCTGGCCCACACCGCCGCCACCCAGGGCCGTGTCGCCGCGCACAACCTCTCCGGCCATCCGCTGCAATACAACCAGGATCTGGACTGCGGCGTCACCTTCTCGCGGCCCGAAGCCGGCTTCGTCGGCCTGTCGGTCGCCCAGGCCAAGGCCAAGGGCATCGACGCGGCCGAGGCCAAGATGCCGATGAGCATCGACGCCAAGGCCATGATCGCCCTGGAGACCCACGGCATGATCAAGCTGGTCGCCGACAAGGCCAGCGGCAAGATCATCGGCGTCCACTTCCTGGCCGACCATACCGACACCCTGATCGGCGCGGCGGTGATGATGGTGTCCGGCGGCATGACCCTGACCCAGGTTGCCCAGGCCATCTTCCCGCACCCGACCCAGACCGAGCTGTTCGGGGAACTGGCCCGCAGGCTTCTGTCCAGGCTGCGGCGGACGGCGAAAAAGTAGTTCCGCTGCACCGAGAAGCCGGGGGCCGCTGTTGCGGCCCTCGGCATTTTTGACACCGATATTCGATGAGAGCGAGCCGACAACCCCCAGATTGATGTCAGCTTGACGCTTTGCAGGTATATTTACTTATATAAACAAAGGGGGTGCTTTGTTTTCAGTTTACGGCTGACTCAAGAGCGAGATATGACAACCATGACAAATGCGACCAGCAGCATCGTCTATGTCCTCGAAGACGACCCCACCATGGGCAAGTGGTACAGCGGCCTGTTGCAATCGATCGGCGTGAACGTCGCGGTCTATCCGACCGGCCATGAATTCCTGAATATGGTGCACCCCTCCGACTCCGCCTGTGCGGTGATGGACATGATCCTGCCCGACATGACCGGCCTGGCCGTGCTGGAAAAAATGCAGGAGCGCGGCATCTGGCTGCCGGTCATTTTCGCCTCCGGCTATGGCGACGTCGGCACTGCCGTACAGGCCATGAAGGCGGGCGCCGAAGATTTCCTGGAAAAGCCGCTCAAGGCCCAAGTCTTTCTCGATGCCGTCCAGAAGGCGCTGGCCAAAAGCCATCACAGCCACCAGATCAAGCCCGCCACCCAGGAAGTCCAGGGGCTCATGGCGCGACTGACGCCGCGTGAGCGAGAAGTCCTGGAATTGATCATGGCCGGCCTGTCGAACAAGGAAATGGCCAAGAAGATCGGCGTCAGCCCGCGCACCATCGAGGTCCACCGGGCCAACCTCTATTCAAAGATGCGGGCCGATTCCCTGGCCGATCTCGTCCGCAAGGGCCTGGCCATCAGCCACAATGCCTAAAAGGTCCTCTGCGGCCGGACTATGCATTTTTACGTAGTTTATACATCCCGATAAGTATTCTTCTAAGTAGGGTTTTAGTAACCCCACCAATTAATCCCGGCAGTCGCTTTCCCTAAGATGGCATCCATGCGCTGAACGAACAAATCCGGTTCCAGCAGCGCCTTGAGGTGGGCTAGACAGCAATGCAAACCAGCCCGAATTGTTAAGTCATCTACTGAAAGGACTGATTCATGAAAACCACCCTCATCGCTCTGCTGGTCGGCACCTTCTTCGCTGGTACCGCTTCCGCCGCTGACACCAAGGCCTGCTACTCCTACATCGATTACGAGAGCGCCAACAACAGCCAAGCCATGTGCCTGGGCAGCATCGAGCAGAACGACAAGCTGGCCGCCAAAACCGCTGTCATCGTGGTCGCCGAAGCCGAGCAAGAGCAGCCTACCCCTGACGTCAACGAGTACGCCGCTGCTGTTTGATACAGCGATACACCACCTGCTGTCTGAAAGGAATGAAATGAAGCACAGCCTCATCGCCCTAGTGGTCGGTACCTTCTTCGCGGGCACCGCTTCTGCTGCCGGCGTCCAAGCTTGCTACTCCTACTCTGATTACGAGAGCGTCAACAACAACCCTGCACTCTGCTTGGGTAGCGCCGAAACCGTCGCCATCACTCAGGTGCAATTGGCCATGGTCCGGGACGATGCCATGCTCATCCAAGTCAATGATGAAACCATCTACGTGCCGGAAAACGAGTACGCCGCTGCTGTTTGATCGCCCCCAAGCCGTGCCCGATTCCCGTCGGTTCTTGCGATCTGCCCCCGAGTGAAGGTAGGCAGCGGAGAACGCGGGACACCCCCAGCAATCATCCCAAGCATTCAATAACCCGGTTCGTTCCCCAGCTCTAGCCTCGTCCAGTCGGGCAAGCTCGGCACAGGCTCGGCGGATTCCTGCTGCTTTGAAAGTCAGCATCGGGTAAGCTTCGCAGCTTTCAGTCATCAGCCTTTTGCTTTACCTATGGCCCAATATGTAATGTCGATGCTCCGCGTGAGCAAAGTCGTGCCGCCCAAGCGGCAAATCATCAAGGACATCTCCCTCTCCTTCTTTCCCGGCGCCAAGATCGGCCTGCTCGGTCTCAACGGCTCCGGCAAGTCCACTGTCCTCCGAATCATGGCCGGGGTGGACAAGGAGTTCGACGGCGAGGTGCAGCACCTGCCCAACGTCTCCATCGGATACCTACCGCAAGAGCCGCAGCTCGACCCGGCCAAGACCGTGCGCGAAGAGGTCGAGGCCGGCCTGGGCGAGGTGATGCAGGCCCAGCAGAA
This sequence comes from Hydrogenophilaceae bacterium, assembly GCA_013389055.1. Lineage (GTDB taxonomy): Bacteria > Pseudomonadota > Gammaproteobacteria > Burkholderiales > Thiobacillaceae > Sulfuritortus. The sequence continues at coordinate 6,998 of JACAEC010000047.1, forward strand.
ACTGGAAGAGGTCTACGCCGCCTACGCCGAGCCGGATGCCGATTTCGACAAGCTGGCCGAGGAGCAGGCCCGGCTGGAGGCGATCATCGCCGCCGCCGGCAACGACACCGAGACCCAGCTGGAGATCGCCGCCGACGCCCTGCGCCTGCCGCCCTGGGACGCCAGGATCGAACACCTGTCCGGCGGCGAAAAGCGCCGGGTGGCCTTGTGCAAGCTGCTCCTATCCAAACCCGACATGCTGCTGCTCGATGAGCCGACCAACCACCTCGACGCCGAATCGGTGGAATGGCTGGAGCAGTTCCTCACCCGCTTCCCCGGCACCGTGGTCGCCGTCACCCACGACCGCTACTTCCTCGACAACGCCGCCGAGTGGATCCTCGAACTCGACCGCGGCCACGGCATCCCCTGGAAGGGCAACTACTCTTCCTGGCTGGAACAGAAGGAAGCCCGGTTGGAACAGGAGCAGAAGCAGATCGACGCCCACATGAAGGCGATGAAGCAGGAACTGGAATGGGTGCGGCAGAACCCCAAGGCACGCCAGGCCAAGTCCAAGGCCCGCCTGGCCCGCTTCGAGGAATTGAACAGCGTCGAATACCAGAAGCGCAACGAGACCCAGGAGATCTTCATCCCGCCGGGCGAGCGCCTGGGCGACAAGGTGATCGAATTCAAGGCCGTGTCCAAGGCCTTCGGCGACCGGCTGCTGATCGACAACCTCTCCTTCCAGATCCCGCCGGGCGCCATCGTCGGCATCATCGGCCCCAACGGTGCCGGCAAGTCGACCCTGTTCAAGATGATCCAGGGCCGCGAGCAGCCGGATGCCGGCGAAATCGACATCGGCCCGACCGTGAAGATCGCCTCGGTCGACCAGAGCCGAGAAGGCTTGGCGGACGACAAGACCGTGTTCGATGCCATCGCAAACGGCGCCGACATCCTCACCGTCGGCCGCTTCGAGATGCCCAGCCGGGCCTATATCGGCCGCTTCAACTTCAAGGGTGGTGACCAGCAGAAGATCGTCGGCAAGCTGTCCGGCGGCGAGCGTGGCCGGCTGCACCTGGCCAAGACCCTGATCCAGGGTGGCAACGTGCTGCTGCTGGACGAGCCGTCGAACGACCTCGACGTCGAGACCCTGCGCGCGCTGGAAGACGCCCTATTGGAATTCGCCGGCTGCGTGCTGGTGATCTCGCACGACCGCTGGTTCCTCGACCGCATCGCCACCCACATCCTGGCCTGCGAGGGCGATTCCCACTGGGAGTTCTTCGCCGGCAACTACCAGGAATACGAGGCGGACAAGAAGAAACGGCTGGGCGAGGAAGGCGCCAAGCCCAAGCGCATCCGCTACAAGCCGATCAGCCGCTAAAGGCCAACCCCCGCCGCTCAATAATGCGGCGGGATTTCTTCGCGCAAATCGCCGCGCTCGGGCGGCTCCATGTCCTGGAGCTGCCGCTGCAATTGGACAATCTGGCGCTGCAGGCTCTCGATCTGTTCCTGCTGGCGGAAGACCGTGCGGTTGAGCTCATCCAGCAGGTCCTCGGCATAGCTCAACTTGATTTCCAGCTCGGTCAATCGGGATTCCATGCCTGCTCCTGATCTGTGTGGCTGCCCAGAACTTCAGGCGTTCTGCTGCGAAACGATTTCCTGGACCAGCACCCAAGGGGCAACCACCACCGCCCAGAAAGCCGATTGGCGGCCCTGCCAGGTCACGGCGTCCTCGGTCGAGGCACGATCGACCTTGTTCTCACGCAACCAGGCCTCGATCGCGGCCTTGTCGTCCTGGGCAAAGCGCACCGCCACCGCGACCAGGTCCATGCCCGGCGCCACTTTGACAACCACACCGCGGGCGAAATGGCGTTCCAGTTACTGCCAGTGGAGCTTGCCGGTCTCGCTGTTGAGCTTCGCGTGCAACAGTTCTTCAGGGCTGGTATTCATGACCTTACGAGCATGTCTGTAAAGCGCAATTTTACCCGGTGTGCAGACACGCCACATTACACCGGACCCGCTATTCAATCTGCCCGGAAAACCGGCTCCTGCCAAATAATCAGACTAAGATAACGCCTATCGATAGCCAATCCTCAAGCCATGCCGCTACCCTTGGAACGCGAGGCCATCCAGAACCTCACCGAAGAGTTGGAGGTGATCATCGCGGCCCATTTGGCCTGGTTCAAGCAATTGAACCGCGCCCTGGTCTGCGCCTGCGAGCCGCCTGCCGCCGACCTGGCAGCGGACGCCTACCTGCGTTCCCCATTCGGTCAGTGGTATTACACCCATGAAGCCCATCCCTTGGCGGAATATCCGGCCTTCCAGGAACTGGCCGAGGTGCAGCAGGCCATGCACAATGCCGCCCGGCTGGCCCTGCTCGACATCATTCAGGGCGCGCGGCCCTTCCCCGACAC
>JACAEC010000055.1 GCA_013389055.1 Hydrogenophilaceae bacterium
GGTGCGGTACTCGGCGTTGATCTTCACGTAGTCGTAGGAGAAGTCGCAGGTCCACACCGTGGCGCTGGCACTGCCGCGGTTCAACTGGATGCGGACCAGGATGTCCGACTCGGCCATCACCCGGCGGCCGTCCGCGTCCTGGTAGCTGGCGGCGCGGCCACCGTTCTCGGCGACCAGCACGTCGCCCAAGAACAGTTTGATCTTGCCGACGTCGAGATCGACGATGCCGGCATAGCCGATCGCCGCGAGGATGCGGCCGAGGTTGGGATCAGAGGCGAAGAAGGCCGTCTTGACCAGCGGCGACTTGGCCACGGCGTAGGCGATCTGCTTGCACTCGGCCTCGTCGTGGCCGCCTTCCACTTGGATGGTCATGAACTTGGTGGCGCCTTCGCCATCGCGCACGATGGCCTGGGCCAACTCGACCATCAGCTCGGTCACCGCATCGCGTAGCGGCACGAAGCGCGGGTCGCCGTCGTCCATCAGCACCGGGGCCTCGGTCGCGCCGGTGGCGACCAGGATGCAGGAATCGTTGGTCGAGGTGTCGCCGTCGACGGTGATGCAGTTGAACGACTTGTTCACCGCGAATCTCAAAATGGCCTCCAGCGCCTCGCAGGACACCGGCGCGTCGGTCGCGACATAGGACAGCATGGTCGCCATGTTCGGATGGATCATGCCGGAGCCCTTGGCGATGCCGGTCACCACGAATTCCACATCGCCCAGTTTCACCTTGCGCGAGGCGGCCTTGGCCACGATGTCGGTGGTCATGATCGCCTCGGCGGCGTTGGCCCAGTTGGCCGGCTTGAGGTCGGCAACGGCGGCCGGCAAGACGGCAATGATCTTGTCGTGCGGCAGGGGCTCGAGGATGACGCCGGTGGAGAAGGGCAGCACCTGCTCGGGCTTCAAGGCCAGTTGCCGGGCCAGGGCGGCGCAGGTCTCGCGCGCACGGCGCAGGCCGTCCTCGCCGGTGCCGGCGTTGGCGTTGCCGGTGTTGACCACCAGGGCGCGGATGCCGGCGTCGCCGTGCAGATGCTCCTTGCACACCGTGACCGGCGCGGCGCAAAAGCGGTTCTGGGTGAACACGCCGACCACCTCCGAGTCGTGCGCGATGCGCATGACCAGGACATCCTTGCGGCCCGGCTTCTTGATGCCGGCGGAGGCGATGCCCAGCTCGACGCCGGGAACGGGCAACAGGCTGGCGGGATCGGGGGCGGTGAGTTTGACCGGCATGTTCGCTGCGCTTTCGAAAGAAACGAAACTGCTATTTTACGCCGGCCTCAGGCGACGACGTAGAGCTGGCCGTCGGTGAAGATCAGGCCGGCGCGTACCGGCCGCTCGGGATAGAGCGCGGCCACCGCCTGCCGGTATTCGGCAATCTGAGGAAGGTGGGGCGCGGCGCGGCGGGCGAGGTCGGCCTCGTCCAGGCCGCCGGTCTTGTAGTCGAGCACCCAGACCTCGTCGTCGAATTCCACCAGCCGGTCGATCCGGCGCAGCTGGCCGTCGGCGCCGAGATATTCCAGCTCGTTGCGGGCACGCCGGAACTGTGCGGCGTCGAAGAAACTGGCCAGCGCGGGCTGGGTCATCAGGCGTTGGGCCGTGGCCCTGGCCGGGGCATGCAGGCTAGGCGCCGCCGCCAGTTCCTGCGGCGTCAGCGCCTGGCCCCCGCTCAGGGCCTCCAGATAGCGATGGACCAGGGTGCCGAAGGCCGCCTCCTCGCCGGCCGTGCTGCGCAAGCGGCCGACCGGGCGTGCCGGCGGCAGCAACAACGCTGCCTCTTTGACCAGTTCCGGCGCTTCGCCAGCCACCTGCCAATTCATCCAAGGCGGCTGCGCCTCCACAAGAGGCTCCAGTGCGTCCTGTAGCGCCGGCAACCAGCCCTTGCCAGTGTCGAGGCCGGAGACGAACAGCGCCTGCTCGGCCCGGGTCATGGCGACATAGAGCAGGTTGAGCCGCTCGCGCTCGGCCAGCTGCCGCTCCTGCTCGAACAGGGCATCGCGGCTATGCCCCCGCCATTCCTTGGCACCGAACAGCGAAAAATGCCGCGGCCGGTCCTCGGCCGCGGGCCAGTCGATCAGGGCGCCGTAATGGTCGCGATCTTTGCCCTCCTCGTCTGCCTTGATCAGGAACACCACCGGCGCCTCCAGGCCCTTGGCCGAATGGATGGTGAGCATGCGCACGGCATCGCCGTGATCGGTCACCGCCTCGTCCGGCGCATCGCCGCCTGCCTTGTCGCGCAGGGCCTTCAGTTCATCCAGCAGGCGCGGCAGGCTGGGATAGCGGCCGCCGCCGACTTCCAAGGTCAAGCCGAGAAAGGCTTGCAGGTTGGCCAGCACACCAGTGCGCAGGCGCTCGGGCACGGCGGCGAGGTAGCGCGCCTCCAGCTCGGCCTCGTGGAAGATGCGGTCGAGCAGGTCGTGTGCCGGCAGCCGACCAGCCTCGGCGAGCCAGCCGGCGAGCAGCCTGGCTGCACGTTGCACGTTGGCCGGCGCTCCCGCGTGCCCGGCCCAGACCTGCAAACGCTCATGCCAGGCACCGGTGCCTTCCTTCGTCAGTACCATCAAGTCGTCGTCGCTCAAGGCGAAGATCGGACTCTTCAGCACCTGGGCCAGAGCGAGGTCGTTGAACGGCATGGTCAGGAAGGTCAGCAAGGCAGTGAGGTCGGCCGCCTCCAGGGTGTTGAGCAGCTCACCGCGGCGGTTGCCGACGAAGGGGATGCCAGCCCGCTTGAACGCGGCCTCGAACACCTCTAGGTTTGAACGCGTGGCGGAGAGCACCAGGATGTCGCCGTAGCGCGCCGGGCGGGGCGGCTCGCCGACTTGCAGGCGGCCGACGATCTCTTTTATTTTCGCGGCCACCGCCGCCGCCTCTTCCGCGCGCTTCTCCGGCTCTTCCGGTGCCGGCGTGGTCAGCGGATTGCGAAACTCCCCACCCCTGCCTTTATCTTCGCGATGCGGAGGCTCCCCGCCAGCGGGGAGGGGGACGGCGATGACCTCGCACCAGCCGGGCAACTGCGCCTGGTGCGCAAGGTGCGCAGCGAAGCCGGGGTAGTTGTCTTTCGCGTTGAAGTGGGCGTTGACCCAGGCCACCACGGCCGGCGAACAGCGGCGGGTCTCGTTCTGCGGAAAATAATGCGCATCGAAATGCCGCTCGAGGAAGCCGCGCGCCTCCACGAGCACCCGCGGCTCGGCCCGGCGAAAGCGGTAGATCGACTGCTTGGGGTCGCCCACCACGAACACCGTCGGCCGCTCGCCGGCACCGCCATAGGCCGCCAGCCATTCGCGCAGGATGCGCCATTGCAGCGGGTTGGCATCCTGAAACTCGTCGAGCAGCAGATGCCGGTAGCGGGCATCCAGCTTCATCTGGATCGCGGCGGAGGTCTCCTCGTCGCCGAGCAAACGGCAGGCCTCCCACTCGGCATCGGTGAAATCGAGGCCGTCGCGCTCGGCCTTGAGCTGCTGATAGAAATCGAGGAAGGTCAAACCGGCGGTCAGACCCCAGCGGTTGAGCTTGAGCGCGGCCTGTTCGTCGAGTTGGGCCTGGACCGACATGACCCGCGCGCACAGACTCGTGTGCAGTTCCAGAAACCGCGCGCTCGTGGCCGGCGCCAGGCGCTTGTCCATCTCCTTCGAGGCCTTCCAGGCCCGCGGCTCGCCTTTCTGGGTGAGCAGACTCGCCTTGAGTCCCTCGAACCACTCCGGGCTTATATTTCGTCGCTCCCGCGAAGGCGGGAGCCCAGTCAATTCTGGCTGGATTCCCGCTTCCGCGGGAATGACGGACAAGGCCATCAACTCTATCGCCGCCTCAAGCAACGCCGCCCGCTCGGCCGCTTCGGCGACGCCCGCGCCGTTTTTCGCCAACAGGGCGTGGTACCCGCGCAGATGGGCCGCGAAGATCTCATCGGCCAGCAACGGCGCCAGGACGTCTTCTTCCTCATCCACGCCGGCCAGCGCACCCAGCTCGGCAACGGCCTCGGCCAGTGGCTGCGCCCGGCCCTCGGCCCAGGCCCACCACTCTGCGCGCTTGTGCACGAAGTTGCCGAGCAACTGGCGCACGCTGGCGAGCGGCAACTCCGTGATCAAGGCCCGGAAGGCCTGCTCTTCCGATGTGCCCGCCTTCTCCCGCAGCGATTCGGCAAAGCCCAGCCAGGCCTCGTCCAGCAGCAAGGCGGTACTCTCGACCAGATTGCCCGGCGGCCGCTGCGACAGCGGCGCATGGGCCAGCAGCTTGAGGAACCAGCCGTGGAAGGTGGTGATCTCCGGCCCCGGCCGGGCGTTCACCACGGCGGCGAACAGGCCGCGCGCCTTGGGCAGCAACGCCGTCGCCTCGGCCTCGCTCAATCCGCGCTGGGTGAGGAAGGCCGCCACCTCGGTCGCGCTGCCCAGCACTAATTTGATATTCATCCGATCGTAAACCGGTTTCAACTTGAAGGTGGTCTTCTCGGGTTTCATGTGGCCTACGCCAACCCAAATCCAGGAAGGGATGTAAGCGAAACTGTCGAACTTGTTGATGACA
>JACAEC010000048.1 GCA_013389055.1 Hydrogenophilaceae bacterium
AGGCCCCATGGTCCAGATCGGCGCCGCGCTCATGCACGCCATCGGCGACCACCTGCCCAAGCGGCTGCAGGTCAGCCGCCAGCACCTCTTGGCCGCAGGGGGCGCCGCCGGCATCGCCGCCGCCTTCAACACGCCGCTGGCCGGCATCCTGTTCGCCATCGAGGAACTCTCCCGCGGCCTGGAACGCCGCATGAGCGGCCTGATCATCACTGCCATCGTCATCGCCGGCATCGTCGCCCAAGCCTATTTCGGCACCTACACCTATTTCGGCTGGCTCAACACCAGCGGCATGGACACGGCCGAGCATCCGATCGGCTTGCTGCTCGCCGCCGCGTTGGTCTGCGGCGTGGCCGGCGGCTTGTTCGCCCGCCTCGCCATCCTCACCGCCACCGGCCTGCCGGGCCGCTTCGGCCATTGGCGCCGACATCATCCGGTCTGGTTCGCCGCCGGTTGCGGCCTGCTCATCGCAATCATCGGCTGGCTCTCGGGCGACCTCACCTATGGCACCGGCTACGGCGAGGCCAAGCACATGCTGATGAATCCGGGCGATGAGACCATGCCCTGGCATTTCGGTCTGGACAAGTTCGCCGCCACCCTGATCTCCTTCGCCAGCGGCGTGCCCGGCGGCATCTTCGCGCCCTCGCTCTCCATCGGCGCCGGCCTGGGCCAGAACCTGCATTTCCTGACCGAGGCGGAAAACATGACCGCCATCACCAGCGCGCTGTGCATGGCCGGCTTCCTCGCCGCCGTCACCCAGGCCCCGATCACCGCCTTCGTCATCGTCATGGAGATGATCGACGGCTACGCCCTGGTCACCCACCTGATGATCGTCTCCCTGCTCGCCTCGGTGATCTCGCGCGCCATCAGCCCGCCGCTCTACCGCAGCCTGGCGGCGATCTATCTGCGCCACGGCGGCAACCCGGCGACCGAGGCAGCGCGCAAAGTCGAAACGGACAAATGAGCCGCAAAAGTTTCCGCTGCCGCCCAGGCTGCGCGGCCTGCTGCATCGCGCCATCCATCGCCAGTGCGATACCCGACATGCCCGAGGGAAAACCCGCCGGCGTGCCCTGCATCCAGCTCACTGCGGACCTGCGCTGCGCCCTGTTCGGCCGGCCGGATCGTCCGGCCTTCTGCCGAGGCCTGCAGGCCTCGGCCGAGATGTGCGGCGACAACCGCGAGCAGGCCCTGGCTTGGCTCAACCGGCTGGAAGAACAGACCCGGCCGGACTGCGCGCCCGCGCGATGCCAGGCACAATAGCGCCATGAACAAGCCCCTGCGCTGCGAACTGGTCTCCTGGAGCCGCTTCGCCCACCTCGCCCGGCAACTCGCCTACAAAATTCACGCTGCGGGCTACCAGCCCGACCTGGTCATCGCCATCGCCCGCGGCGGCTATGCCCCGGCCCGGGTGCTGGCCGATTACTTCGGGGTGATGAATGTGGCCAGCATCAAGGTCGAGCACTACAAAGGTCCGCGCCAGATGAAGAAGGCCCGCATCCGCCATCCACTGCCTGCGCATATCGAAGGCCGGCGCGTGCTGATCGTCGATGACGTCAGCGACACCGGCGACACCTTCGAGGTCGCCATCCCGCACATCCGCGAACGCCTGCCCGGCGCCGAGATTCGCACCGCGGTGCTGCTGCACAAAGCGGCCTGCCCGGTGCTGCCCGACTTCTGGGCGCGGAAGGTGGTGAAGTGGCGCTGGATCATCTACCCCTGGGCGGTGATCGAGGACCTCGGCAATTTCCTGCGCGCCGCGCAGCCGCAGCCGAAGACGATCGACGCCTTCGACCGCATGCTGCGCACCCGGCATCAGCTGAAGGTGCCCAGATGCACCTTGCAGGACGTGCTCGACCTTGCTTACCGGCCCGAACCCCTCACCCCTGCCCTCTCCCCCAAGGGGATAGGGGGACTACGTGTCGCTCGGCGACGTTCGACTTAAGGAAAACCCGCGTGGACACCCTGTTGCTGCTCAAGGCCGCCGTTCTCGGCATCGTCGAAGGCCTGACCGAATTCCTGCCGATCTCCTCGACCGGCCATCTGATCGTGGTCGGCGACCTGATCGGCTACACCGACGAGCAGAGCAAGGTGTTCAAGATCGTGATCCAGTTGGCCGCGATCCTGGCCGTGTGCTGGGACTACCGGGCGAAGATCGGCACGGTGCTCGGCGGCTTGAACGACGACCCGACCCAGCGCCGTTTCGCCGGCCATATCCTGATCGCCTTCCTGCCGGCGGCGGTGCTCGGCCTGCTGTTCCACAGCACGATCAAGGCCTATCTGTTCAACCCGCTGACCGTGGCCGGCGCGCTCATCGTCGGCGGCCTGGTCATCCTCTACATCGAAAAGCGGGTCTACCACCCGCGTTACCAGAGCGTCGACGAACTGCCTTGGCAGACCGCGCTCAAGGTCGGCTTCGCCCAGGCCCTGGCCATGTTCCCCGGCGTCTCCCGCGCCGGCGCCACCATCATGGGCGGCGTGGTGTTCGGCCTGTCGCGCAAGAGCGCCACCGAGTTCTCCTTCTTTCTGGCCATCCCGACCATGTTCGCCGCCACGGCCTATGACCTGTACAAGAACTGGGGTTTGCTGCAGCTGGCAGACCTGCCGGTGTTCGCCGTCGGCTTCGTCGCCGCCTTCGTCTCCGCCATGTTGGCGGTGAAGGCGCTATTGAAATTCGTCTCCAACCACAGCTTCGTGGTCTTCGCCTGGTACCGCATCGGCTTCGGGCTGTTGGTCTGGGCCAGCGCCTATTTCGGCTGGGTGGAGTGGAACGCGCACTAAGAGCCTATTTCACTAGGAAACGAAAGATGCGTTTGGCCACAAAACGGATGGATGCAAGGCCCGCAACGCGGCAGACGCCGTTTTGTGGCCAAACCCTTCG
>JACAEC010000033.1 GCA_013389055.1 Hydrogenophilaceae bacterium
CTGATGGCGCTCACCCGCAGCCATCACTTCGCCGGCCTGCATCATCTGCCCGAGGCCTCGTGGGCGGTGTTCTTCCTGGCCGGGGTCTATCTCAGCCGCAGTTGGGTATTCCCGGCCTTGTGCCTGGAGGCGGCCGCGGTCGATTACCTCTCCATCACCCTGGGCGGCACCAGCGGCTTCTGCGTGACGCCGGCCTATGCCATGCTGGTGCCGGCCTACGGCGCGCTGTGGCTGGCCGGCCGCTGGTATGCCCGGCATCACCGCGATGCGATTTCGACCTTGTTGCCCTTGATCGGCAGCGCGTTGGTCGGCGCAGTCTTGGCCGAGCTGTTCTCCAGCGGCGGCTTCTATCTCCTCTCCGGCTATTTCGCCGAGCCCAGCCTGGCCGGCTATCTTGAGCGCGCCGCCAAGTACTTCCCGGCCTATCTCGGTGCCATGGCCCTCTACGTCGGCGTCGCTGCGCTGGCCCATGGCCTGTTGGCCGCGCGCGGTCGGGCGGCCAGCGGCAGCGCGGCCCGCTAAGCCGTGACCGAGGCGGACAAGGTCGAGCGCCACCGCCAGCGCATGCAGCGCAAGAAGGCGGTGGTCGACGCCGGCATCGAGCGCGCCACCGAGGAGCGCGGCCTGTTGCTGGTCAACACCGGCAACGGCAAGGGCAAGAGCACGGCCGCCTTCGGCTTGGTGGCCCGCGCCCTCGGCCACGGCATGAAGGTCGGCGTCGCCCAGTTCATCAAGAGCCGCACCGATACCGGCGAGGAGGCCTTCTTCAGCAAACAGCCCGGGGTCGAATGGCATGTGCTGGGTGAGGGCTTTACCTGGGAAACGCAGAACCTGGAGCGCGACATCGCCACCGCGCAAAAGGGCTGGGCCGTCGCCCGGCGTATGCTGGCCGACGCCAGCATCGGCCTCGTGGTGCTGGACGAACTCACCTACCTGCTCAAATACGGCTGGCTCGACACGGCGGCCGTGCTGGCCGACATCGCCGCACGGCCGCCCATGCAGCACGTCGTCGTCACCGGCCGCGCCGCACCGCCGGCATTGATCGAAGCGGCGGACACGGTGACCGAGATGAATGCGGTCAAGCATGCCTACCAGGCCGGCGTGAAGGCGCAAAAAGGCATCGACCTGTGAGTCTCGGCTTGTCGGTCGTGGCTGCCGTGGCGCTGGATCGCGTCTTGGGCGAGCCGCGCCGCTGGCATCCGCTGGTCGGCTTCGGTCGCTATGTCCAATTCATCGAACGCGCTATCTACACCGAAGCGTCCACCTCTCTCGGTCGGCGATTGCGCGGTTTGCTTGCGGTGGCGCTGGTGCTGTTGCCTTTCATCGCATTGGCCGCATTCACTCGCTTCGTTCCCTACGGCTTCCTGCTCGATATCGTCTTGCTCTATCTCGCCCTCGGCTGGCGCAGCCTGGACGAACACGCGCGCGCGGTGAGCGCGGCGCTGGCGACGAATGATCTGGTCGAGGCGCGCCGCCGCGTGGGCTTCATGGTCAGTCGTGACACCGCCGACATGCCGCCTGCCGAGGTGAGCAAGGCGACGCTGGAATCGGTGCTGGAGAACGGCAACGATGCCGTGTTCGGCGCCTTGTTCTGGTTTGCCGTGGCCGGCGCGCCGGGCGCGGTGGCCTACCGCCTGGCCAACACCCTGGATGCGATGTGGGGTTACAAGAATGCGCGCTATCGGTGCTTCGGCTGGGCCGCGGCGCGGCTCGACGACGCGCTCAATTTCATCCCGGCCCGGTTGACGGCGCTGACTTATGCCGTGTTCGGTCACGCTGCGCGTGCGTTGGCCTGCTGGCGGCGGCAGGCCCCGGCCTGGGCGAGCCCGAATGCCGGGCCGGTCATGGCGGCGGGGGCGGGGGCCTTGGGCGTCGCGCTCGGCGGCAGCGCCTGCTATGAGGGCGTGGCCTGCGAGCGGCCGCCTTTGGGCGAAGGCGCGCAACCCTGCGCGGCCGATATCGAACGTGCCCTGCGTCTGGTGCGCAAGGGCCTGCTGCTCTGGCTGGTGCTGATCTTGTTGTGGGAGGGGTTGCGCCATGCTTGAACACGGCGGCCGCTTGCTGCACGCCTCACAACAATACGGCATCGCTTTGGCCGATTGGCTCGACCTTTCCACCGGCATCAACCCGCAGGGCTGGCCGGTGCCGGAACTGCCGGCTGCTGTGTGGTCGCGCCTGCCGGAGGCTGCCGACGGCCTGGTGTCGGCGGCGCGCGACTACTACGGCGCGGCCCATGTCTTGCCTTTGGCCGGCTCGCAGGCCGCCATCCAGGCCTTGCCGCATCTGCGGCGACGCGGTCGGGTCGGCGTGCTCAGCCCTGGCTATGCCGAGCATGCCCATGCCTGGCGCCAGGCCGGTCACAACGTGGTGCCGCTGAAGGCCGAAACGCTGAGCCGCGAGCTCGGGCCGTTCGATGCGGCGGTGCTGATCCAGCCCAACAACCCGACCGGCACGCGCTTCTCCAAAGAAGTCGTGCTCGACTGGCATGCCACCCTGGCCGGGCGCGGCGGCTGGCTGGTGGTGGACGAGGCCTTCATCGATGCGACACCGGCAGACAGTCTGGCGCCGTTCACCGACCGGCCGGGGCTGATCGTGTTGCGCAGCCTGGGCAAGTTCTTCGGCCTGGCCGGCGCGCGGGTCGGCTTCGCGCTGGCGCAGCCCGATCTATTGCAAGGCCTGGCCGAACACCTGGGGCCGTGGGCGGTGGCCGGGCCGTCGCGTTATGTCGCGGAACAGGCCCTGCGCGATACGGCCTGGCAAGCATCGGCACGGGCGCAGGTGCAGGCGGCCGGGCTGCGCCTGGCCGAGCTGCTGCGCCGGCACGGCCTTGCGCCCGACGGCGGCTGTGCCTTGTTCCAGTGGCTGCGCCATGAGTCGGCGGCCGATCTGCACAAGCAACTGGCGCGGCGCGGCATCCTCACCCGCTACTTCGACGAGCCGGCCAGCCTGCGCTTGGGCCTGCCCGGCAGCGAAGCGGACTGGTCGCGTTTGGATGCGGCTTTGGCGGAACTGCAAGCATGAAGGCGATCACCCTGATGGTGCAGGGCACCACCTCGGATGCCGGCAAGAGCCTGCTGGTCACTGCCCTGTGCCGCTGGCTTGCCCGCCAAGACGTGCGGGTGGCGCCGTTCAAGCCGCAAAACATGGCGCTCAACAGCGCGGTCACGGTCGAAGGCGGCGAGATCGGCCGCGCCCAGGCGGTGCAGGCGCAGGCCTGCGGCCTCGCGCCGCACAGCGACATGAACCCGGTGCTGCTGAAACCCAACACCGATGTCGGCGCCCAGGTCATCCTCCAGGGCCGCGCCATCGGCAATATGGATGCCCAGGATTACCACGACTACAAACGGCAGGCCCGCGCGGCGGTGCTGCAATCGCACGCCCGGCTGGCCGGGCAGTATCGGGTGATCGTGGCGGAAGGCGCGGGCTCGCCGGCCGAAATCAATCTGCGGGCGAACGATATCGCCAACATGGGCTTCGCCGAGGCGGTGGATTGCCCGGTGATCCTCATCGCCGACATCGACCGCGGCGGCGTCTTCGCCCACATCAGCGGTACGCTGGACCTGCTATCCGAGAGCGAGCGCTCGCGTGTGGCCGGCTTCGTCATCAACCGCTTTCGCGGCGATATAGCGCTGTTGCAGTCCGGCCTCGATTGGCTGGAACAAAAGACCGGCAAGCCGGTGCTCGGCGTGCTGCCCTACCTGAACGGCCTGCATCTGGAGGCGGAAGACGCGCTGCCGCGAGAGGCCAATGCACAAACCGGCGAAGGCAAGCTACGCGTGATCGTGCCGGCCCTGCCGCGCATCAGCAATCACACCGACCTCGATCCCTTGCGCCTGCACCCGCAAGTCGATCTGCGCTTCGTCGGGCCGGGTGAAGCGCTGCCGTCGGCCGACCTCATCGTGCTGCCCGGTTCCAAATCGGTGCGCGCCGATCTTGCCTGGCTGCGCGCCCAGGGTTGGGATGCCGCGATCGCCCGCCACTTGCGCTATGGCGGCAAGCTCATCGGCCTCTGCGGCGGCTACCAGATGCTGGGCGGGGCGATTCACGACCCGCACGGCATCGAGGGTGAGCCGGGCAGCAGTGAAGGGCTCGCTTATCTCGCCATGCAGACCACGCTGGAACGCGAGAAGCAGTTGCGCAATGTGCGCGGCCGCCTCAGTCTGGATGATGCCGAGGTGCAAGGTTACGAGATCCATGCCGGTATCAGCGAAGGACCGGGTCTGACGCGCCCCGTCGTGCAACTCGAACACGGCCCCGACGGCGCAATCAGTCCAGACGGCCAAGTGCTGGGCACTTATCTGCATGGCCTGTTCGAGTCGCCCACGGCCTGTGCGGCCTTGCTGGCCTGGGCCGGCCTGGTAGCGGCCGAGCGGCATGACTATCACGCACTGCGCGAGCAGGCCATCGAGCGCCTGGCCGATGCCGTGGCCGAGCATCTGGATACGGCGCGGCTGCACGAGTTGTTCGGCATCGCCGCGCTAGAGGAGAAGCAGGCATGAGCCTGACCCTTATCCTCGGCGGCGCCCGTTCCGGCAAGAGCGGCTATGCCCAGAAGCTGGCGCAAGAGACGAGCCTGCCGGTGACCGTGATCGCTACCGCCGAGGCGCGCGATCCCGAGATGCTCGATCGCATCGCCCGCCATCGCGCGGAGCGGCCCGCCACTTGGCAGACCGTGGAGGAGCCGCGGCAACTGGCCGAGGTGCTGGTGCGCGAGGCCGGCCCGCGCAAATGCCTGGTGGTCGACTGCCTGACCCTGTGGCTCAACAACTGGCTGGACGAGATGCACAGCCAACGCTACCCGGCGGCGAAAGAGCGCCTGATGGCAACCCTGCCCAAGCTGCCGGGCGAGATCATCCTGGTCGCCAACGAGGTCGGCCTCGGCGTCGTCCCGCTCGGCGAACTCAGCCGCCGCTTCGTCGACGAGGCCGGCTGGCTGAACCAGGCCATCGGCCAGATGGCCGACGATGTCGTGTTCGTCGCTGCCGGCTTGCCCCTCAAATTGAAAGCGACCCCACGCCATGACCCCTACTCCGATTGAGCGCAACGATACCTGGTGGCGACAGCCGACCAAGCCCTTGCACCGCATCGCCGGCGAGGCGGCCGTGCGTCGCCAGGCCCGGCTGACCAAGCCGCCGGGTGCCCTGGGTCGGCTGGAGGCCGTCGCCATTCAACTGGCGACCATGCAAGGTCAGGAGCGGCCCACGCTCGACCGCGCCCAGATCACGGTGTTTGTCGGCGACCACGGCGTAGTGGCAGAGGGGGTATCGGCCTTTCCCCAGGCGGTGACCGGCGAGATGGTGAAGAACTTCGCGCGCGGCGGCGCCGCGATCAACGTGCTGGCGCGCGAGCAGGGTGTCCGGCTGGAGGTGGTCGACCTCGGCACGGTGAACGATCCCGGCCCGATCGAGGGGGTGCTGCTCGTGCGGCTTGCCCCGAGCACCGCCAACTTCACCCGCGAGCCGGCCATGACTTACGAGCAGTTGGAACAGGCCTTGGCCGCCGGCCGGGCCGCCGTCGACCGTGCACAAGTGGGTGGGGCGCAGATCTTCATCGCCGGCGAGATGGGCATCGGCAACACCACCGCAGCCTCGGCGCTGACCTGCGGCCTGATCGGCCTGTCGGGCCAGGCCATGGCCGGGCCGGGCACCGGTCTGGATGGCGAGGGCGTGGCGCGCAAGGCGGCGGTGATCGATCGGGCCCTGGCCCGGCATGCCGAACGCCTCGCCGATCCGGCCGAGACCTTGCGCTGTCTGGGCGGCTTCGAGCTGGCGGCGATCGCCGGCGCCTGCATCGCCTGTGCCCAGCGCGGCTTGCCGGTGCTGATCGACGGTTTCATCGTCACCGCCGCCGCGCTGGCCGCGGTGCGCATGCAGGCCGGCGTGCGCGACTGGCTGCTGTTCTCCCACGCCTCGGCCGAGCCGGGTCATGTCCGCCTGCTGCAGATGCTCAACGCCCAGCCGCTGGTCGATCTCGGTCTGCGTCTGGGCGAGGGCAGCGGTGCTGCCGTGACCCTGCCGCTCTTGCGTCTGGCTTGTGCCCTGCACAACGGTATGGCCACCTTCGCCGAGGCCGGGGTGAGCGAGAAACAGGGATGAGCGGGCCGACGTTGGTGACTGTTCTGCGCCACGGCGAAGTGGAAGGGCCGGCCCATGTCTTTCGCGGCCGCAGCGATGCGCCGCTGACGACGCGCGGCCATGAGCAGATGCGGCGTGTCATCGAGGCGACGCAATCAGCGCGTTTCGATGCCGTGGCCAGTTCGCCCCTTTCGCGCTGTCGTGATTTCGCCGAATCTTTTGCCGCAGAACAGGGTTTGAGTTGCCGTACGCTGTCCGACATGCGCGAGCTGGATTTCGGCCAGTGGGAAGGCATGAGCAGCGCTCAGGTCGCCGAGCGCGACCCGGCCGCCTATGCGCAATTTCGCCTGCGCAGCGATGCCTCGGCCGCGCCCGGCGGTGAAACGGTCGGCGCCTTTCGCCGGCGGGTGCTGGCTGCGTGGCAGGGCTGGCTGGCCGATGCCGACGGCGGCCACCGCTTGCTGGTCACGCATGCCGGGGTGATGCGCATCCTGCTGCAACACCTGCTCGACCTGCCGGCCTCTGCGATCTATCGCGTGGCCCTGCCCGAGGCCGCGCACTTCCAGGTGTCGCACTTGGCCGGCGAGGCCCCGGTCCTATTGAAGCTGAACCCATGCGCGGATTCTTTCTAGCCCTGCAATTCCTCACCCGGTTGCCGACGCCGGCGGTGCGCGGTTTCGAGGCCGAGGACCTGGCCCGTTCGGCCGCCTGGTTCCCGGCGGTCGGCCTGCTGCTGGGCGGCCTGCTCGCCTTGGTCGGCCTGGCGGCGCAGCCGTTCGACCCCTGGCTGGCCGCGTTGCTGGTGCTGATCGCCTGGGCCTGGCTCACCGGCGGTCTGCATCTCGACGGCCTGGCCGACACCTTCGATGCCCTGGGTGCGGCGCACCGCGACAAGGAAAGATTCCTGTAGGTGCTGGCCGACCCGCATGTCGGCAGCTTCGGTGTCATCGCCCTGGTGCTGCAATTGGTTGCCAAGCTGGTGTTGCTCGGCGTGGCCTTCAGTCACGGTGTTTCACTGCTGGCGCTGCTGTTGATCCCGGCTTGGGCCCGCTTGGGCGCCTTGTGGTGGTCGCAATCGCTGCCGCCGCTCAAGCCCGGCCTGGGCGAGCGCTTCAAGTGGCGGGCAGGGCGCTGGTTGCCCTTGGCCTGGCTGGGCCTGTTGCTGGCGGCGAGCCTGCCCACCGCCGGCTTGTGGCTGGCGCCGCTGGTGCTGTGGTTCTGGCAGCGCTTCCTGCTGATCAAGGTCGGCGGCATGACCGGCGATTGCCTCGGCGCCGGTGTCGAGGTGAGCGAGTCCCTGTTGCTGCTGGCGGTTGTCTTGGGGGCGGCACTTCCGCTATAAGGCGGGGGAGGAGAAAGCCATGTCCGAGTTCTACGCCGTCGTCCCCGCCCGCTACGCCTCCACCCGCCTGCCGGGCAAGCCCTTGCTCGACATCGCCGGCCGGCCCATGGTGGTCTGGGGGGCGGAACGGGCCCGCGCCAGCGGTGCCAAGGAGGTCTGGGTGGCGACCGATCACGACGAGGTGGCGCGGGTGGTCAAGGCCCACGGCTTCGAGGTCTGCATGACATCAATCGATTGCGCCTCCGGCACCGACCGCCTGGCCGAGGTCGCCGCGCAACTGAATTGGCCGGACGACGCCGTGGTGGTCAACGTCCAGGGCGACGAACCCTTGATCGAGCCGGACCTGATCCGCGCCACCGCCGACACCCTGGCCCGGCATCCGGCCGCGGCCATTGCCACGGTCTGCCACCCCTTGCACGACATCGAAGAGGTGATGAGCCCCAACGTGGTCAAGGTGGTGCTCGACAAGGCGGGCTATGCCCTCTACTTCAGCCGGGCGCCGATTCCCTATGCCCGCGATGCCTGGGCCCGGGCGCAGGAACTGCCGGCCGGCCTGCCGGTGTTCCGTCATGTCGGCCTCTATGCCTATCGGGTCGACTTCCTCCATGCCTACCCCAAGCTCGCGCGGCCGGCGGTCGAGGCCTTCGAGTCGCTCGAACAGTTGCGCGCGCTCTGGCATGGCTACAGGATTGCCGTGCTGACCACGGCGCAGCCGTCGCCGCCCGGGGTGGATACCGCGGAGGACCTGGCCAAGGTCAGGCGGATCATGGCCGGCGGCGGCTGACGGCATCGCCGACGCGGGGCCGGGCGTGTAATAACCTCGGCTTATAAGACAATCGAAAAAATTAACTGTCCAGGCAGGGGCAGGTTGAATACCCTCTTTCGGATTGAACTATCCTGTTTTCCGTTCGATTCAACCCGTAGTCATTGGAGATCCTCATGCGACTGATTCTTCTGGGCGGCCCCGGCGCCGGTAAAGGTACTCAGGCAAACTACATCAAGGAGAAATACGGCATTCCGCAAATCTCCACCGGTGACATGCTGCGCGCCCACGTCAAGGCCGGCACCGAGCTGGGCGTGAAGGCCAAGGCGATCATGGATGCCGGCGGCCTGGTCTCCGACGACATCATCATCGGCATGGTCAAGGAGCGCCTGAAGGAAGACGACTGCAAGAAGGGCTACCTGTTCGACGGCTTCCCGCGCACCATCCCCCAGGCCGAGGCGATGAAAGAGGCCGGCGTGCCGATCGACGCCGTGGTCGAGATCGACGTGCCCGATGCCGAGATCATCAAGCGCATGTCCGGCCGCCGCGTCCACGTGGCTTCCGGCCGCACCTACCACGTGGTGTTCAACCCGCCCAAGGTGGCCGGCAAGGACGACGTCACCGGCGAGGACCTGATCCAGCGCGACGACGACAAGGAAGAGACCGTGAAGAAGCGGCTCGACGTCTACCACGCCCAGACCGAGCCGTTGGTGAAGTATTACTCCGACTGGTGCGCCTCCGGCCAGGGTGGCGCGCCCAAGTACATCAAGGTCTCCGGCGTCGGTTCGGTCGACAGCATCACCAGCGCCGTGTTCGCCGGCCTGGATTCCGTGAAGAAATGATTGCCGGCTTCAGCGATGCGGACTTGAGCCTGGTGCAGGCGGCCCTGCGCGAGCGCTTCGGGCGCCAGGTGGCGGTGGAGGGGGTGGAGACCGAAATCCGCCTGCATCCCGTCGACCGCGAACTGACGGCCTGTCCCGCCCTCTACTGGAAAGAGGACGACTGCAACTTCGTGGTCTCCAAGACCGGCGAGAACCAGTTCCGCAGCATGTTCTTCTGGTCGATCAAGGATCGCTTTTCCACCGGCAAAGAGGAATACGACAACCTCGGCGACTGCGTGGTGACCACCTTGAAGATGCAGGAAGAGGCATCGCGCCTGCGCGAAGCGGAGACCACGGGTCGTTGAGAAATTGAAAAACGCGAACCCTCGGTTCGCGTTTTTTTTGCCCTGAATATTTGAGTGATGTGAGGAGACGAAAAATGGCGAAGAAAAATGCCTTCTATGCCCAGTCCGGCGGTGTCACCGCCGTCATCAACGCCTCGGCCTGCGGCGTCATCGAAACCGCGCGCAAGCACAAGGACAAGATCGGCAAGGTCTATGCCGGCCGCAACGGCATCATCGGTGCCCTGACCGAAGACCTGATCGACACCAGCAAGGAGTCCGCCGCCGCCATCGCCGCGCTGCGCACCACGCCGTCGGGCGGTTTCGGTTCCTGCCGCTTCAAATTGAAATCGCTGGAGCAGAACAAGCGCGAATACGAGCGCCTGATCGAGGTGTTCAAGGCCCACAACATCGGCTATTTCTTCTACAACGGCGGTGGCGATTCGGCCGACACCTGCTACAAGGTCTCGCAACTGTCCGAGAAGATGGGTTACCCGGTGCAGGCCATCCACGTGCCCAAGACCGTGGACAACGACCTGCCGATCACCGACTGCTGCCCCGGCTTCGGCTCGGTCGCCAAGTACATCGCCGTCTCCACCCTGGAAGCCAGTTACGACGTCCGCTCCATGGCCAAGACCTCGACCAAGGTCTTCGTGCTCGAGGTGATGGGCCGCCACGCCGGCTGGATCGCCGCGGCCGGCGGCCTGGTCGAGGACCAGGGCATCCCGGTGGTCATCCTGTTCCCCGAAATCGAATTCGACCAGCAGAAATTCCTGGCCAAGGTCGATGCCAACGTCAAACAGTTCGGCTACTGCACGGTGGTGGTGTCCGAAGGCTGCCACTATCCCGACGGCCGCTTCCTGGCCGAGCAGGGCACCCGCGATGCCTTCGGCCATGCCCAGTTGGGCGGCGCCGCCCCGGTGGTGGCCAACATGATCAAGGACGCATTGGGCCACAAGTTCCACTGGGCCGTGGCCGACTACCTGCAGCGCGCCGCCCGTCACAACGCCTCCAAGACCGATGTGAAGCAGGCTTACGAGCTGGGCAAGAAGGCGGTCGAGCTGGCGATCAAGGGCCACAACTCGGTCATGCCCACGGTCGATCGCCTCTCCGACGCGCCCTACAAGTACAAGATCGGCATGGCCCCGCTGTCCAAGGTGGCCAACGTCGAGAAGTTCATGCCGCGCGACTTCATCACCAAGGACGGCTTTGGCATCACGGCCAAGTGCAAGCGTTACCTGACCCCGCTGATCCAGGGCGAGGACTACCCCAAGTACAAGGACGGCCTGCCCCAGTACGTGACCCTGAAGAACCTGGCGGTGGCCAAGAAGCTGCCCGAGTTCAAGCTGTAATGACAGCCGGCAGTTGGCAGTCATCAGTCGGCAGTAACGAACCTAGGGTTCGCTGTCGACTGCAAACTGCAAACTGCAAACTGCAAACTTGAAAAATGACCCTAGACCGCGCCCGCCAACTCTTGAAGGTCCAGGCCGACTTCGGCGGCTTTTACAATGCCAACTCGGCCAAGCTGATCCTGTCGGAGGTGCAGAAGGAGCATGGCCAGGCGGCAGTCGACGGCCTGATCCGGGAGCTCGGCCTCGACGGCATCTTCGGCTTCGAGCCGGGTACCCGCTTCGAAGGCGGGCTGGCCATTGGAAAATCTTAGGGCTTGATTGGTATTTTTGATGTGACAAACGGGATCAGAAAATCCTAATGTACTAATGTCGATCTGCTGAGATAATCCGAATGTACCAAGTCGGATGACTGCAATACACCAGCAAGTTTTACGTAGCAAGCTGTGCGTCGGGCCGTCGCCATAGGGGTGCGGCCAGGCACTCGCCCAAGAAAGGAGACAAGCGATGAGTGAAGGTCTAGTGTTCGCCCTCGTGGCGGCAGGATTGGCCCTGGTCTACGGGGTCTTGTCGATCCGATGGATTCTGGCCCTGCCTACCGGCAATGACCGGATGCGGGAAATCTCCGCGGCAGTGCAAGAGGGGGCCCAGGCCTACCTCAAGCGGCAATACACCACCATCGGCGTCGTCGGCGTGGTGTTGTTCGTGCTCATCGCGGTCTTCCTGACCATGCCCACCGCCATCGGCTTCGCGCTGGGTGCGGTGTTGTCCGGCGCCGCCGGCTTCATCGGCATGAACGTTTCCGTTCGCGCCAACGTGCGCACCGCGCAGGCGGACAACCAGGGCCTCAATGCCGCCCTCAACGTCGCCTTCCGCGGCGGCGCCATCACCGGCCTCTTGGTGGTCGGTCTGGGTCTACTCGGTGTCGCCGGCTACTACGCCGTGCTCACCGGCATGGGCGCCAGCAGCGGTGATGCGGTCCACGCCCTGGTCGGCCTGGGCTTCGGCGGTTCGCTGATCTCCATCTTCGCTCGACTCGGCGGCGGCATCTTCACCAAGGGCGCCGACGTCGGTGCCGACCTGGTGGGCAAGGTCGAGGCCGGCATCCCCGAGGACGATCCGCGCAACCCCGCGGTGATCGCCGACAACGTGGGCGACAACGTGGGCGACTGCGCCGGCATGGCCGCCGACCTGTTCGAGACCTA
>JACAEC010000025.1 GCA_013389055.1 Hydrogenophilaceae bacterium
CGACCCTCGGGTTTTGGTTTTGATTTATGTGCGAGGGGACAGCGAGGGGACAGCGAGGGGACAGGGTCAGGTCTTGCAATCACGCATTTGATGGCAAAAGTTGGCATAGGGTTGTTGCAATGCACGACACGACCCTATGCCCCTCTGAATTACCGCCGCGCCTAATAATCGGTTGGCCGCACTAAGGCCCAGTTCCATCTCGTACCACAGTCTGTTTTGTCTGTATCTGTAAATAGATACAAAGGCTTGTGCGGCAGGCTTTGGGCGCTTATCGTTGTCTGCATAGATCAATCCTGGGGAGGAGTGATTGTGAAGCGTGCCTTCTTTGCAGCAGCTGCGATGCTCACCGGTCTTCATGGCCTTGAGGCCAAAGCGGCCAACTGGGTTGATGTGATCGCCGCAGAGCAGCCTGAGTCACCGACCATTCGTCCGTTCGGTTTTGTTCAGCCGACCTACACGTATTATTCGGCCGACCGCATCCAGGGCGCCTCGGCCGCCCTCAACGGCAACTACCAATTACAGAATCTGGTCGGCCCGAACTTCGACGATCCGCAGCAGTTTCAACTGCTACGGGCCCAGGTCGGCGTGCGCGGCATATTGCATCCCGTATCCGACAAGATCAGTTACATGATCTTCACCGATTTCGGCCGCAATATCGTTACCCAGCAAAGGCCTCTCATGCTGACCGAAGCGGTGGCTACCTTCAATCACATCCCCGGCGCCCGCATACGGGCCGGCCTGTTCAAGCCGCCGACCGGAGAAGAGGCCCTGGTGGTTAATCCCATCGCTTTTTCTTATGTCTACTACAGCTTTTTCAGCAGCGTGCTGTTGCAGGAGTTTCCCTACCGCCCCTCTAGTGGCAGCGGCTGTGGCGCAACCGCGCCTGCCCCCGGTTATGCCACCACGCTCACTTGCGCAAGAGTGGCTGCCGGCAATATGGGCTACCGTGACTGGGGTATCCAGGTTTTTGACAGTTTGAACAGTGGTAATTGGGAATTGGGCTATGCCGCCATGGTTTCCAACGGTGGCGAACTGGAAAACATGGTCACCGACACCGACGGCAACAAGGACCTCACCTGGCGCCTGCAGCTATCTTATATCTTCGACGGCAAAGGCCCGTTCCGGAACGATGTGAACGCCTTTCTCTGGCGCCAGGAGGGGGACCGCCGTTTCGGTGCCGACGATTACAGCCGCACCCGCGAAGGCACCGGTTTTCGCTATTTCAACAAGCCGTTCCGCTTCTCGGGCGAATATATTCGCGGCGAAGGCATGATCCCGGCGGGGCCGAACCCCCCGCTGGCGGGCCCCACCGGTCTTTCCCCAACCTACAATCTGCTGATCTCGCCGACGGCCAAGGCGGATGGCTGGTACTTGGAGGGCGGCTGGCGCTTCCACCGGAATTGGGAGGTGTCGGCACGCTATGACGAGTTCGACGTGCTGAATGACGACCCCTTCGCCAATCGCCTGTTCAAGACCTGGACCCTGAGTACGCAATACTTTCTGAACAAGAACACCCAGATACTTTTGAATTACGAGTGGCGGGATGTGAAGGTTCCCCATCTGGAAGCCATTGCTGCCGCCCAGCAGGCCAATGCCCTGGCGCTGGCGAATAATCTTGCCGACCGCATCAGCCTGCAATTAACCTGGCATTTCTTCTGAACGCCGGGCAAGCGGTGCTGAGCCCCCCGTCCGGCATGCCGGGGTGGCTTAGGCCTTGTGCCGCTTCGCCACCCAATTCTCGAGCAAGGAATACACCGCTGGCACCACCACCAAGGTGAGCAGGGTGGACGAGAGCATGCCGCCGATCACCGCCACGGCGAGCGGGCCGTTGGTCTCGGCGCCGGCGCCCAGGCCCAGCGCAGCGGGGAACAGGGCGAGGATGACGGTGAGCGAGGTCATCAGCACCGGGCGCATGCGGATGGGGCAGGCTTCGAGCAGGGCGTCGTCGATGCTCATGCCCTCGGTCCGGCGCTGGTTGGTCAGGTCGACCAGCAGGATGGAGTTCTTCGCCACCAGGCCGATCAAGAGGACCAGGCCGATCATGGAGTAGATGTTCAGGGTGTGGCCGGTGAGCCAGAGCGCGACGACGCCGCCGATGATGGCGAGCGGCTGGGCGACCATGATGATCAAGGGTTGCAGGAAGGAGTTGAACTGGCTGGCCAGCACCATGTAGAGCAGGATCAGGGCCAGGACGAAGGCGAAGGCCATGTTCGCCACGGTCTTCTGGAATTCCTCGGCCTGGCCGACCATCTTCACCGTGTAGCCGGGCGGCAGCATGCCGGCGGCGACTTCCTGAATCTTGGCGACGGCGTCGCCGAGCGGGATGGTCGGGCTGCCGAAGAATTGGGCGGCGTATTGCAGGTCCATGCGGCCGATCACCGCCGGACCGAGCTGCTCCGAGAAACTGGCCACGGCATCGATGCGCACCAGTTCGCCGTTGGCGGCGCGCAGGTAGATGTTGTTCAGGTCGGTCGGCCGGGTGAATTCGCCGTCGCGGGCCTTGAGCCGCACGTAGTAGCGCTCGCCGTCGCCCGGCTCGTCGTTGAAGCGGGCGACGTCGATGCCGCCGGTGAGCAGGTTGACCGCCAGGGCGACATCGTTGGCGGAAAGCCCCAGGCTGTTGGCGCGGGTGCGGTCGAGGTCCATCTTGATCTGCGGCAGGTCGAGCTGCAGGTTCATGTCCAGTCGGCCGATGCCGGGGTCGGCCGAGAGCTTCTCCTGCATCTGCTTGGACAGGCGGCCGACCTCCTGCAGGTTGGGGCCGGAGACCACGAACTGCAGCGGGTCGCCGCGCTGGCCGCCGACGATGGGCACCGGGGCCGGGAAGACGCGGGCGCCGGGGATCTTGGCCAGCTCCTTTTTCAGGATCGGGATCAATTCGTACTGCTTGAGCTCGCGCCGATCGGGCGGGACCATGCGCACCGAGGCGAAGGCCTCGTTCACTTGGCCGTCCTGGCCCAGGCCGATGGCGGCGAAGTAGGTGTTGATCTCCGGGTATTTGGCCAGCACCTTTTCCACCTCGGCCAGGCGGCTGCTGGTGTAGTCGATGCTGGAGCCGAGCGGGGTCTTGACGAAGACCAGGAAGCGGCCTTCGTCCTCCTCGGGCACGAAGGTCTTGCCGGTGTTGGCGAAGAACCAGCCGGAGGAGAGCACGATCAGGATGGTGACGATGACGATCTTCCAGCGGTGGCCCATGGCGTAGCCGAGCAGGCGGCGGTAGGTGTCGTCCATGCGCTGGAAGGCGTGGTCGAGCGCCATATAGACCCGGCCGTGCCGCTTTTGCACCACGAGATAGCGCGCGCAGAGCATGGGTGTGAGGGTGAGCGAAACGAACAGCGAGACCAGCACGCCGAAGGTGACCACCACGGCGAAGGATTGGAAGAACATGCCGATGATGCCGCCCATGAAGATGACCGGGGCGAAGATGGAAACCAGCGACAGGGTGGCGGCGAGCACGGCGAACACCACCTCGCGGCTGCCGGCGAGCGCGGCGCTGATCGGGTCGGGGTCGATCGACTCGCGGTGCCGGTAAATATTCTCCAGCACCACGATCGCGTCATCGACCACCACGCCGATCAGCAGGAGCAGGGCGAGAAAGGTGAGCGAGTTGAAGGTGTAGCCGAAGAAATAGATCACCGCGATGGCGCCCAGGAGCGAGACTGGGATGGCGAGCGAGATGATCAGGGTGGAGCGCCAACTCTTGAGGAACAAGAGCACGATCAGCGCCGCCAGGATGGTGCCTTCGACCAGGTGGTTCATCAGGGAGTCGACCATCTCCTGGATGAATAGGGAGTCATCCGAGGCGATGGTGAGGGTCATGCCCGGCGGCAACTGCGGGATGATTTCGTTGTTGAGCTTGGCCTTGATGTTGTTGATGATCTCCACCGTATTGGTGTTGGCGACCTTGACGATGCCGATGCCGACGGTGGGCTTGCCGTTGAAGCGGGCGAGCTGGCGGTAGTCGGACAGGCCGTCCTCCACCTCGGCCACGTCTTCTAGTCGGATCGGCGCGCCGTTGCGGTAGGCCACCACCATTTCCTGCAGGGCGTCGGTGGTGTGGAATTCAAGGTCGAGCTTGAGCAGGTATTCGGCGTTCTGGCCGGTGATGAAGCCACCGGGCTGCTGTACGTGCTCGCGGTTGAAGGCGTTGACCAGGTCCTGGGTGGTGACGCCGAGGGCGGCCATGCGCTCTGGGTCAAGGTTGACCCGGATGGTGCGATCGGCCGCCCAGGCGCACCTCACCGACGCCGGCGACGGTTTCCAGTCGCTTCTTCACCACGTTGCGGGCGTATTGGTTGAGTTGCTGCTGGGTGCGGTCGCCTTGCAGGGCGACCCAGAAGATCGGGCTGGCGTTGGTCGCCACCTTGGCCACCACGGGCGGATCGGCATCCTGGGGCAGGCTCTTCAGCACCTGGTTGACCTTGGCCTGCACCTCGTTGAAGGCGACGTCGATGTCCTTGCTCAGATCGAAGGTGATGGCGACGATGGAAACGCCGGGCGAGGAGGTCGAGTTGATGTGCTGGATGCCCGGCGTGCTGTTGACCGCAGTCTCGATGATGCTGGTGATGCTGGCATCGACCACGTCGGGGTTGGCGCCCTTCTGCGTGGTGGTGATCGAGATGACCGGAAATTCGATGTAGGGGAAGCGGTCGATGCCGATGCGCAGGAAGCTGATGATGCCGAACAGCACCAGCACGCCCGACAGCATCCAGGCCAGGACGTGGCGTTTGATCGATAGCTCGGGCAGGGTCATTTCGCGGCACCTGCCTTGGTGTCGTTAGCCGGTTGCTGCACGCTCACGGCGGCCTGGTCCGAGAGGAAGCCGGCGCCGTCGACCGCCACCGTCTCGCCGGCATTGAGCCCTTCGAGAATCTCGATCTGGCCCTGATCCTTGATGCCGGTCTTGACCACGCGCTGGGCGGCCTTGTTGTTGCCGATGACATAGACCACCTTGCCGGCCGGGCGCAGCACCACGCTCTGCTCCGGCACCATGACCGCGCCGGCGTGGGTCTCGACCACCACCCGGCCGGTGACCGAGGCACCGGCCTTCCAGTCGCCGGGGTTGGCGACCTCGACGATGGCGTCGAAGGAGCGGCTGCCGCTGCCGATCATCGGGCGCACTTCGGCGACCTTGCCGGTGAACGGCTGGTCGGGCGAGCTGGGGCTGATGAGGTGCACGGCCTGGCCGGGCTTGATCCGCGGTGCCACCGTTTCCGGGAAGGGCAGGCGGATGCGCAGGTGTTCGCTGCTGGTGACCTGGAAGGTGGGCTTGCCCAGGTCGATCCAGTCGCCTTGGGCGATGAAGCGGCCGTCGATGCGGCCGGTGATCGGGGCGACGATGCGGGCGCGCGTCAGGTTCTTGGCCGCGCGCGAGTAGAGCTCCTGGGCGGCGACATTCTGCGCCTCCACCTCTTCCAGTTTGCTCGATGCGATAAAGCCTTGCTTGGCGAGGTCGCGGTAGCGTTCGGTCAGCTTTTGCTGGGTGATGGCCTGGGCTTGCAGCCGCTTGGCGTCGGCGGAATAGTCCGAGGCATCGAGCTCGGCCAGCACCTGGCCCTGTTTGACCGCATCGCCGACTTCGACATGGATTCGGATCACCCGGCCGGCCACCTCGGAGGCGACCTTGGGCGCGGTGGTGCTGTCGGCCTCGCCCACCGCCTCCTCGGTGATCTCCAGGTCGCGGGCCTGGGCCTGGGCGACGGTGATCAGGCTGGGCGGCGGCCCTTTCTTCTCCTCCGGTTTCTTGCCGCAGCCGGCGAGGGCGAGGGGGACGAGCAGGGCGATCAGCAGGGTCGGGCGCATCGGTTGAATTCCTTTTTTCTTAGCGGTGTGCCTGGCTGGCCAGAATTTCTGGCGGTCGGCGAGTATCGTTGGGCATTATCCCGGCCGGTCCGCGAGATGCAAAGCGGTGGGCCGTCTGTGGCCGGCTTTCCCGCGCAATTGGGCCGGAGGCAGCGGTATGACCGCAAGGGCATGATAAAATTCACCTTTTCTTGACCCTTGGGGCTTGTACACCATGTTTGCCGCCGACCAGACCATCCAGAAGACTGATCCCGAGCTTTGGGCCGCCATTCAGGGCGAAACCCGCCGCCAGGAGGACCACATCGAGCTGATCGCCTCGGAAAACTACACCAGCCCGGCGGTGATGGAGGCCCAGGGCTCGGTGCTGACCAATAAATATGCCGAGGGCTATCCGGGCAAGCGCTATTACGGCGGCTGCGAGCACGTCGACGTGGTCGAGCAGCTGGCGATCGACCGGCTGAAGAAGCTGTTCGGCGCCGAGGCGGCCAACGTCCAGCCCAACTCCGGTTCCCAGGCCAACCAGGCGGTGTTCATGGCCTTCCTGAAGCCGGGCGACACCATCATGGGCATGAGCCTGGCCGAGGGCGGCCACCTCACCCACGGCATGGCGCTCAACATGTCCGGCAAGTGGTTCAATGTGGTCGCTTACGGCCTCAACGCCAAGGAAGAGATCGACTACGACAAGATGGAAGCCTTGGCCCGCGAGCACAAGCCCAAGTTGATCATCGCCGGTGCTTCGGCCTATAGCTTGCGCATCGACTTCGAGCGCTTCGCCAAGGTGGCCAAGAGCATCGGCGCCATCTTCATGGTCGATATGGCGCACTATGCCGGTCTGGTCGCCGCCGGGGTGTACCCGAACCCGGTGCCGCACGCCGACGTGGTCACTTCGACCACGCACAAGACCCTGCGCGGCCCGCGCGGCGGCATCATTTTGATGAAGGCCGAGCACGAGAAGGCGATCAACTCCGCCATCTTCCCCGGCCTGCAGGGCGGCCCGCTGATGCACGTGATCGCCGGCAAGGCGGTGGCCTTCAAGGAGGCGCTGGCGCCCGAGTTCCGCAAGTATCAGGAGCAGGTAGTGGCCAACGCCCGGGTCATGACCCGCGTGCTGGGCGAAGAGCGTGGCCTGCGTATCGTCTCCGGCGGCACCGAGAGCCATGTCTTTCTGGTCGACCTGCGGCCCAAGAAGATCACCGGCAAGGAGGCCGAGGCCGCCCTCGGCCGCGCCCACATCACGGTGAACAAGAACGCCATCCCCAACGACCCCGAGAAGCCCTTCGTCACCTCCGGCATCCGCATCGGTTCGCCGGCCATGACCACCCGCGGCTTCAAGGAGATCGAGGCGGAGAAATTGGCCCACCTGATCGCCGATGTGCTCGACGCGCCGAACGACGAGGCGGTGGCCAAGCGCGTCGCCGGCGAAGTGCAGGCGCTGTGCGCGAAGTTTCCGGTCTATGGGAGCAAGTAGCTTGTAGCCCGTAGGCCGTAGCTTGAGGGTGCGCGCATAGCGCGCGCTTGATTGCTACCAGCTACCAGCTACCAGCTACCAGCTAATCATGAAATGTCCCTTCTGCGGTGCCACCGATACCCAGGTCGTCGAGACCCGGGTGTCGGAGGACGGCGCCAGTATCCGTCGTCGGCGCCGCTGCGCCAGTTGCGACAAGCGCTTCACCACCTATGAGACGGCCGATGTCCGGATGCCGCATGTGGTGAAGGGCAACGGCACCCGCGAGGAATTCTCTTTGCAGAAATTGCGCGAGGGCTTTCGGCGCGCATTGCACAAGCGGCCGGTGCCGGCGGCCCTGGTCGACGCCGCGGTCGAGCACATCCGCCAGAAGTTGCTGGCCCTGGGTGAGCGCGAGATCGGTTCGCGCCAGGTCGGCGAGATGGTGATGGCCGAGCTGTACAAGCTCGACAAGGTCGCCTACATCCGCTTCGCCTCGGTCTACCGCAGCTTCCAGGACGTCGAGGATTTCCGCGACGCCATCCGCGACATCGAGAAAAAATAAGCGGCGCCTTGTTCACGGCAGAAGACCACTCCCACATGGCCCGCGCCCTGCAACTGGCGGAGCGCGGCTTGTATACGACGACGCCGAACCCGCGCGTCGGTTGCGTCATCGTCAAGGATGGCCGGGTGATCGGCGAGGGCTGGCACGAAAAGGCCGGCGAGCCGCATGCCGAGATCCACGCCCTGCGCGCCGCCGGTGCCGCGGCGCGCGGCGCCACCGCCTACGTCAGCCTGGAGCCCTGCAGTCATCACGGCCGCACGCCGCCCTGCGCCAATGCCCTGATCGATGCCGGCGTCGCCCGCGTGGTGGCGGCGATGCGCGACCCCAATCCGCAAGTGGCCGGCAACGGCATCGAGTTGCTCACCCTGGCCGGCGTGCGCGCAGAAGTAGGCCTCTTGGAGGCCGAGGCGCGCGAGCTCAATATCGGCTTCGTCTCCCGCATGACCCGCGGCCGCCCCTGGCTGCGGCTGAAGACGGCGTCCAGCCTGGACGGCAAGACCGCGCTCAACAACGGCCAATCGCAGTGGATCACCGGCGAGGCGGCGCGGGCCGATGTCCAGCGCTGGCGCGCGCGCAGTTGCGCCATCCTGACCGGGGTGGGCACGGTGGTGGCCGACGACCCGCAGATGACCGCGCGCGGCCTCGACATTCCTCGTCAGCCGCTCAAGGTGATCCTGGACAGCCGCTTGCGCACGCCGCCCACGGCCAGGATCTTGGCCGGTGGCGCCCTGGTGATCGGCGCGGCGGACCTATCGGATCGGCGCGCCGCATTGGCGGCGGCCGGGGTCGAGGTCATGCTGTTGCCCGGCAACGACGGCAACGTCGATCTGGCCGCGGTGCTGGCCGAACTGGGCCGGCGCGGCATCAACGAAGTGCACGTC
>JACAEC010000112.1 GCA_013389055.1 Hydrogenophilaceae bacterium
CGGCCGATGGCCAGCATCTGCTGCTCGCCGCCGGAGAGCAGGCCGGCGGCCTGTTGCTGGCGCTCGAGCAGGCGGGGGAACAGGCCGTAGACATGGTCGAGGTCGGCGCGCACCGCCGCCTTGTCGCGCCGGGTGAAGGCGCCCATGGCCAGGTTCTCGGCCACGGTCAGCCGGGGGAAAATGCCGCGGCCTTCGGGCACCAGGGCGACGCCGGCGGCGGCGATGCGGTGGGTCGGCCGGCCCTTGAGGCTCGCGCCGGCATAGCGCACCTCGCCGCTGTGCGATTCCAGACCGACGATGCCCTTCAAGCTGCTGCTCTTGCCGGCGCCGTTGGCGCCGATCAGGCAGACCAGCTCGCCTTCGTCGACCGCGAGGTCGATGCCGCGCACGGCCTGGATGCCGCCGTAATGGATCTTGAGGCCTTTGACTTCCAACAGACTCATGCGGCTTCCGATCCGAGATAGGCCGCGATCACCGCCGGGTCGCGCTGCACCGCCTCCGGCGTGCCCTCGGCGATCTTCTTGCCGTAGTCGAGCACGGCCACCCGGTCGCACAGGCCCATGACCAGCTTCACGTCGTGCTCGATCAAGAGCAGGCTGACCCCGGTGTCGTGCAGCTTGCGGAAGAAATCGGCCATCTGCCGGCGCTCGGTCGGGTTCATGCCGGCCACCGGCTCGTCCAGCGCCAACAGCTTGGGCTCGGTGGCCAGGGCGCGGGCGATCTCCAGCCGGCGCTGCTCGCCGTAGGCCAGGTGGCTGGCCAAGGCGCGGCCCTTGCGGCCGAGGCCGACGAAATTCAGCAGTTGCTGGGCGCGGTCGCGGATCGCCGCCTCCTCCGCCCGGGTCTTGCGCCCGCGCAGCACGGCACCGAGCACGCTGGCGCGGCTGCGCACATGGCGGCCGACCATGACGTTCTCCAGTGCGGTCATGTTGGGAAACAGGCGGATGTTCTGGAAGGTGCGGGCGAATCCCTGGCGCACGATCTCGTGCGGCGACCGGTTGTGGATGGCGCTGCCGTTGAGCCGCACCTCGCCGCTGCTCACGCTGTACAGGCCGGTCATGCAGTTGAACAGCGTGGTCTTGCCGGCGCCGTTGGGGCCGATCAGGCCGTAGATCTCGCCCTGGCGCACGCAGAGCGACACCTCGTCCAGCGCGGCCAGGCCGCCGAAGCGCTTGCCCACGCGTTCGACCTCGAGCAGCTTCATCGCCTCAGCCGCGGCTGTCATACAGGCTCGCGTGTTCGCCCGGACCTTCCTCCGGGTGCAGCTCGCGCCGGCGCCGACGCGAAGGCAGCAGGCCCTCGGGCCTGAACAGCATCATCAGGATCAGAGCAACGCCGAACAGCAGCATGCGCAGATCGGCCGGGTCGACCGCGACGTGGCCGAGCAGGGCGCGCTGGGCGTCGCCGATGTAGCGCAGGGCCTCGGGCAGCACGGTGAGCAGCACCGCGCCGAGGATCACGCCGGGGATGTTGCCCATGCCGCCGAGCACGATCATGCACAGGATCATGATCGACTCCATCAGGCCGAAGCTCTCCGGGCTGATGAAGCCCTGGAAGGCGGCGAACAGGCCGCCGGCCAGGCCGCCGAACACGGCGCCCATGGCGAAGGCCAAGAGCTTCACGTTGCGGGTGTTGATGCCCATGGCCGCGGCGGCCACCTCGTCCTCGCGGATCGCCGCCCAGGCGCGGCCGATGCGCGAATCCTGCAGGCGCAGGGCGATGAGCATGGCGAGCAGGACGAAGGCGAGGAACAGGTAGTAATAGAGATGGGCGCCGCTGACGGCGACGCCGAAGACGTGGTGCGTGCCCTTGAAGCCGAAGTCGCCGAAGGCGATGGGGTCGATCAGGTTCATGCCCTGCGGCCCGTTGGTCAGGTTCACCGGCGCGTTCAGGTTGTTCATGAAGATGCGGATGATCTCGCCGAAGCCCAGGGTGACGATGGCGAGGTAGTCGCCGCGCAGGCGCAAGGTCGGCGCCCCGAGCAGCACGCCGAAGACGCCGGCGAGCAGGGCGCCGAGCGGCAGCACCGCCCAGAACGGCAGGTGCAGGCCGAAGTGCGGGCTGGCCAGCCAGGCATAGAGATAGGCACCCAGGGCGTAGAAGGCGATGTAGCCGAGGTCGAGCAGGCCGGCATAGCCGACCACGATGTTGAGGCCGAGGGCGAGCAGGACATAGAGCAGGGCGAAGTCGAGCACCCGCACCCAGCTCTTGCCCAGGCTGGCGCCGATCAGGAAGGGCAGCACGGCCAGCAGGACGGCGAGCAGGAACAGCGCGAGCTGCGGGCGCTGGCGGAAGAACGTGAGAGCCTGTCTCATACAATCTCACAGTCGCGACGGCGGCGATTTTGGGGCAGGCCGCGAAGCGTAACGCGCCATTTGGTTATTCCAAACAAGCGGTACGCGACAAAGGCATGCGTCAAAATCGCCCCGTCCCGAAGGGTTGTCGCCAGGAGAGGCGCCTGCCGCGTTGCGGCGTTTGGCAATGGAATAACCATTGCCTGCACACCGCGCCTTGCATCCATCCTCTCCTGGCGGCAACGCGAACTGCGTGATTGTATGAGACAGGCTCTACGCACGCGTCGCCACCCGCTCGCCGAGCAGACCCGAGGGCCGGAAGACCAGGACCAGGATCAGCACGAAGAAGGCGAACACGTCCTGGTAGTGGCTGCCGAGGAAGCCGCCGGTGAGGTCGCCGATGTAGCCGGCGCCCAGGGCCTCGATCACGCCGAGCAAGAGGCCGCCCAGCATGGCGCCGGCGATGTTGCCGATGCCGCCCAGCACCGCGGCCGAGAAGGCCTTGAGGCCGAGCAGGAAGCCCATGTAGTAATGGGCCAGGCCGTAATAGGCGCTGACCATCACCCCGGCCACCGCGGCCAGGGCCGAGCCGATGATGAAGGTGGCGGCGATCACGGTGTTGACGTTGACCCCCATCAGCTGCGCCACCTCGCGCGATTGCGCGGTGGCACGCATGGCGCGGCCGAGCCGGGTCTTCTTCACCATGAACCAGAGGCCGAGCATGACCAGGATGGAAAGCACCACGATGAACAGCTGCAGATTGCTGATGTGGGCACCGAGCACCTCGTACTGCCCTTTCGGCAGCAGCGGCGGGAAGGCGATGTACTGCCGGCCCCAGATCAGCATGGCGACGTTCTGCAAGACGATGGACAGGCCGATCGCGGTGATCAGCGGCGCCAGGCGCGGGGCATTGCGCAGCGGCCGATAGGCCAGGCGCTCGATGGAGAAGCCGAGCAGCATGCAGACGGGGATGGCCACCAGCACCCCGGCCAGCACGATCATGATGCCGGGCAGGTCGGGTGCCACGCCCATCACCGCGCCGATCACCGCCAAGGCGACCATGGCGCCGAACATGGTCACCTCGCCGTGGGCGAAGTTGATCAGCTCCAGGATGCCGTAGACCATGGTGTAGCCCAGAGCGACCAGAGCATAGATGCTGCCGAGAACCAGGCCGTTGATCAGTTGCTGAACGAAGATATCCATCTGGAGTGGTCAGTCGGCAGCAGTCAGTCGGCAGTCAAGGCTTCATCGCTGCCGACTGCAAACTGCCGACTGATGACTTACTTGACTGTTTCCAGCACCACCCAGGCGCCGTTCTTCACCTGATAAAGCGTCACCGAGCCGCCGGTGGTGTCGCCCTTCTTGTCGAAACGGATCTGTCCGGTCACGCCCTGCAGGTCGGTCTTGGGCAATGCCGCGACGACCTTGGCCGGTTCGGCCGAATCGGCCCGCTTCATGGCATCGACCAGGACATAGACCGCGTCGTAGGCATAAGGCGCGTAGACCTGGATCGGGCCGAACTTGGCCTCGAACCGCTGCTTGAAGCCGGCGCCGCCGGGCATGGCATCGAGCGGCTGGCCGGGCAAGGAGGCGACGGCGCCCTCGGCCTCGGCGCCGGCGAGCTTGATGAAATTGCCGTTCTGGATGCCGTCGCCGCCCAGGAACTTGGCATTGAGGCCCAGGCGCTTCATCTGCTGGGCCATGGGGCCGCCCTGCGGGTCCATGCCGCCGAAGAACAGCACGTCGGGGCTCTTGCTCTTGATCGAGGTGAGGATGGCGGTGAAATCGGTGGCGCGGTCGCTGGTGAATTCGCGGGCAACCACGGCGGCGCCGGCGGCCTTGGCCGCCTTCTCGAACTCGTCGGCCAGGCCCTGACCGTAGGCGGTGCGGTCGTCGATGATGGCGACCTTCTTCGCCCCCATCGAATTGACCGCGAACTGGCCGAGCACCTTGCCCTGCTGCTCGTCGTTGGTCATCACCCGATAGGCCGTCTTGTAGCCCTGGGCGGTATAGGCGATGGCCGTGGCCGAGGGCGAAATCTGCGGAATGCCGGCATCGAAATAGAGCTTGGAGGCGGGGATGGTGGTGCCGGAATTGAGGTGGCCGATGACGCCGGCCACGCCCATGTCGACCAGCTTCTGCGCAACCACGGTGCCGGTCTTGGGATCGGCCTGGTCGTCCTCGCCGATCAGTTCCAACTTGACCGGCTTGCCGCCGAGCACCAGGCCCTTGGCATTGATCTCGTCCACCGCCAGGCGGGCGCCATTTTCGTTGTCCTTGCCCAGGTGTGCCTGCGGTCCGGTCAGGGGGGCGACCGAACCGATTTTGATCACGTCGCTGCCAACCTCGGGTTTCGGGCCGCAACCGGCGACGACCAGCGTGGCAAGCAAAGCGGAAACGATGGAATAGCGCATGCTCAAAGCCCGTCCTGTCTTGGTTTCAACGTGGCGATTTATACCATGAAAGCGCTTGCGCCGGAGACCGGCACTCGGCCAGCGCACAGGATGGCGGCAATAAAAAAGGCCGGACGAGCCGGCCTTTTTCGGGACTAGCCTTTCGCTTACAGCGACAGGATCCACTTGGCGATCGCATGCGCGTCGGCTTCCGGCACCTGCGGGGCGGGCGGCATCGGCACCGGGCCCCAGGCACCCTTGCTGCCGGCCTTGATTACGCCGACCACGGTGGCCTCGGCCTTGGCGTTGCCCTTGTACTTCTTGGACACGTCGCCGAAGGCGGGACCGACCACCTTCTTGTCGACCTGGTGGCAGCTCATGCAGGCGTACTTCTGAGCCAGGGCCTGGCTGGCGCCAGCGGAGCCGGCGGTCAGGCCCAAGGCCAGCACGGCGGCGGTAACGATCGCTTTCATCATCATTCTCCTAAGAAAAAATGCACCTGATACAGGCTGCCGCTGCATCATATACAAAGCCTCACGTGCTGAAAATAGCCCGCATATCGTGCATTTGGACTATTTCCGGTAGGCAATTCACGCCAGCGCAGACAAAGGCGCTCACCTTTTCCCGGCAAGGCTTGGTCAACGCGGCAGGCAGATCGGTCAACTCAGGCGGCAGGCAGAGCAGCAGATCGTCCGGGCCCGCAGCCGCCTGGGCGGCCGCTCGCCAACTCGCCAATTCCGGTTGTGGGCCGCGCAGGATCACGCTCCGTGGCGGCTGCAGCGACTCCCGCAGGGCCAGCAGCAGGCTGGCATAGGGGCTGGGCTGATCCACCACCGCCGGGTAGAACAGGCGCAGGGTCCGCTCGGCCGCCGCCAGATAGCGCGGCTCGCCCAACAGGTGGCCGAGCCGGTTCAGGGCATAGGCAGCGACGCCATTGCCCGAGGGCGTGGCATTGTCGTAGGCCGGCTTGTTGCGCACGATCAGCTGCTCGTGGTCGTGGCTGGTGAAGAAGAAACCGCCGGCCGCATCCTCGAAGCGGGCGAGCAGGACATCGGCCAACTGCTGCGCCCAGGCCAGGTCCTGCGGCCGATAGCCGGCTTGCAGCAGCTCGATCAAGGCATCGAGCAGGAAGGCATGATCGTCGAGGTAGGCGTTGTGCTTGGCCTGGCCATCCTTGTAGCTGGCGAGCAGGCGACCCTCGCGCCAGGCCCGCTCACGCAGACAGTCGGCCGCGGCCTGCGCCATGCCCAGCCAATCGGGGCGCTGCATGACGCGGGCGGCGTAGGCCAAGCCCTTGATCGCCAGGGCGTTCCAGGCGGTGAGCAGTTTGTCGTCGCGACCCGGCCGCAACCGGCGCTCGCGCGCGACGAACAGCTTGGCCTTGGCCCGGGCCAACTGCGCCTCCGCCTCGGCCAGGGCGATACCGATATCCGCCGCCACCTCGGCCAGGGGCTGATCGACCAATAGATGCCAGGCATGGTCCTCGAAATTGGGCGCCAGCGTCAGCCCCCAATGCGGCGCGGCCACCGCGTATTCCTCGGGGCTCAGCAGCGCGGCCACCTCGGCCGGGGTCCAAACATAGAACTTGCCCTCCTCGTGCTCGGAGTCGGCATCCAGGGCCGAATAAAAGCCGCCCTCCGGCGCGGTCATCTCGCGGCCGAGCCAAGCCACGGTCGACTCCACGGCCTGGGCGAACAGCGGCTCGCCGGTCCGGCGCCAGGCCTCGGCATAGAGCGTGAGCAGCGGCCCGTTGTCGTAGAGCATCTTCTCGAAATGCGGGATGGCCCAGCGCTCATCGGTCGAGTAGCGGTAGAAACCCCCGCCCAACTGGTCGAGCAGGCCGCCCTCGGCCATCTTGCGCAGGGTGTAGAGCACCTGCTCTTGCGCCTCGGCATCGCCGCGCCGGAGCAGGAACTCCAGTTCCGACGGCCGCGGGAATTTGGGCGCCTTGCCGTAACCGCCCCAGACCGGATCGAAGTTGGCCTTGATCGCGGCCACGGCTTCCCCAATCGGCGCCAGGCCCAGTTCAGCCGAAGCGACGGTATTCGGCACGCTGTCGGCCAGGGCTTGCAGGAAGGCCTCGTTCTGACCCTCGATCTCAGAGCGCCGCTCCCGATAGGCCTGGGCGACGCTCTCCATCAACTGAATGAAACCCGGCAGGCCGTAGCGCGGCTGCTTGGGGAAATAGGTGCCGCCGAAGAAGGGCACCTGGTCGGGCATGAGGAACATGGTCAACGGCCAGCCGCCGCCGCGCCGGGTCAGCATCTGGTGCGCGGTCTGATAGATCTGGTCGAGGTCGGGCCGCTCCTCGCGGTCGACCTTGATGTTGACGAACAGGCGATTCA
>JACAEC010000074.1 GCA_013389055.1 Hydrogenophilaceae bacterium
CCTGCTCCGCTTCCCGGTGAGCCAGGATGGAGTTCAGGTAGTTGCCGTTGGCCTTGGCCTTGCACATGGTGATGTTGACGTGATGGCGGGAGTAGGACGAGGTCTTCACCCGGATGCCTTTCTCCAGGGCCTCCTGGCCGAGGTAGGCACCCCAGGGCCAGGCCGCCACGATCACGTGGGTGGACAGGGTCTTGGCCGAGATGCCCATGGCCTCGGCGCCGTAGAAGGCCATCGGCCGCAGGTAGCCGGATTCCAGCTTGTTCACGCGGACCACCTCTTTTTGTGCCGCGTTCAGGGTTTCCTTGTCGAAGGGCATCTTCATGCCCAGGATGTGGGCCGAGCGGAACAGGCGGTCGGTATGGTCCTGCAGCCGGAAGATGGCCGGGCCCTGGTCGGTCCTGTACGCGCGCACGCCCTCGAACACCCCCATGCCGTAGTGCAGGGTGTGGGTGAGCACATGAGTGGTGGCCTCCCGCCAGGGGACCAGTTTGCCGTCGTACCAGATGTGACCGTCGCGGTCGGCCATAGACATGATGCGAAACTCCTAGGAATGCTGCGAAAAGCGGCATTTTACCGTATTCGCGGCTGGGGCCGAATGGGTCAATTTTCATCAGGCGGGAATAAATCGGGCTTGGGCCGTGTTTGCCCCATGCAAGCCGACTTGCGCCCGATTTAACCGTTCAATCATTGGAGGTTGTATGCGACTGACTCATTCCCTTCTGGCGGCCGCCCTTGGCCTGTCCCTCTTGGCCGGCTGCGCCAGCTATGGCGGCAAGACCGCCCAAGTGCCGGTGCAAGTGGCCGGCGGCGCCCTGACCAACCCGGCGGGCATGACCCTGTATGTGTTCGACAAGGACCCGGCCGATGCCAGCAAGAGCGCCTGCAATGGCGATTGCGCGGTGAAGTGGCCACCCTTGATGGCCGGTGCCGGCGATAAGGCGGTAGGCGACTACAGCATCGTCACCCGCGACGACGGCAGCAAGCAGTGGGCCTACAAGGGCAAACCGCTGTATCTTTGGATCAAGGACCAGAAGCCGGGCGATATGACCGGGGATGGCGTCAACAACGTCTGGCATACCGCGAAACCCTAAGTGAGTCGGCAAAACGAGCTGATCCAGCACATCCCCCGCCTGCGCCGCTATGCTCGGGCGCTGACCGGGGATGTCGCGCGCGCCGACGACCTGGTCCAGGACACCTTGGAGCGGGCGCTGGTGAAGCTCGACTTGTGGCGGCCGGGCAGCGACCTGCGCGCCTGGTTGTTCACCATGATGCACAACCTTTTTATCAACCAGATTCGCGCGGGCGACCAAGCCCACTGCGAACTGGACGAGGCGGCCGACCTGCCGGTGAGCGGCGGTCAGGCCGATGCCCTGGCGGTGCGCGACATCCATGCCGCCCTGGCCAAATTGTCGAGCGAGCAACGCGAGGTGATCCTGCTCGTCGGGCTGGAACAATTCAGTTATGCCGAGGCGGCCCGGGTGCTGGGCCTGCCGATCGGCACCGTGATGTCACGCTTGTCGCGGGCGCGCGAGCGTCTGCGCGGGCATTTGGACGGACAAGCCGTCCTCAAGTTGCAGGTGGTGAAATGAGCGAGATCACAGAAGACGATCTGCACGCCTATGTCGATGGTGTGTTGCCGGTGGACCGGCGCTTGGCGGTGGAGGCCTGGTTGGCCGCGCACCCGGCCGACCAGGCCCGGGTCCGCGCCTGGCAGGCGCAGAACCGTAGCCTGCACGAGGCCTTCGATGCGGTGCTGAACGAGCCCTTGCCGCTCGATCTGGTGCGTGTGGCCAGCGCCAAGCGCACTCGGTCGTGGCCGGTTTGGCAGGTGGCAGCGGCGGTCACGGCCTTGGCCTGCACCGGTCTGCTCGGTTACGGCATCGGCATTCAGGGCCAGTCCACGACCACGGAATATGCGGCCCTGCCGCGGGATGCCGCCCTGGCCCACGTGGTGTTCAGCCCGGAGCAGCGGCACCCGGTCGAAGTCGGGGCCCAGCATGCCGACCACTTGGTCAGCTGGCTGTCCAAGCGCCTCGGCCATGAACTGCATGCCCCGGACTTCCGCGCCCAGGGCTTCGAACTGCTGGGCGGCCGCCTGCTGTCGGGCCAGGGCGGCCCGGTGGCGCAGTTCATGTATGAAGATGGCCAGTCGCGTCGGGTCACCCTCTATGTCCGGCGCGATGGTGCCGGGCAAGCGGACACCGGCTTCCGTCATGCCCGCGAGGATGGCGTCGAGGTCTTCTACTGGGTCGACCGCGACCTCGGCTATGCCCTGTCCGGCGCGATCGACCAGGCCGAGATGTCCCGGCTGGCCGACGCGGCCTATCGCCAGATCGGCCATTAGGCCGGCGCCGTCGGTTTGACAGGCCGGCGGCTTTTGGTCACATTCGGTCCAGTTCATACATGGGCCGGCCCTTGCCGGGTGCTTGCGATGCCAGGGATGTTCGACCATCAAGACGCGCTGGAACGGCTGGACTCGAATGCCGACCTGATCGAGAAGCTGGGCTATCTGCACCAGATGCTGAAGGAGCGGTTTCCCTTTCTCGACCGCATCGCCTGCGCCATCCACGACCCCAAGACCGATCTGCTCAAGACCTTCATCAGCAGCGGGCCGGAAACGCCGCTGGCCCATTACCAGGCCAGGTTGTCGGAATCGCCCTCGCTGCTCGAGATCGTCGAGGCCAAGCGGCCGCGGGTGGTGAACGATCTGGCCATCTTCCGCTTCAGCCAGCATGACCATGCGCGCAAGATCGACGCCGCCGGCTACCGCGCCAGTTACACCATGCCCATGTACAGCCGGGGCGAGTTCTTCGGCTTCGTCTTCTTCAATTCCTTCCAGGAGGCTGTGTTCAGCGAGGACGTGCTGCACCAGATCGACCCCTTCGGCCACCTGATCTCACTGACCATCATCCAGGACCTGAGCGCCCTGCGCACCCTGCTCGCCTCGGTCAAGACCGCGCGCGACATGATGCATGCGCGCGACTCCGAGACCGGCTCCCACCTCGACCGCATGTCGCGCTACGCCCGGCTGATCGCCCGTAGCCTGGCCGACAAGCACGGCCTGAACGACGAGCAGGTCGAGCACATCTTCGTCTTCTCGCCGCTGCACGATGTCGGCAAGATCGGCATCCCGGACGACATCCTGCTCAAGGCCGGCAAGCTGACCGAGGCGGAATACGAGCTGATGAAGGCCCATGCTGCCCGCGGTCGGGAGCTGATCGACGCCATGCTGGGCAATTTCGACCTGGGCCAGCAGCCGCACATCGACGTCTTGCGCAACATCGCCGAACTGCACCACGAGGCCTACGACGGCAGCGGCTATCCCCACGGCCGCAAGGGCGACGAGATCCCGATCGAGGCGCGCATCGTCGCCGTGGCCGACGTGTTCGACGCCCTGACCAGCCGCCGGCCCTACAAGGCGGCCTGGAGCAACGACGAGGCCTTCACCCTGCTGCGCCAGTTGAGCGGGGCCAAGCTCGACCCGGATTGCGTCGAGGCCCTGATCGCCAACCGCGGCGAGGTGGAAGAGATCCAGCGCCGCTTCCTGGAAGACCCGCTCGGCGCCTGAGCCAAGCCGTTTTCCCTCCCCGCTGGCGGGCCGGGGGGCCGGGGTGGGGAGGATGTCTCCCCCTCCCAACCTCCCTCACAAATGGGCGAGGAGCAAATGGGACGCATCGCCGTTTAAGGCGTCACGGCCCGAACACCGCCTGCCACAGTCGTTTCACCGCCGCCGCGGTTTCGGCCACCAGCGCCGGTTCCACCCGGGCATAGTCTTCCCCCTGCAACTTGGTCTGATGCTGCAAGCGGCGCAGTTCCCGATAGGCGTCGGCCGCCGGCAGGGCCAAGTCGGCCGGCACCAGCCCCAGCTCGCTGGCGCGCTTGAGCAGGGCGATGTTGCCGACATTGGCGGTCATCTCCGGATGCGCGGCGGCCTCGGCCAGGACCAGGTATTGCACGGCGAACTCCAGGTCGACCAGGCCGCCGGCATCGTGTTTCAGGTCGAACAGCGCGCTCGGGTTGGGATGGCCGTCGTGCATCTTCTGGCGCATCTCCAAGACCTCACCCCGCAACTTGGCCCGGTCGCGCGACTGGCAGAGCACGGCCTGGCGAATCGCATCGAACTGTTTGCCAACGGCGGCATCGCCGCAGACGTAGCGGGCGCGGGTGAGGGCCTGATGCTCCCAGGTCCAGGCGTGGCTTCTTTGGTAATCCTCGAAGGCCTCGGTCGAACTGACCAAAAGGCCGGCGGCACCGTCCGGCCGCAGGCGCAGGTCGGTCTCATACAGGTGGCCGGCCGGCGTGAGCGTGGAGAGCCAGGTGTTCAGCCGCTTGGCCAGCTTGGCGTAGATCTCCTGGGCGTCCGGGTGGGGGTCGTCGTGGAGGAAGACGATGTCCAGGTCCGAGGCGTAGCCCAACTCTTTGCCCCCTAGTTTGCCGTAGGCGATGACGGCGAAGGCGGGGGTGTCCCGGTGGCGGCCCGGCAGGCTGGCCCAGGTGAGGGTGAGTGTCGCCTCCACCAGCAGGTCCGCCAGGTCGGAGAGGTGGTCGGAGAGTTTTTCCACGGTCCACAGGCCGGCGAGATCCTGGGCCAGCAGGCGGAAGGTTTCCGATTGCTTGAAGATGCGCAGGGCGTCCATCTGCCGCTCCACGTCTCCGTCCAGGCCCCTCAATGTCTGGCGCAGGGCTTCCCGGGCCTGGGCCCAGTCCGGGGGGGTCATGAGCTGGCGCGGGTCCAGC
>JACAEC010000207.1 GCA_013389055.1 Hydrogenophilaceae bacterium
GCCGGCGACGAGCAGCGCCACCGGAACGACGATCGCCAGCCAGCGCAGCGCGCCGGACGCCTCGGCGCCACGTGCGAGCGGCGCCGGCACACGCTCGGGCTGGCGGCGATCATCCTCCCCCACGGCTCCGCTCACGTCCTCAAAGGCACAGCACGAGGCGGCCCAAGGCCGCGAGATCGAGCAGCAGCGCCTCGCCGCGCACGACCAGAAGATAGAGCGCGCCGCCGCCGAGCGCCCCGAGCACGCCCCACACCAGAGCGCGCACGCCCCCGGGTGTGCGCGCGCCGGTTGGCGGCGGTGATGCCCCGGTGGCAATTGCTGGGCTTTGATCGGTCATGCGCTATCACGCCACCTTGGCCAGCCGCGCGACGGGCTTCTCGACGATCGGCACGTTGATGAGCGCGGCAAGCACGCCGAGCGCGATCGAGATCCACCACATCGCGTCGTAGGATTGCAGTCTATCGAAGATCACCCCGCCAAGCCAAGCGCCGAGAAACGCGCCAGCCTGGTGCGACAGGAACACGATTCCATACAGCATCGTCATCCATCTGGTGCCGAAGAACGTCGCCACCAGCCCGCTGGTCAGCGGCACCGTCGACAGCCACAGCATGCCGAACAAGAAGCTCAGCGCCGCGACCGTCGTCATGGTTATCGGCAGCGCGAGAAAACCGACGAACATTGCCGCGCGCAGCCCATAGATCAGGCTGAGCCCGTAGCGCTGCGGCCAATAGCGTCCCCACTCGCCGGCGAGCCACGTCCCGAGCAGGTTGCCGACGCCGATCAACGCGAGGCCGAGCACGCCGACCTCCGGCCCCAGTCCCTGGTCGGCGACGAACGCCGGCAGATGCGTGGCATAGAACACGATGTGGAAGCCACAGACAAAAAATCCGGCGTTGAGCAGCCAGAAGCTCGGGTGCCGCGCCGCCTCGCGCAGCGCCTCGCCGAGCCGCTGCTCATCGTGCGGACCGGCCGCCGGACGGCCCGCCAGCGGCAGCGCCAGCGGCAGCATCAGCGCCGCCGTCACCGCCAGCACGACGAGGCTCCCCTGCCAGCCGAGCGCCTCCATCAGCAGGTGCGCGTAAGGAAGCGCAATCAGCATGCCGAAGCCTCCGCCGATGCCGACCGCCGCGATCGCCTGCGTCCGCCGCTCGGCCGGCGCCCGCCGCCCGACCGCCCCGACCATCGCGCCCGTGCCCGAGCCGGCGACGCCGAGCCCGAGGAACACGCCCGACAAGATGAGTTGCACCTCGCTCGTCGCGGCGTAGAGCAGCAGCAGGCCGATGACCGTCGTCGCTGCCCCGAAC
>JACAEC010000089.1 GCA_013389055.1 Hydrogenophilaceae bacterium
GTCAGGGTGTCCTGGCCGGAGAGCAGGCCGACGGTGCGGGCCGGTAGCCGGCGCGAGCTGTCGGCCACCACGATGGCCCGGTGGCGGCCGCGCTCGGCCGCGGGCAGCGGGTCGGGCAGGGCGGCCAGCGGATGCTGCGGCGCGACGGCGAAGACGAAGTCCATTTCGCCCAGGGGTTGGCTGCGGTAGCCGCCGCCGGGCGGCGCATCGCCGGTGACGCCCAGCACCAGGTCGGCGCGGTTGTCGGCCAGGGCATCCCAGGCGCCGGTCAGGGTCTCCTGCGTCAGGCGGATCCGGGTCTCGCCATGCGCCGCGTAGAACTCGGCCAGCAGGTCGAACAGCGGTGCCATAGCCAGCAGGCTGTTCACCGCGATCACCAGTTCGGCCTCCCAGCCCTTGGCCACCTGGCGCACCCGGCATTCCAGGGCGCCGGCGGCATTGAGCAGGTGCCGGCCCTCCTTGAGCAGCTCCGCCCCGGCCTCGGTCAGAACCGCCCGGTGGCCGCGGCGGTCGAACAGCAGGACGTCGAGGTCCTGCTCCAGCTTCTGGATGGTGTAGGTGAGGGCGGAAGGCACCCGATGCAGGGCGCGGGCGGCGGCGGCGAAGCTGCCGTGGCGGGTGATGGCGTCCAGGGCCTCGAGGGCTTCGAGCGAGATTTTCATATTCTAAAATATTGAACGACTAGCTCAAATCATTTCGGTATCAATGGTGATTTATAGCGCCTAACATGGTTTCTGTCATTCGCCATATTTGCATGAATTGATGAAACCGACTGCCTACACCCGTACCGCCATCACCCTGCACTGGCTGCTCGCCGGCCTGATCCTGGTTGCCCTGCCCTTGGGTCTGACCATGGCCGAGCTGGCGCTGTCGCCGACCAAGCTGCAGCTTTATGCCTGGCACAAGTGGCTGGGGGTGACAGTGTTCGGTCTGGCCCTGGTCCGCGTCGTCTGGCGGCTGACCCATCCGGCGCCGCCCTTGCCGGCCAGCCTCCCGGCCTGGCAGCGGACCGCCGCCCATGGCCTGCACGGCCTGCTTTATGGGCTGATGCTGGCGATCCCGCTGTCGGGCTGGCTGATGAGTTCGGCCAAGGGCTTTCAGACCGTCTACCTCGGGCTGTGGCCCATCCCCGATCTCTTGGCCAAGGACGAGGCCCTGGCCGAGACCCTGGCCACGCTGCATGCCTGGCTCAATTACAGCCTGATCGCCTTGCTGCTGGCCCATGTCGGGGCGGCGCTGAAACACCATTTCGTCGAGCGTGATGCCGTGCTCGGCCGCATGTTGCCCTGGTTGCAGAAAAACTGAGGAGGTTGCATGAAGCGTTTCGCCCTGTTCTTGCTTTTGCCCCTGTCGCTTGCGGCCCAGGCGGCGCCATTCGATCAGGTGCGCCTGGACCAGAGTCGGCTGAGTTTCGTCTCCAAGCAGATGGCGGTGCCGGTGGAGGGCCAGTTCCGCCGCTTCGCCGTGCAGCTCGCCTTCGACCCGACCCGGCCGGAAAAAGC
The DNA here is from genome assembly GCA_013389055.1 of Hydrogenophilaceae bacterium. Classification (GTDB taxonomy): domain Bacteria; phylum Pseudomonadota; class Gammaproteobacteria; order Burkholderiales; family Thiobacillaceae; genus Sulfuritortus. Next base: position 1,503 of record JACAEC010000089.1, read on the forward strand.
GCAGGCGGCGATCGACATCGATCTGGCCAGCATCGACGCCGGCTCCAAGGAGGCCAACGAGGAGGTGGTCGGCAAGAACTGGTTCAACGTGCGCCAGTTTCCCACGGCCCGTTTCGTTTCATCCGGCGTCAAGCCCTTGGGCGGCGAACGCTACGAGGTGCGCGGCACGCTCACCATCAAGGGCCGCAGTCGCGAGGTGGCGGCGCCCTTCAGCTTTCGCCCGGCCTCTGGTCAGGCCGTGTTCGAGGGCGGCTTCGCCATCAGGCGCCTGGACTTCGGCATCGGCGAAGGCCCCTGGGGCGATACCGGCATCGTCGCCGACGAGGTTCAGATCAAGTTCCGCATCGTGACGGGTGCTGCCAAGCCTGCACGGAAACCCTGATGTATCAACCGAGAAAGAGGAATACCGCCATGAACAAGACCATCATCGCCAGCCTGATCGCCGTTACCTTGGCCGCCCCGGCCTTCGCCGCCGACAGCTACAGCATCGACCCGCGCCACACCTTCCCGGTGTTCGAGGTCAACCACCTGGGCTTTTCCACCCAGCGCGGCCGCTTCAACCAAGTGAGCGGCAAGATCGCCTTGGACACCGCAGCGAAAAAGGGCAGCGTCGAGGTGAGCATCGCCACCGACTCCATCGACATGGGCCTGGACGACTGGGACAAGCACATGAAGAGCGAGGACTTCTTCAACGTCGCGCAGCATCCGACCATGACCTTCAAGGCGGACAAGTTCGTCTTCAACAGCGGCAAGCCGGTGGCCGCCGAAGGTGCGCTCACCCTGCTCGGCGTGACCAAGCCGGTGCGTCTGACCATTGCCAACTTCACCTGCGGCATCAACCCGCTCAACCGCAAGGAACTCTGCGCGGCCGATGTCAGCGCCACGATCAAGCGCTCGGAGTTCGGCATGAGCAAATACGTGCCGGCGGTGGGCGACGAGATTCGCATCGCCATCCCGGTCGAGGCCTACAAGGACTGAGGAGGCTGCCATGATCACCTTGCGACCCGCCAATGCGCGGGGCCATGCCGACCACGGCTGGCTCGATTCCTGGCACAGCTTCTCCTTCGCCGATTATTACGACCCGCAGGAGATGGGTTGGAGTGCGCTGCGCGTGATCAACGACGACACCGTGGCGCCGGGCGGCGGCTTTCCCAGCCACGGCCATCAGGACATGGAGATCGTCACCTATGTCCTCGATGGCGCCTTGGCACACAAGGACAGCCTGGGCAGCGGCTCGGTCATCCGGCCGGGCGATGTCCAGCGCATGAGCGCGGGTCGCGGCATCCGCCATAGCGAATTCAACGGCTCGAACGAGGCGCCGGTGCATTTCCTGCAGATATGGCTACTGCCGGCCGAGCGCGGCATCGCGCCCGGTTACGAGCAGAAATACTTCGCGCCGTAGGAAAAACGCGACCGGCTGCGCCTGGTCGCCTCAAGCGATGGCCGCGAGGGCAGTGTCGCCATTCATCAGGACGCCAGCCTCTATGCCGGACTGCTCGGCCCCGGCGCGGCGCTGGACTTCGATCTCCCTCCGGGGCGTAAGGCCTATCTGCATCTGGCTCGCGGTAAGATGCGGCTGAACGGCCAGCCGCTGACGACCGGCGATGGCGCCAAGATCGCTGACGAGACCCGACTCGAACTCACGGCTGAGGCCGAGGCCGAAATCCTGTTGTTCGATCTACCCGCTTAAGGAAATCTAATGACCCGCATTCTGGTTTTTGCCGGCAGCACCCGGCAGGGCTCCTTCAACAAGCAGCTGGCCCGTCTGGCCGCGCGCGATGTCGTCGCGGCCGGCGCCGAGGCGACCTTGCTCGATTTGCGCGAATTTCCCATGCCGCTCTACGACGGCGACCTCGAGGCCGGCGAGGGCCCGCCGGAACACGCCTTCCGCCTGCAGGAGATCATGGCCCAGCACCACGGCCTGATCGTCGCCTCGCCCGAGTACAACAACTCGATCTCCGCCGTGCTCAAGAACACCCTCGACTGGGTCTCGCGCACGCCGCGGGTGCGCGGCGCCAACCCCTTCGCCGGCAAGCCGGCGGCGCTGATCAGCGCCTCGCCGGGCGGCCTGGGCGGTCTGCGCGGGCTGGATGCCGTGCGCAACGTGCTCAACACCGTGGGCATGCTGGTGCTGCCGGGCATGGTGGCGGTCGGCCACGCCGACCAGGCCTTCGATGCCGAGGGCGGCCTGAAGGACGCCGATTCGGTCCGTCGCCTGCGCGACCTGGCCGAGCACATCGTGCACACCGCCCGTGCCTTGTCGGCCTAAAGCCCCGCCGGCGGAGTAAAATACCGGCTTTCATTTTTGTGGCATTAGGCAGGAATCATGGCCGGACATAGCAAATGGGCGAACATCCAGCACCGCAAGGGGCGTCAGGACGCCAAGCGGGGCAAGATCTTCACGCGACTGATCAAGGAAGTCACCGTCGCCGCCAAGATGGGCGGCGGCGACCCCGGCGCCAACCCGCGCCTGCGCCTGGCCATCGACAAGGCCAAGGCCGAGTCCATGCCCAAGGACAACATCGAGAACGCGATCAAGCGCGGCACCGGCCAGCTCGACGGCGTCAACTACGAAGAAGTGCGTTACGAGGGCTACGGCCCCGGCGGCGCCGCGGTGATCGTCGACTGCCTGACCGACAACAAGACCCGCACCGTGGCCGACGTCCGCCATGCCTTCGCCAAGAATGGCGGCAATATGGGCACCGATGGCAGCGTGGCCTTCCAGTTCAAGCATTGCGGCCAGATCATCCTGGCCCCCGGCGCCAGCGAGGATGCGGTGATGGAAGTGGCCTTGGAGGCCGGTGCCGAGGACGTGATCCCGAACGAGGATGGCTCGATCGAGGTGATCACCGCCCCTTACGACGACCTGACCCATGTGAAAGAGTCTCTGGAAAAGGCCGGCTTCACCGTGGCCATGGCCGAGACCGTGATGAAGCCCCTGAACGAGACCGAGGTCACCGGCGACGACGCGGTGAAATTCCAGAAGCTGCTGGACATGTTGGAAGGCCTCGACGACGTCCAGGAGGTCTACACCTCCGCAATCCTTCCCGACTGAGGCGCCTAGTGCGAATTCTTGGCATCGACCCCGGCTTGCGCGCCACCGGCTACGGGGTCATCGACCAGGAAGGCCAGAAGCTCAGCTACGTCGCCAGCGGCGTCGTCCGCACCCAGGACGGCGAGCTGCCCGAGCGGATCAAGATCCTGTTCGCCGGCGTCCAAGAGATCATCGAAACCTACCGACCCGAGGCCAGCGCGGTGGAGAAGGTGTTCGTCAACGTCAACCCGCAATCCACCCTGCTGCTCGGCCAGGCCCGGGGCGCCGCGATCGCCGCGCTCACCCAGGTCGGTCAGGCGGTGTACGAGTACACGGCCTTGCAGGTAAAGCAGGCCGTGGTCGGCAACGGCCATGCCGACAAGCAGCAGGTCATGCACATGGTGATGCGCCTGCTGAAACTGCCGGGCGAGCCCAGCTCCGACGCGGCCGATGCCCTGGCCTGCGCCATTTGCCATGCCCACGGCGGCCACGGCCTGGGCGGCCTGGTCACCACCGGCCGCCGTCGCCGCGCCGGCCGGATGTTGTGAGGAGAGATCGAACGTGATCGGACGCCTGAGCGGCACCCTGTTGGAAAAGCACCCGCCGCAGATCGTGGTCGACGTGAACGGCGTCGGCTACGAGGTCGACGTGCCCATGAGCACCTTGTACAACCTGCCCGCCACCGGCGAGCGGGTGACGCTGCTCATCCACTTCGCCGTGCGCGAGGATGCCCAGCAGCTGTTCGGCTTTCTCACCGCCAGCGAGCGCGACACCTTCCGCCAGCTGATCAAGATCAGCGGCGTCGGCCCGAAGCTGGCGCTGTCCGTGCTCTCGGGCCTGTCGGTGCAGGACCTGGCTCACGCCGTCGCCCTGCAGGAGGCCGGCCGGCTGACCAAGATTCCGGGCGTGGGCAAGAAGACTGCCGAGCGGCTGTTGCTGGAACTCAAGGGCAAGCTGGCCGATGAGATCGGCGCCGGTGCAGGTATCGTGGCCCGCGGTGCCGGTGGCGATGTGCTCCATGCCCTACTCGCGCTCGGTTACAGCGAGAAGGAGGCGGCCCTGGCCGTCAAGCAATTGCCCGAGGGCGTGGCGGTGGAGGAGGGCATCCGCCTGGCGCTGAAGTCCCTGGCCAAGGTGTGAGTACCGAGTACCGAGTACCGAGTACCGAGTACCGAGTGCCGAGTGCCGAGTGCCGAGTGCCGAGTACCGAGTACCGAGTACCGAGTGATGGGCGGGTATGGTGGGCCGGGATGCGATATGCTTTGGCCTTGTATTGAACTCGGTACTCATCGCTCGGTACTTGGAACTATCTTTTCATGCTGCAACCCGACCGCCTGATCTCGCCCGCCGCCACTTCCCGCGAAGAAGAGGCCTTCGAGCGCGCCCTGCGTCCGCAAAGGCTGTCCGAGTATGTCGGCCAGGCCCGCGCCCGCGAGCAACTCGATATCTTCATCACCGCCGCCAAGAACCGGGGCGAGGCGCTCGACCACGTGCTGCTGTTCGGCCCGCCCGGCCTGGGCAAGACCACGCTGGCCCACATCATCGCCAAGGAGATGGGGGTCAATCTGCGCATCACCTCCGGCCCGGTGCTCGAGCGGGCCGGCGACCTGGCCGCGCTCTTGACCAATCTGGAGCCGCGCGACGTCCTGTTCATCGACGAGATCCATCGCCTGTCGCCCGTGGTCGAGGAGATCCTCTATCCGGCACTGGAGGACTACCAGCTCGACATCATGATCGGCGAGGGCCCGGCCGCGCGCTCGGTCAAGCTCGACCTGCCGCCGTTCACCCTGGTCGGCGCCACCACCCGGGCCGGCATGCTGACCAATCCGCTGCGCGACCGCTTCGGCATCGTCGCCCGCCTGGAGTTCTACAACGCCGAGGAGCTGACCCACATCGTCACCCGTTCGGCCCGGCTGCTCAATATCGAAATCTCGCCCGAGGGCGCGCTGGAGATCGCCCGCCGCTCGCGCGGCACGCCGCGCATCGCCAACCGCCTGCTGCGCCGCGTGCGCGACTATGCCGAGGTGAAGGCCGAGGGCCACATCACCGCCGAGGTGGCGGACAAGGCGCTGGTCATGTTGGAGGTGGACGAGGGCGGCCTCGACGTGATGGACCGCAAGCTGCTGCACGCGCTGCTGGAGAAATTCGCCGGCGGCCCGGTCGGCCTGGAGAACCTGGCCGCCACCATCGGCGAGGCGGCCGACACCATCGAGGACGTGCTCGAACCCTATCTGATCCAGCAGGGCTTCCTCGCCCGCACCCCGCGCGGCGGGGTCGCTGCGCCCCTGGCCTACCGCCACTTCGGCCTGGCCGCGCCGACCCGCATCCAGAACCAAGACCTATTTGATGAATAACGCCGGCTTCTGTTGGCCTGTACGGGTCTATTGGGAAGACACCGACGCCGGCGGGGTGGTCTATTACGCCAACTACCTCAAGTTCATGGAGCGCGCCCGCAGCGAATGGCTGCGCCACCTGGGCATCGAGCAGACCGAACTGGCCGAGCGGGATGGCCTGGTCTTCGTGGTGCGCCATGTCGAAGTCGATTACCTGAAGCCGGCCCGGTTCAACGATGCCCTCAGCGTGTGCTGCCAACTGGCCGAATTGAACAAGGCCAGTCTGACCATGGCCCAGCGCGTGGAGCGCGAGGGCGAACCTTTGGTCACGGCCCAGGTCAAGATCGCTTGTGTCACGCGGGAGCAATTCCGGCCCGCCAAAATCCCGGTCCATATCCAACAACGCTTGGAGTGCTGAATGGCGCTGTCGCTCGAAACCGAAATGTCCTTGATCAGTCTGGTGATGAATGCCAGTTGGGTGGTGAAACTGGTGTTGCTGCTGTTGCTGGCGGCCTCCTTCGTTTCCTGGTGGATGATCTTCACCAAGTACATGACCTTGAAGCGCGAGCGGCAATTGGCCGACGAATTCGAGCAGGCCTTCTGGAGCGGCGGCGAACTCAACACCCTGCATCAGGACGTGAGCAAGCTGGGCGACCAGGCCAGCAGCATGGAGCAGGTGTTCAGCGCTGGCTTCCGCGAATTCCTCAAGCAGACCCGGCAGCCGGGCCTGAATCCGCAGGCGGTGCTGGACAGCTCGCGCCGGGCCATGCGCGCGGCCTATCAGCGGGAGATGGATGCGCTGGAGTCGCACCTGCCCTTTCTCGCCACGGTCGGCTCGGTCTCGCCCTATGTCGGCCTGTTCGGCACGGTCTGGGGCATCATGAATGCCTTCCGCGGCCTGGCCAACGTGTCGCAAGCGACCCTGGCCCACGTCGCGCCCGGCATCGCCGAGGCCCTGATCGCCACCGCCATCGGCCTGTTCGCCGCCATCCCGGCGGTGGTCGCCTACAACCGCTTCACCCATGACATCGACCGTCTGGCCAACCGCTTCGACGTGTTCATGGAAGAGTTCTCCAACATCCTGCAGCGGCAGACCTTCAAGGCTTGAGCACCGCCATGAGTCGCCGTCCGCGCAAGGCCATGAACCAGATCAACGTCGTGCCCTATATCGACGTGATGCTGGTGCTGCTGGTGATCTTCATGGTGACGGCACCCTTCATCAATCCATCGCAGGTCGAGCTGCCCAGCGTCGGCAAGAGCGCGACGCCCCCGGTGCAGCCGCTGGAGCTGACGATCAAGGCCGATGGCTCGCTCTGGTTGCGCGACCGCAACGGCGCCGGCGATCCGGTGCGCGTCGCCGATGCCGACCTCGCCGACAGCGTGCGCCGGCAGGCGAAGCCGGAGCAGCCGGTGGTGATCGCGGCCGACAAGTCGGTGCGTTACGAGTCGGTCATGCGGGCGATGGATGTCTTGCAGAGGGCCGGCATCGCCCGGGTGGGCCTGCTGGTCAAGCCGGTGCCGTGACCCCGCTCTCCAGCCGTCAGCAATGGTCGGCCGGGGCCTTGGCCCTGCTGTTCCATGCCGTGTTCTTCCTGGCCCTGGTGTTCAGCGTGTCCTGGCGGCAATTGCCCAATCAGCCAGTGATGGCCGAGTTGTGGACCAGCCTGCCGGCGCCGCAGCCGATGCCGGCGGTGCAAGCCGAGCCCAAGCCCTTGCCGCCGCCACCCAAGCCGGCCGAGGTGAAGCCCGAGCCGAGCAAGGCCGACATCGCATTGAAAGCCAAGCAGGAAGCCAAGCGGCGCGAGGCCGAGCAGCAGCGCATCGCGCAGGAGAAGCAGCGGTTCAAGCTCGAGCAGGAAAAGAAGCTGGAGGCCGAGCGCAAGCAGAAGGAAGAGGCGGCCCGCAAGAAGGCGCTGGAGGAGCGCAAGCGCGCCCTGGACAAGGCCCTGGCCGAGCAGGCGGAAAGTGAATTGGCCCAGGAGTCGGCCAATCTCAGCCAATTGCAGCAACGGCAGCAGGCCGCGACTGCCCGTAACAAATTGATCGCAGACTATCAGGAGCGCATCCGGCAAAAGATCCGCGGCCATATCCGCCTGCCGCGCAATCTGAGCGGCAATCCAGAGGCGGTATTCCGGGTCGAGCTGCTGCCCAACGGCGAGGTCCAGCGGGCGGTGCTGGTTCGAACCAGCGGCCAAACGGCCTACGACCAGGAAGTGGAGCGCGCCATCCTCAAGGCCTCGCCTCTGCCGATGCCGCAGGACCCCGCGGCAGCCGCCAGCTTCCGCAATGGCTTGACCCTGAAGTTCCGGCCCCAGGAAGGTTGATTTGGCAAAGCTGTTAAAATTCGGCTCCATGTTTATGCGACTGCGCACGCTATCGATTTATCTCTTCGCCCTGTTGGCCTCGCCGGCCTGGGCGGCGATGACCATCGAGATCGTCGGCGGCGGTGCCAACCGCATCCCTGTTGCCGCCGTGCCCTTTGCCGCGCCGAGCGGCGTGCTCAACCCGGCCGAGGTGATCGGCGCCGACCTCCAGCGCAGCGGCCTGTTCCGTCTGGTCGACAGTCAGGATGTCAAACCGGCCCCGAGCGAGCCGCAGCAGGTCAGTTTCCCCGTCTGGCGCGGCAAGGGCGCCGACGCCATGGTCATCGGCCAAGTCATCGCCCAGGGCGGCAACCGCTACGAGGTGCGCTTCCGCCTGTTCAACGTAGTCAAGGGCCAGCAGCTCCTGGGCATGAGCTATACCGTGCCGGCGCAGAACCTGCGCCTGGTCGCCCACAAGATCGCCGACGCCGTCTACGAGAAGCTGACCGGGGAGCCCGGCGTCTTCAGCACCCGCATCGCCTATGTGCTCAAGCGCGGCGGACGCTATGAACTGCAGGTGGCCGATGTCGACGGCTACAACGCGGTCACCATCGCCGGTTCGCCCGAGCCGCTGATGTCCCCTAGCTGGTCGCCCGACGGCAGCCGCCTGGCCTATGTCTCCTTCGAGGACAGGAAGCCGGTGGTCTATGTGCAGAATATCTTCGACGGCAAGCGCCGCGCCGTGGCCCGGTTCAAGGGGTCCAATTCGGCGCCGGCCTGGTCGCCGGACGGTCGGCAGCTGGCCGTGGTGTTGTCCAAGGACGAATCCTCGCAGATCTACCTGATCGACGTTGATGGCGGCGCGCCCCGGCGCCTGATGAGCAGCAGCGGGCTCGATACCGAGCCGGCGTTCAGCCCGGACGGCCGCTGGCTATATTTCACCTCCGACCGCGGCGGCAGTCCCCAGATCTACCGGATGCCCATGGGCGGTGGCTCGGCACAGCGGCTGACCTTCGAGGGCGGTTACAATGTGTCGCCGGCCTTGTCGCCGGA
>JACAEC010000075.1 GCA_013389055.1 Hydrogenophilaceae bacterium
CTGATGGCCGAATACATCGTCGGCCTCAAGGAATACGGCGCCAGCCTGGCCAAGGTGACGAAGGATCTGCCGCGCGAGGCCTATCTCGATCTCGACCGCTACCCGCTGGCCGGGGCCGAAGTGGTGGACCGCTATACCTACCGGGTGAAGATCAAGGGCAAATATCCGCAGTTCGTCTATTGGCTGGCCATGCCCTTCTTCGCCCCGGTACCAGCCGAGGCCGAGCGCTTCTACAGCCAGCCCGGCATGGCCGAGCGCAACCTCAGCCTGGACTGGCAGCCGGTGGGCACCGGGCCGTTCTACCTGGCCGAGAACGATCCCAACCGGGTCATGCGCCTCAAGCGCAACCCGCATTACCACGACGACTTCTATCCCACCGAGGGCGAGTCCGGCGACCGCGCCGGGGGCCTGCTTCGGGACGCCGGCAAGCGACTGCCCTTGATCGACGAGGCGGTCTACCGGCTGGAAAAGGAAGACGTTCCCTACTGGACCAAATTCCTCCAGGGCTATTACGACAGCTCGGGCATCAGCTCCGATACCTTCGACCAGGCCATCCGCATCGGCCCCGACGGCCGGCCCGACCTCTCGCCGGAGATGCGCGAGCGGGGCATCGAGTTGTCCACCGACGTGCGCACCTCGATCTGGTATGTCGGCTTCAACATGCGCGATCCGGTCCTGGGCGGCCGCGGCGAACGTTCGCGCAAGCTGCGCCAGGCCATCGCCATCGCCCTCGATTACGAGGAGTTCATCTCCATCTTCCTCAACGGCCGCGGCATCCCGGCCCAGGGGCCGCTGCCGCCCGGTATCTATGGCTATCGCGAGGGCGAGGCGGGGATCAATCCGATGGTCTATCGCTGGCAGGGCGGCCGGGCGGTTCGACGTGGCATCGAGGAGGCAAAGCGCTTGCTGGCCGAGGCAGGCTATCCGGACGGCCGCGAAGCCGGCACCAGCAAGCCGCTTACGCTGTACCTGGACACCATGGCCAGTGGACCGGAGGCCAAGAGCCGGCTCGACTGGTACCGCAAGCAGTTCGAAAAACTCGGCGTGCAACTGGTCGTGCGCGCCACCGACTACAACCGCTTCCAGGACAAGATGCTCAAGGGCAACGCCCAGATTTTCGAGTGGGGTTGGAACGCCGACTATCCGGACCCGGAGAACTTCCTGTTCCTGCTCTATGGCCCGAACCGGAAGATGGAACTGAACGGCGAGAACGCGGCCAACTATGCCAATCCGGAATTCGATCAGCTGTTCGTGCAGATGAAGGACATGGCCAACGGGCCGGCCCGGCAGGCGCTGATCGACCGGATGATCGAGATCGCGCGCCACGACGCGCCCTGGGTCTTCGCCTATTTCCCCAAGAGCTTCGGCCTGCGTCATGCCTGGGTGATGAACGGCAAACCCAACCTGATGGCCAACAACACCCTGAAATACCGCCGGGTGGAACCGGCCCGCCGCCTGGCCTATCAGGCGAAATGGAATCGGGCTGTGTGGTGGCCACTGCTAGGGCTGTTGACCGTGCTAGTCGCGGCTGCAGTGCCGGCGGTGCGAGCTTATCGCCGTCGGCAGCAGGCGGCGGCGAAAAACTATTGAGCCGTCGCCCCCTCGGCCGCGCGAGCCCGCAGCCAGTCCTGAAAGGAGGCGTGCCGGCGATAGGCGTGGCTGCCGAGGAAGACGAGCAGATTGGTGAAATGCTCGGGGATCAGATGATCTTCGTAGCGCAGAATCTCCTGGCCGTTGCGGTCGAAGAACACCAGCGTCGGCGTCTGGCGGATGCCCAGTGACTTGGCGAGTTCGCCTTCGCCGCTTGTCTTGCCGGACAAATCCTTGATCGGCTTGCTGCCGGCCATATCGATCCGTGCGACCCGGAATTGCTCGGTCAACAGCTTGACCGTGTCGCCGTCCATGAAATTTCGGTCGTGCATGCGCTGGCAGGTTTCGCAGGCGGCCTGTTCGAATAGCAGGGCGAGCACCTTGTCCTCGGCTCGGGCTTGTTCCGCCAGGGTCTGGAGGTTGTCGGTCCTGGCGAAGAAGGGCTCGTCGATCAGGCCCTTGGGCGTCGCCTTGCCCGATGGCTTCGCGGCGTAGTCCTTGAAGCGCATCGTTTCGAAGCTGCGGCTGGCCAGGTAGTCGAGCTCGGACTTGAACACCGCCGGCTTGTGCAGGCCGGCCATGCGGTAGATTTCCCGGCCTTGGGCATCATAGAAGGCAATGGTGGGCGAGAACTGGACCTTGAGTTTGCGCGCCAGTTGCTTCTCGGTCATCGTTGCGCCCGTGAAGTCGGTCACTTCGCGACCGCCCCAGATGTCGAGCTGGATCACGTCGAAATGCTTTTTCAGAGCGGCGACGATGGCCGCATCCTTGAAATGCACCTGATGCAGTTGGGCGCAGTAGGGACAGCCTTCCTGCTCGTAGACCACCATCAGCAGGCGGCCGGCCTTTCCGGCATCGGCCAGGTCTTCCTGCAGGTTGAGGAAGGAATCCTTGAGGAAGGGCTGCGAGCCCAGCGCCCAGGCCGGGGCTTGCGCAATGAGGCCGATCAGCAGAAAACGGAAGAGCAAGCGCATCGCATGCATGAGGGTCTCCTTGTTGTTGGCGGGCGGGGGGCCTGCACCCTTTTCGATTTGCGCCCAGCCGATTGACCGGATCGCTGCCGGCATGTTCCCGAAAAGCCCTGGCCCGCGCAATTCGCCATTGGCGGTCGAGCCGGCTCCATTGCTATGATGCCGGCCATGCTGGCCTATATCGTCCGCCGTGTCGTCTACGCCATCCCGATCCTGATCGGGGTGAACCTGATCACCTTCGCGCTGTTCTTCGTGGTCAACACCCCGGACGACATGGCGCGCATCCACCTCGGCGCCAAGCATGTCACGGCCGAGGCGATCGAGCGCTGGAAGGTCGAGCACGGCTACGACAAGCCGCTGTTCTTCAACCAGTCGGGCGAGGGCCTGGACAAGGTCGGCGACACCCTGTTCGTCGACAAGTCGCTCAAGCTGTTCGCCTTTTCCTTCGGCCAGGCCGACGACGGCCGCGATATCGCCCGCGAGATCGGCGAGCGCATGTGGCCGAGCCTCGCCATCGCCCTGCCGACCTTTCTGGTCGGCCTGCTGGTTTACATCAGCTTCGCCCTGGTCATGGTGTTCTTCCGCGCCACGTATCTCGACTTTGCCGGGGTGGTGCTGTGCGTGGTGCTGATGTCGGTCTCCGGGCTGTTCTACATCATCGGCGGCCAGTTCCTGCTGGGCAAGCTCTGGCATCTGGTGCCGGTGTCGGGCTTCGAGCCGGGGCTGGCCGGGCTCAAGTTCCTGATCCTGCCGGTGCTGGTCGGCCTCATCTCCGGCCTGGGTGATTCCAGCCGGTTCTATCGCACCCTGTTCCTGGAAGAGATCCACAAGGACTACGTCCGCACCGCGCGGGCCAAGGGCCTGTCCGAGCGGGTGGTGCTGTTCCGCCACGTGCTCGGCAATGCCATGATCCCCATCCTCACCGGCGCGGTGGTGGTGATCCCTCGCCTGTTCCTGGGCAGCCTGATTGTCGAGTCCTTCTTCGGCATCCCCGGCCTCGGCAGTTACACCATCGATGCCATCCAGGCCCAGGACTTCGCCATCGTCCGGGCCATGGTCTTCCTCGGTTCGGTGCTCTACATCCTGGGCCTGTTGCTGACCGACCTGTCCTATACCCTGGTCGACCCGCGGGTGCGGCTGGAATGAGTTTCCAACCCGAAATCCTCTGGAGCGACGCGCTGCTGTTCCTGCTGCTGGCCGGGGTGATCGGCTTCTTCCTGCATGTCCGCCGCCACGAGCATCTGCGCGCGCCCTGGGCGCGGGTGGGGCAGAGCCGCATCGGCATGGCCACGGCGGTATTGTTGGCGGTGTATGCGGCGATCGGCGTGCTCGATTCCCTGCATTTCCGACCGGCCTTGCCGGCCGAGCCGGGCCAGCAGGTGCAGTACGGCAACGAGGTACTCTCGGTGCTCGACGTGGTCGCAGGGCCGCTGCGCAGCCAGGTCGAGAAGACCTACTCCGAACCCTTCGCCGTCCAGCTCTATGCCAAGGAGAACCTCGTCTTGGCCGATGGCCGCCAGGTGCGCGACTATCCGCGGCTCAAATACGGCGGCGCCCATCTGGCCGATCCGGCAGAGCGGGCAGGGGACATCGCCCGGCGCGCTGCCGGGGGGGCGCTGTGGGGCCTCGCCATCGCCGCCGGCATCTGGCTGTCGGCGGCACTGCTGGTCCGGCGTGGGCACAGCTTCAGCGCATCGTTGATCCGCCTCTATCGGGCACCCGATCTGGCAGCCCTGCGCAGCGGGCTCGCCACCCTGGGCGTCGTAGTGCTGCTGGCCGGCGTGGTGGTGCAGCTCGCCGGCCACTATCACATCCTGGGCACCGACAAGGTCGGCCAGGACGTGTTCTATCTCTCGCTCAAGAGTGTCCGCACGGGCCTGTTGATCGGCACCCTGACCACGCTGATCATGTTGCCCCTGGCCCTGTTCCTCGGGGTGGCCGCGGGCTATTACGGCGGCCGGGTGGACGACGTGATCCAGTATGTCTACACCACGCTCAACTCCATCCCCGGCGTGCTGCTGATCGCGGCGGCGGTGCTGGTGGCGCAGGTCTACATCGAGACTCATCCGGAGCTGTTCGATACCGCCGCCGCCCGCTCCGACCTGAGGCTGGTCTTCCTCTGCACCATTCTTGGCGTCACCAGCTGGACCGGCCTGGCCCGGCTGCTGCGCGGCGAGACCCTGAAGCTGCGCGAGCTGGAATACATCCAGGCGGCGCGCGCCTTCGGTGTCTCCCACCTGCGCATCCTGTCGCGCCACATCCTGCCCAACGTCGGCCACCTGGTGCTGATCACCGTGGTCATCGACTTCTCCGGCCTGGTCCTGGCCGAGGCGGTGCTGTCCTACGTCGGCGTCGGCGTCGATCCGGCCATGGCGAGCTGGGGCAACATGATCAACGGCGCCCGCCTGGAGCTGGCGCGCGAACCCATTGTCTGGTGGCAGCTGGCCGCGGCCTTCCTGTTCATGTTCGCCCTGGTGCTGGCGGCCAATCTGTTCGCCGACAGCGTGCGCGAGGCGTTTGACCCACATTCACAGGGGCGGTCATGAACGGATTGTCGCTGCGCGATCTGCGCGTGGAGATCGAGGCGGGCGGCCGGCGAGTGGCGCCGGTGGATGGCGTGTCGCTGGAGATCGGTCCGCGCGAATGCGTCGCCCTCTTGGGCGAATCCGGCTGCGGCAAGTCGCTCAGCGCGCTCGCCCTGATGCGCCTGCTGCCGGAGGGGTTGCGGATTGCCGGCGGCGAGGCGAGCCTAGCCGGCACCGACCTGTTCGCCCTGCCGGAGCGCGAGATGCAGCGGATGCGCGGCGGCCGGCTGGCCATGATCTTCCAGGAGCCGATGCTGAGCCTGAATCCGGTGCTGACCCTGGGCCAGCAGATCGGCGAGGGCCTGGCGATACACCGCGGCTTGCGCAACGATGCCGCCGAGGCCGCGATTCGTCGCCTGCTGACGGACGTTGGCCTGCCGCCCGAGTTGGCAGCGAGCTATCCCTTCCAGCTCTCCGGCGGCCAGCGCCAGCGGGCCTTGATCGCCACCATGCTGGCGGGCGAACCCAAGCTCTTGATCGCCGACGAGCCGACCACGGCGCTGGATGTGACGGTACAGGCCCAGATCCTGCGCCTGCTCAAGCGCTTGCAGATGGAGCGGAGCATGGGGCTCTTGCTGATCACCCATGACCTCGATGTCGCCCGCGACATGGCCGACCGGGTGGCAATCATGTACGCCGGCCAGATCGTCGAGTGGGCACCGCGCGATGCCCTGTACGGCCGGCCCTTCCACCCCTATACGCAAAAGCTGTTCAGCGTGCTGCCTTCCACCGGGCGGCGCGGCGAGCGACTGGATCATATTCCGGGCACGGTGCCACCTTTGGGCACGGCCTTTGCCGGCTGCCGCTTCGCCGACCGTTGTCCGCAGGCCTGGGTGCGCTGTCGGCAGGAAGTGCCAGATATGCACGCGGTGGCCGCGGGACACTTTGCCCGCTGCCACCTGGCCATCGAGACCCGGCCGGCAGTTCAGCCTGCATCCGCAGCCTCGATGCAGCCTATGGCGGGTGCTGCCTTGATGCCGCTGTTGGTGGTGCGCGACCTCGCCGTGCATTTCCCCATCCGCCGTGGCCTGCTCCGCCGCGTGGTCGGTACGGTCAAGGCGGTCGACGGCGTGTCGCTGGAAATCTGTACCGGCGAGACCCTGGCCCTGGTCGGCGAGTCCGGTTGTGGCAAGACCACGCTGGCGCGCGCCATCCTGCGCTTGATCGAGCCGACGGCGGGCAGCGTGCGTTTGGGCGACGAGGAGATCGGACGTTTGCAAGGCGAGGCCTTGCGTAAAAAGCGGGCCGAGATGCAGATCGTGTTCCAGGATCCCTTCTCCTCGCTCAATCCGCGCATGCGGGTGGGCGATATCCTGGACGAGGGCTTGCAGGCGCTACGGCCTGGATTGGGGAGGACCGAGCGCAAGGCGCTGGTGAGCGGACTATTGCAGCAAGTGGGCCTGGATGCTGCGGCCGCGCTGCGTTATCCCCACGCCTTCTCCGGCGGCCAGCGCCAGCGCATCGCCATCGCCCGGGCCTTGGCGGTCGAGCCCAAGCTGCTGATCTGCGATGAGCCGACCAGCGCCCTCGACGTCTCGGTTCAGGCCCAAATCCTCAACCTGTTGAAGGCATTGCAGCGCGAGCGGGGTTTGGCCTATCTCTTCATCAGCCACAACCTGGCGGTGGTAGGTTATCTCGCCCACCGGGTGGCGGTGATGTATCGGGGCCGGATCGTCGAGGCGGGTCCGGCCGAGGCCCTGATGACCCAGCCACTGCATCCCTATACCCGTTTGTTGCTCGACTCGGCGCCCGGTCGGGGCTTGGCAATGGCGGAATCAGCGGAGGCAGGGATTGCTGGCGAGGCAGGGTGTCCGTTTGCGGCCCGTTGCCCGGAAGTCGAGCCGCGTTGCCGGCAAGCTGCGCCCGAGTTGCGCAGGCTCGGTGACAGGCAGGTCGCCTGCCACCTGCGGGAATAAAACCTAACTATTCGAAACGGGAATGGCGAGCTTGTCGCCGGGGCGCAGCGTGTCCGCCAGGGCTTGGTTACTCTGGCGGATCTCGGCGACTGTGACGTTGTAGCGTCGGGCCAGTTCGCTCAAGGTATCGCCCTTGCGCACGGTGTGGGTGCGCAGGGTGGATTCTTGAGCTTCCGCTTTCTTCTGGGGCGGGGCCGCGGCAGTTTTGCTGGGCGGTGCCGGCACCACCAGGGTCTGGCTATTGGCGACCTTGCCGCGCCAGAGCTTGAGCGGGTTGTGTTCCTTCAGCCAGGCCAGGGTGACCCCGAACTTGGCCGCGATCTTGCTGGCGGCTTCACCGCGCTTGGCACGGTATTCCTGGAGCTGATGGCGATCACCCAGGCGCTGCAGGTTGTAATGGAAGGTTTCCACCTTGTCTGCCGGCAACAGCAGCAGGCCGGGTGTGTCGGTGTGGATCACCTTGCGCTGATAGCCGGGGTTGAGGGAGATGAAGTCGTCAAGGTTCATCTCGGCCAGCTTGGCGGCATGGCGGGCTTCCATGGGCTGGTTGAGCGAGACCTGCATGAAATAGGGCTCGTTGGCGATGCTGTCGAGGGCGATGCCGTAGTGGGCAGGGTCGCGCACGATGTTGCGAATGGCAAGCAGCTTGGGCACATAGTGCCGGGTCTCGGTCGGCAGCTTCAGGCTGGCGTAGTCGGTGTCCAGACCCTTGGCCTTGTTGCGGGCGATTGCCCGACCAACGCAGCCTTCGCCGCAATTGTAGGCCGCCAGCGCCAGTTGCCAGTCGCCGAACATGCCGTGCAGTTGTTGCAGATAGTCGAGGGCGGCATCGGTTGCGGCCAGTACGTCTTTGCGGCCGTCATACCAGGAGTTCTGGCGCAGGCCGTAGACACGGCCGGTCGAGGGGATGAACTGCCAGATGCCGGAGGCCTTTTGCGGCGACACCGCCAGCGGGTTGTAGGCCGACTCGATCATGGGCAGCAGGGCGATCTCCATCGGCATGCCGCGCTTTTCGACTTCTTCGACGATGTGGAACAGGTAGAGCCGGCTACGCTCGACAGTACGGTTGAGATAGGCCGGCCGGTTGGTGAACCATTGTTCGTGGACCTGGACCAGTTCCGGCTTGGTGTCGGCCAGGTCGAGCCCGGCGCGGATGCGCTCCCACAGGTCACCTTGGCTGCCAGGCTCGTTGAGGCTGGACGGGTGGGCCAGCGAATAGCTGATCTTCAGTTCGGAACCAAGCTGGGTGGCCTCGGCCGGGTAGCCGGACTGGGGGATCAGGAGACCTACGGCTGATAGCAGGCCAAGGCTGAGCCAACGGGCAATCGCTACTTTTCTGGGCACTTGTCTAAATATCGGCCTTGTAGACCGTTTCCGTAAATCCATGATTATCGTTGAATTCTAATGTTCACGACAAACGCATGGTTGCATCGTCTTTTTAACCAAGTCCAGACAATGTGGCACGTAATTGCTTGTTAGAAATGGTTTTTCATGTCCCGTACAACACCCAATATCTCGATCTCGGCGTGGAGGGGGCGTTGGGCATAGGCCTCGGCGGCCTGGCGCAGGGCAGGGGCGTGACAGCGCAGGAAGGGATTGGTCGCTTGTTCCAGGGCTATGGTCGAGGGCAGGGTGGGCAGGCCTTGGGCGCGCTTGGCTTGTTCCAGGGCGGCGCGTTCATGGAGCTGCGCGTTGTCAGGGTCGACGCTGAGCGCGAAGGCGATGTTGTCCAGGGTGTATTCGTGCGTGCAATAGACCAGTGTCTCACCGGGCAGGGCCGCCAGTCGCTGGAGCGAGGCATGCATCTGCGCGGGGCTGCCCTCGAACAAGCGGCCACAGCCGCAGGCGAACAAGGTGTCGCCGCAGAACAGCAGGCCCTCGCCGTAATAGGCGATGTGGCCCAGGGTGTGGCCGGGGACTTCGAATATCTCGAAGGTAGCGCCGATAGCAGGCAGTTCGAGCTGCATGCCATCTGACAGTGGATGGCTGACGCAGGCGATGGCTTCGTTGGCCGGTCCGTAGACCGGCACGCGCCCATGCCGAAGCAATGCAGGCACACCGCCGACATGGTCGCCGTGATGATGGGTGATCAGGATGGCCGAGAGATGCAGCTTGCGCTGTGCCAACCACGATAGAATAGGCGCGGCCTCGCCGGGGTCGACCACGACGCAGTGCTCGCCCCGGACGATGGCCCAGATGTAGTTGTCCTTGAGTGCCGGTATGGCTTCGACGTTCAGCATCCGGCCATTCTCACGAGCGACCGGGATACACGTCAACCATGCAGGATTGGTATGAGAGCGAGTTGGGCCGATATGTCCTGGCCAAGGAGCAGGCCTGGTTCGATCAGGAGTGTGTCGATGTCTTCGGCTTCAATGCCATGCAGGCGGGGATGTGCTGGGTCGATCTCTTGCGCACGAACCGCATGCCTTACCGGTTTTGCAGCGACCTGGCCGAAGGCCAGCTGCATTGCCGGCAGGAGGCCTTGCCGGTGGCCGGGCACAGCCTGGACTTGCTGCTCCTGCCGCACGTCCTCGAGTTCAGTACGCATCCGCATCAGGTATTGCGTGAGGCCGAGCGCGCCTTGCGACCGGAAGGGCATCTGCTGATCAGCGGTTTCAATCCCTTCAGCCTGTGGGGCATGCATCGGCTGCTCAGGGGCCGGCGCGGGGACTATCCCTGGCATGGCCGCTTCTTGCATCTGACTCGGCTCAAGGACTGGCTGGCGCTGCTGGGTTTCGAACTCCAGGCCGGCCGGATGATGTGTTACGTGCCGCCGGTGAACCAGGCGAAATGGATTCGCCGGTTCGGGTTCCTGGAGGCGGCGGGGGATCGCTGGTGGGCCTTGGGGGGCGGGGTTTATTTGATCCATGCGATCAAACGCACGCCCGGCATGCGCCTGCTGACCCCGAAGTGGGGCGAGGCCTGGCGGCCGGGGGCGGCGATTGCGCGGTCCTTGCCCAAGACCACGGTGCAGCGGGGCCGAATTGACTGAGAAGAAGACTATGGTGGTGGATCTGTATACCGATGGGGCCTGCAAGGGCAATCCGGGGCCGGGCGGTTGGGGAGCCTTGCTACGCTTCGGCGATCATGAAAAGGAATTGTTCGGCGGCGAGCCGGGGACGACCAACAACCGCATGGAGTTGACGGCGGTGATCGAGGGCCTGCGGGCTCTCAAACGGGGCTGCAAGGTGCGGGTACACACGGATTCCCAATACGTACAAAAGGGCATCTCGGAATGGCTGCAGAATTGGCGCCGCCGCGGCTGGCGCACCAGCGAGGGCAAGCCGGTCAAGAATCAGGATCTCTGGCAGGCTCTCGATGAATTGGCCTCCGGTCATGAGGTCGAGTGGCATTGGGTCAAGGGCCATGCCGGGCATCCGCAGAACGAGCGGGCCGATGCCTTGGCCAATCAGGGCGTGTTGAAAGGGATGGGGAGGGCGTAATGCGCAAGGTCGTACTGGATACCGAAACCACCGGCCTGGATCCCGCCCAAGGCCATCGCATCATCGAGATCGGCGCCTTGGAGATCGTCAATCGCCAAGCCACCGGCCGCAGTTTCCACGTCTACCTCAACCCGGATCGGGAGATCGATGCCGGCGCCATCGCCGTGCACGGCCTGACCAACGAGTTTCTCGCCGACAAGCCGCGCTTTCCCGACGTGGTGGAGGACTTGCTCGGCTTTGTCGCCGGGGCGGAACTGGTGATCCACAACGCCCCCTTCGACATGGGCTTTCTCAATGCCGAGTTACGTTTGCTGGATCGGCCGGCGCTCGAGTCGACCTGCCTGAGCGTGCTCGATACCTTGAAGATGGCCAAGGATTTGCACCCGGGCCAAAAGAACAATCTGGATGCGCTGTGCCGGCGCTATGAAGTGGACAACTCGAACCGGGCCTATCACGGCGCTTTGCTCGATGCCCAATTGCTGGCCGAGGTCTACCTGGCAATGACCCGAGGCCAGGAATCGCTCGGCATCGAAAGCGTTGGGGGCGGGGCCAGTCTCGATCGCACCCTGAAGGCGGGGGTAGCGGTGCGGGTGCTGGCGCCGACGCCCGAGGAGTTGGCATTGCATGCCGAATATCTGGCCGGTCTGGCCAAGGAAAGCGGGGCTGCGGTCGAGTGGTAGTTAGTTGGCGACCTTGTAGCCGCCGGCCTCGATCGCTTGGCGCATGGCGTCCACGCTGCAGCGCGCGGCATCGTAGCCGATTTGCACCCGGCCGCTGGCCAGGTCGACTTCAACGGTCTGCACACCATCCAAGGCAGTCAGCAATTTCTTCACGCTATTCACGCAGCCCATGCAGCTCATGCCGCTGACGTTCAAGGTGAGGGCATTCATGGTCATGCCTTGTCGATGGTTCTGCTGTAGGCCAAGCCGCCATGGGATAGGCCATCAGGCCCGTAGGTGGCGTTTTGCCGCGATACGGCTTGCAGAATTTCGACTGCCTTGTTGGTCTGGCGCAGCTGCTCTCGGATGAGCGCGCCATTGCGCTGATTCAGCTCGCGGGCCTGTTCGCTCAAGAGGCCGATGGCCTGACTGTCTTTCAAGGCAGCATGCTCACCGCGGGCGTTCAGGGCGCTGCTCAGGTCGGCCGGTGATGCGCTGGCCAGCGCCAGGGTCTTGCGGAGGGTTTCCCACTGTTGGCCCAGGACAGCCGCCAGGCGATTCTTTTCCTCGACGACTTCGCTCAGGCTGTCGAGGGCCTTTGCCGTGAGGGCATCGTGTTCGCGTTTGAGCAGGGTGACGAAGAGGCCGAGGTTGGCGGCGAGGTCTTTGACCTGAGTACTGATTGCCGTCATCACTTGATCTGGCGGCGCAGTCCCTCGACAACGCTGGACAGCAATTTTTCGGCGATGGCGTCTTCGTTCGTGTTGAAGCTGCCGTCGGCAATCGACTGGCGAACCGCTTCGACCTTGTTCATATCGATCTCCGGGATGCTGGCCAATTGAGTTTCCAATTGCTGGAGTTGGCCCGAGGTGCGAGTCAGGTCGATATTGGCGTTGGCCTTGCCGCCCGAGGCGGGGGTGGTGGCAGCGGGTTCCGGGCGTCGGGCCTTGCTCTCTTCCGGACGCAACTGACCGACATTGGCTAAGGTGTTATCGATTTTCATATCCAGGCTCCCGACTGCTGAACAAATATAAGTTTACTGTACCTTATTATCGGCTCAACTGCATGATTATTGAGGGCCGATTTCGGTAGGGAACAGGCCCTTAGGGTTTGACCTGGATGGTGCCCGCCTCGGTGGCAATGCCCTGCAAGATGCGGCCACTGGGCGCTTTGCAGCGCACCAGCTCGCCGACATTGGCATTGGTCATGGCGGTGCATTCCTGGCTGACACTGAAGCCGGGCTGCTGCACGACGATGCGGACCTTCTGGCCGGAACGAATGGCCAGGGGCTTGGCCAACAAGTCGAAGGTCAATGGCTGGCCGGCCTGGAGCGGGCGCTTGGCCAGCAAACCGACGGCCTGCTGCGCTTGGCGCAGATAACTGCCGGGCGGGGCCGAGAACTCGATCTCCCGGACTTCCACGTCGCGTGCCTTGATGCTTTCCCGTGCCGGTAGCGGCCTGGTGGTGACCAGGGCGGGCCCTTTCAGATCGATGCGATAGCTCAGGTAGAACGTCCAGGCCTGGGGGGCTTCGCAGTGGGCACCGAGGCTGCCCGCCCCTTGCAGGTCGGAGCCGGCGGTCAGGGCGAACTGCAACTGGCGGCATTGGGCCAGGCGCAGCCTGGGGTCGGGCGAACGCACGCTGACTTGGGCCTTCAGGTCGGGATATTCGTTCTTGAGTTGTGCCTCCAGATAGCGAGCCGCCGCCTGGCTCACCGCCTCGGGCGACTGGAGGGGGATGCCGTCCTGTGCCAGGCACGCACTGGCGAAGAACAGGCTTGATAGCGTGAGGCTACGTAGTAGAAACACCATGGCGGTAATAGGGTAGTCTGACTAGAATTTTGATCTCTAGGATACGGCGCCGCCCATGGAACATCCATCCCAACCGACCGATATTGCGCGCGAGGCCCTCAAATGGCTGTCTCAGCGCAAGCTGCCACCGACCCCGGATAACTATCGTCGGGCCTATGCCGAGGTCTCGGGTGAAGAGGTCAAGGCCGCGCCCTGGCCGGAGGCGATTCGCACCCTGCTCAGCCAGTGGGACATTCGCCAGGTCGGGCTGTCGCAAATCAAAAAGCGGGAAATGGTCGAGCGGGTGCTGATCAACTTCGGCAATCAGCCCAATGAATTGCACGAGAAAATTACGGCCCTGGCCCGCTCCTGGTCGGAGACCCCGGGCTCGCGCAAGGTCTTGGAAGGCGAGGAAACCGCCGCTGCGGGTGAGGCGGCGGAGGCCGTCGGGGAGTCCGCCGGAGCTGAAACGCCCGAACGGATGGTCACGGCTGCGTTGCCCTCATATGAGTTGGGCCAGGCCTTCACCGACAATATCCGGATGTTCATTGCCGGCTGCGAGGTGCTTTGGCCCGATCTGGCCCAGCGGGGCCGGTCCTTGGTGGCGGAGATCGAGGCGGCGCAGTTGCAACTGGCCGATCGGCACATCACCGATCTGGGCCGCTTGTGGCGGGAATTCATCGTCCGGTCCGAGGACAACGTCGAGTTGCTCGAGGGCCTGAAACGGGTCGTCTCGCTGCTGTTCCGCAACGTCGGCGACATGTTCGCGGACGACCCTTGGGTGCAGAACCAGGTGACCGCCATCCATGCCATGGTCGGCGGGCGGCTCAATTACCACAGCCTGTTCGATGCCGAGCGTACCCTGGAAGAGGTGGTCAGCCGGCAAAAGGCCCTGCAAGTCAGCCTGAAAGAGGCAAAGTCGCGACTGAAAGGCCTGATCTCCACCTTCGTCGACCGCGTCGGAGAACTGACCGATACCACGGGCGAGCAACATGAACGCATCCAGGCCTATGCCGACAAGATCGCCACGGCCGACGATCTGGGCGAGCTGAACGAAGTCATGGAGGGCCTGACCGCCGAGATGGGCCGCATGCGCGACCAGATGCGGCAAACCCATGGCGAATTGCTCGATGCCCGCCAGCATGTGGAACAGGCGGACGAGCGGATTCAGCAACTAGAGCAGGAGTTGCAGCAGGTTGCCAATCTGGTGCGGGAAGACCAATTGACCGGCGCCCTCAACCGGCGCGGCATGGAGGAGGCCATAGAACGGGAACTGGCCCGCACCGAGCGGATGGCTGCGCCCTTGTCGCTGGCACTGCTCGATATCGACCATTTCAAGAAGATCAACGACAGATTCGGCCACCAGGCCGGCGACCAGGCCCTGGTCCATCTTTCCCAGGTGACCAAACTGCTGCTGCGGCCGTCCGACTCCCTAGGCCGCTGGGGCGGCGAGGAGTTCCTGATCATGCTGCCCAATACCGATCTGGCCGAGGCGGAAAAGGTCATGCAGCGCCTGCAGCGGGAGCTGACCAAGACCTTCTTCATGCACGACAACCAGCGTGTCCTGATCACCTTCAGTGCCGGTGTCGCCGAGCGGCAAGCCGGCGAGGAGCGCGATCCTTGGATCCGTCGGGCCGACCAGGCCATGTATCAGGCCAAGGCGATGGGGCGTAACCGGGTCGAACGCGGCTAGGCGGCAAGCGGCAATTCTTGCCGGCGGCAGCCTGGCTCTTGCCAGCCTGCCGCCGGCAC
>JACAEC010000082.1 GCA_013389055.1 Hydrogenophilaceae bacterium
CGGGTGAACAGGGGGGCCTGGATCGACATGTCGTTGAGATCGCAGGCGATCACCTCTTCCGAGGCGAGATAGGACCAAAGCAGTAGCGTGCCGCCGCGGGCAGTGCCGATTTCCAGGATCACCTTGGGTTGCAGGGCTTGTACGGCGCGGGCGAGTTGGGTGATCTCCCATGGCACCTGCAGGGTCTGCACCTTCATCAAGGCCTTGCCGCCGAAATGCATGGCCCAGTCGACGACTTCATCCAATGATCGTTGCTTGGAATGGTATTCGCGTAGGCGGCGCATGGCCCAATGGCGATGCATGGGGAGGCGGAGGCGCCGGGACAGGTTTTTCCAGAATGGGTTCATTAGCTTGGCTTCTTCTTTGTGCGAGGGGAGGCATTCAGGGCTGCGATCATGCCACAAAGCAGGAGCAGCACGACGGGGAACCACCAGATCGAGTAGAGCACGGGTTGGGATTGGATCGGGAAGGCGATCACGGCCAGGGAGGCGGCAAAGGGCGCTGCTTGTCGGCGTTGTTCGCTTGGGGATCGGTAGAGCCAAAGGGCGCTCAGCACGACAATCGAGATGAGGCCGATCAGGCCGGGCCAGCCCGATTCTGCGGCAACCGAGACGTACATCTGATGGGCATGGTAGGGCGTTTTCATCGGGCCGCTGCTGCGGAAGGGGTCATCGGCAGCCGGGCTGTAATGATCGTAGGCTTCAGCGAAGGCATTGGTACCGACACCGTTCAATGGCCTGTCCTGAATCATTTGCCAGGCGCTTTTCCAGATGGTCAGGCGAAGGCTGGTGATGTTGTCAAATTGCTGTTCAACGCTGATTTCATCCGGACTCGAAACCTGCGCGAAATTCTTGACGCGTTGAGCCATCGAGGGCGACAGCATGGTGGCGGCGATCAAGGTGGCCAGAACGACGCCGGTCATGGCCACGCGTTGGCGCCAACCGAATATGGGTAGCAAGAGGGCGCAGCCAAGCAGCAAGAACAGGACATTCGACCGGGCGCCGCTCATGCCGGCGACAAATCCAACCAGGCCGACGAGTGTCAAAGCGAACCATGGATGTCGGCGTGCATGCTGCCACAGGACGAGTGGCAGCAGAATCGTGGCGAACAGGCCGAGATGGAGATTGCCGGCAAAGGGGCCCAGGATGCGCTTGTCTTCGCTCATGGGTACGCCCAGCAGGTCGTAGCCAAACACGAATTGAATGCAACCGTCGATTACCCATGCCGTGATGACGATCAGTAGCCAATGTTGCAGCCAGGTGCGACCCTGGTCTTGGGCCAAGCCTTGCAGCAGGGCCAGGCCAACCACGTAGAACAGCAGCAGGACGATGGCGACGCTGATGCTGCCCTGAACGTCATAAGAGCCTGGGATGGAGATCAGGACCGGGATGCCGAGCAGCAGAAAAACCATGCCCAGCCGCTTTGCGGCGGTCGAAGAAAAGTCGATCTGTTTGTGCAAAAGCATCCAGGCACCCAGCAGCACCAGCAGCAGCGTCGGCAGTCGCGCCCCGCTCCAGAATGGCTGCCAGGCGATCAGCATCAAGCCCAGGAAACGGGCGAGGGTTTCGGCCGAAAGATTAATCTTGGGCAAGTTCAAGGTAGACATTCAGGGTGTTGTCCAGCATCCGTTCCAGGGTGAACGGTTGAGTTGTTGGTATCTCCGGTGACTTGTGCAGCCATTCATTTATGCGTGTTTCGACTGTGGTGAGATCGCCTACGGGCACAGCCCCCCCGGGCAGGATGGCGGCAAGCTGCTCGCCGACGCCGCCGTGATTGTAGCCGACAACCGGCCGTCCCAGTCTCAGGGCCTCGACGGTGGTGCGGCCGAAGGCCTCCGGTTCGCGGGAGAGCGAGAGCACGATGGCGGAGATCGCCATCACTTCCCTGAGGTCGCCGCGGTGGCCGGTGAAGGTGATGTTGTTATCCAGGCCGAGTGCATGCACCTTGGCCTTCAGTTCCTCCAGAAACTGGCGGCGCCGCGGGTGGGGTTCGCCGACGATCAGGCCATGCACATCGGGGTGCTTGGTCTTCAGTTGCGCGATGAGTTCGATGAAGTCTTCCTGGCCCTTCCAGCGGGTGATCCGGGCCGGCAGGGTGATCAGCTTTTTGCCGCGGGTTAGGGGAAACTGCGCATACCAGCTATCCAGCCACGCTTGGGCTGGCTGGTAGCCATGCGGGAAGGCCGTTGGGTCGACCCCTCTATATATAAGGCGCAGCTTGCCGGGGTCGACCTCGGGGTAATTTCTCAGCACATAGTCGCGGATCATTTCGGAGATGACGATGACCCGTTCGCCCCGGGTCATCACTGCGCTGTAGGCATTGACCGAGTAGGGGCCGTGCACGGTGGTGACGAAGCGGGGCCGGGTCTTGGGATCCATGCCCTTCCAGGCCAAGTAGCAGATCCAGCCCGGCAGGCGGGAGCGGACATGCAGGATGTCCACCCGGTTCTCCCGCAGAAAGCGGCGCAGGCGCGGAACCAGGTGCAGGGTCCACAAGCTCTTGCGGCCGATGTCCCACTGGACATGTTCGCTGCCTTCGCGCTCCAGTTGTTCGACCAGGCGGACGCCGGCGGAGATGACGATGGAGCGGTGGCCCTGCTCGACCAGATGTTTGCCCACCTCCAGGGTGCCGCGTTCGACCCCGCCGGCATCGAGCGCGGGCAGGACCTGAACCACGGTGAGTTTGCGCTGGGTTGTCATCTTGTTACGCGAACCACTTTTCCAGAATCTTGCGGGCGCAGCGCTCGGCCTCGTCGAAGCCTTCCGGCGCAGCCAATAGGGGATGGTCGGACTGCCAAGTGTCGAAGGGCGTGACCCAGTTGTCCCGGATCAGCTGGTCGACGCCGCGGGCGACCCGGCTGTCGCCGCGCCGGGGCAGGCGCAACAGGCCGACGGCGCAGCCGGCGGTGAGGGCCTCGTAGACCATGGACACGCTGTCTTCGGTCACCCAGGCCTGGCCGGCGCGGGCCAGTTCGGTTTCGAGCCAGCCGGGCGGGGTGGTGTCGAACGGCAGGATTTCCAGATTCGGCAGCCCGGCTTGCGCTAGGGTACCCAGGAAGTCGGCCGGGGTGCGGCGCGAGTTGGTCAGGTGCCAGCGAACATTCGGTATTTTGTGGACAATTTCTGCAATATTGCCGGCAATTTGTCGACTATTCCAGCCAAAGTGGCGGGAGGGGCCGCCGACCAGGATCAAGCCCAGGCCGGCATCATGCTGCCTGCTGGGGCGGGTGGTGCTGAGGGCGCCACGGGTGGCGATCACGTTGGTCCGGGCCGGCGGCCGGTCGTGGGCCGGGATCAGGCAGAGGTCGAACAGGCCGAGCGGCAGGCTGGGCTGCATCAGCACCACGGCCCGGCCGCCGCGGGCGCGCCGGGCGGCGAGCAGCCCGAGATGGGTACGGTGGCCGGCACCGATTAATAGGTGCGGGTCGGCCAGCCCCTTGCCGGCGGGAAAGCGGCCAAGCAGCCAGTCGGTCAGGCTGGCTAGGGGTGAATTGGCCCGAATTTCATGGATCTTGACGGCAACATGCCGGCCCAGGGCCTCGGCCAGGCCCCGGCCCTGCTTTTCATGGCCGGGCTTGCCGTCGATCAGGCGCCAGATGACCAGGGGAGAGTCCGGGGAAAACCGCATAAGGCCCTGAGTATAAATATTTATAATGTGTCGTTGTTTAAAAAAGCGGCAACTTCGGGCAAGTTCTAGACAACTGGCTGCCAATTGCGGGAAAATTGCCGCCACTTTCAACCAGCCGGCCCCGCGCTCATGCCTTCCAAGCGATCGCCGTCGCAGCCTTCGGCCCCGGCGGCCAAGAGCAGAATCCTAGTCCTCCACGGCCCCAATCTCAACCTCTTGGGCAGCCGTGAGCCGGAACACTATGGCCACCAGACCCTGGCCGACATCGACCAGGCCCTGAAGGACCAGGGCGCCGCCGCCGGCGTCGTGGTCGAGACCTTCCAGAGCAACGCCGAGAGCGAACTGGTCGACCGTATTCATCAGGCCCGCACCGAGGGTGTGGGCTTCATCATCATCAATCCCGCCGCCTACACCCATACCAGCGTCGCCCTGCGCGATGCCCTGGCCGGGGTGGCGATCCCGTTTATCGAGGTGCATCTGTCCAACGTCCATGCCCGCGAAACCTTCCGCCACCATTCCTATTTTTCCGATCTGGCGGTCGGTGTGATCAGCGGCCTGGGCGCCATGGGGTATCTGTTCGCCCTGGGCTATGCCCTTAACGCTATGGAGGAGTAATTCAATGGATCTGCGCAAGCTCAAAAAGCTGATCGACCTGGTGCAGGACTCGGGGGTGGCCGAGTTGGAGATCACCGAGGGTGAAGAGAAGGTTCGTATTACCCGCGTGGTTTCCGGTGGCCAGATGATGATGTCGCCGATGATGGGCCATATGCAAACCATCCCGCTTTCGGCACCGGCTCCGGCCGCGACGCCCGCCGCAGAGGCCGGCGAACCCGGCCTGCCCGAGGGTCATGTGGTCAAGTCGCCCATGGTCGGCACCTTCTACCGTACGCCTTCGCCCGGCGCCAAGGCCTTCGTCGAGGTCGGCCAGTCGGTCAGCGCCGGCGACACCCTGTGCATCATCGAGTCGATGAAGCTGATGAACGAGATCGAGGCCGACCAGGGCGGCACGATCAAGGCCATCCTGGTCGAAAATGGGCAACCTGTTGAATATGGCGAGCCGTTATTCGTCATCGGTTGAGACGACGTTGATTAACCCAAGGGGTTGCCCATTTCGGCGCAGGCTCACAGGAGCGAAGCGAGTGTTAAGCGAAGCGGCCGAAGCCAAAACGGCGAGCCCGATGCCAACTTCAGGTAAACCATGTTCGAAAAAATCCTCATAGCCAACCGGGGGGAGATCGCCCTTCGCATCCAACGTGCCTGCCGCGAGATGGGCATCAAGACCGTGGCCGTGCACTCGGAGGCCGACGCCGACGCCAAGTACGTCAAGCTGGCCGACGAGTCGGTCTGCATCGGCCCGGCGCCGTCGGTCAAAAGCTATCTGCACGTGCCGCACATCATCGCGGCGGCCGAGGTGACCGACGCCGAGGCCATCCATCCCGGCTACGGCTTCCTCTCGGAGAACGCCGACTTCGCCGAGCGGGTGGAAAGCTCCGGCTTCGTCTTCATCGGCCCGCGGCCGGACACCATCCGCCTCATGGGCGACAAGGTCTCGGCCAAGGACGCCATGAAGAAGTCCGGCGTGCCCTGCGTGCCCGGCTCCGAAGGCGCCGTGCCGGACGATCCGGACGAGTGCCTGCGCATGGCCCGCGAGGTCGGCTACCCGGTCATCATCAAGGCGGCCGGCGGCGGCGGCGGCCGCGGCATGCGCGTGGTCCATACCGAGGCGAACCTGCTCCAGTCCATCCAGTTGACCCAGGGCGAGGCCCAGTCGGCCTTCAACAATCCCGTGGTCTACATGGAGAAGTACCTGCTCAACCCGCGCCACATCGAGATTCAGGTCCTGGCCGACGAGCACGGCGATGCGGTGCACCTGGGCGAGCGCGACTGCTCCATGCAACGCCGGCACCAGAAGGTGCTGGAAGAGGCCCCGGCCCCCGGCCTCGACCCCAAGCTCAGAAACAAGATCGGCGAGCGCTGCGCCGAGGCCTGCCGGCAGATCGGCTATCGCGGTGCCGGCACCTTCGAGTTCCTCTACGAGGACGGCGAGTTCTACTTCATCGAGATGAACACCCGGGTCCAGGTCGAGCACCCGGTCACCGAGCTGATCACCGGCGTCGACATCGTGCAGGAAAGCATCCGCATCGCTGCCGGCGAGCACCTGTCGGTCAAGCAGAAGGATGTGCAGTTCCGCGGCCACGCCGTCGAGTGCCGGATCAATGCCGAAGACCCCTACAACTTCGTGCCCTCGCCCGGCCGCATCACCCTCTACCATGCCCCGGGCGGTCCCGGCGTGCGGGTGGATTCCCACGTCTACCAGAACTATCTGGTGCCGCCGCATTACGATTCCATGATCGGCAAGCTCATCACCTACGGCGCGACGCGCGACCAGGCCCTCGCCCGCATGCGCATCGCCCTGTCCGAGATGATTGTCGAAGGCATCAAGACCAACATCCCCCTGCATCAGGACCTGTTGCAGGACGCCGCCGTGTTGCAGGGTGGGGTGAGCATCCACTACCTCGAAAAGAAGTTGGGCATTCATAAATAAGGAGGCGGAAACGTCGGTGGCCTGGCTGTCCCTGAAGCTCCCCGCCGACGCCGATCAGGCCGAGGCATGGTCCGATGCCCTGATGGCGGCCGGTGCGCTGTCGGTGTCGATCGAGGACCGCGATGCCGGCACCGAGGCCGAGCAGCCGCAGTTCGGCGAACCCGGCCTGGACGAACCGAAATCCTGGCAGCGCAACTGGGTCGAGGCCCTGCTGCCGGCCGAGGCCGACGTGCCCGCCCTGCTGGCCGAGGCGGCCGGGCAGGCCAAGCTGACCGTGCCGGCCGATTACCAAGTCGAAAAAATCGAAGAACAGGATTGGGTGCGGCTGACCCAATCCCAGTTCGAACCCATCCGCATCTCCGACCGCCTGTGGATCGTGCCCAGCTGGCACGAGGCACCCAACCCGCAAGCGATCTGCATCGAGCTCGACCCCGGCCTTGCCTTCGGCACCGGCAGCCATCCGACCACGCGGCTTTGCCTGCGCTGGCTGGAGCAGAACGTGCAACGGGGCCAGAGCGTGCTCGATTACGGCTGCGGCTCCGGCATCCTGGCCATCGCCGCCGCCAAGCTGGGCGCCGGGCGGGTGGTCGGCGTCGATATCGACCCCCAGGCGGTGACCGCCTCGCGCGACAACGCCGAACGCAATAAGATCGAGGCCATGTTTTGTTTGGCCGATGAGTTGCCTGAGGTGCCGGCTTCCCTCAGCTCTAGCCCTCTCCCGGAGGCAGAGCGCCCTGAAGGGCATAAAGGGGAAGATGCTCGGCCCAAAGCGATCTATGACATCCTGGTCGCCAACATCCTGACCAACCCGCTGCGTGCCTTGCTGCCGCTGCTGGCGGGGCGCGTGCGCTGCGGCGGCCGCATCGCCCTGTCCGGCATCCTCGAGGCCCAGGCCGAAGAAATCCTCGCCGCTTATGGCACCGTCTTTAATATGCGCTTGTGGGCTGCCGAGGAGGGTTGGGTCTGCCTCGAAGGGGTGAAGCGATGCTGACCTCCTGCCCCGAGTGCCGCACCACCTTCCGCATCACCCAGGAGCAGCTCGATGCCAAGCGCGGCCTGGTTAGTTGCGGTCACTGCAACGCGGTGTTCAACGCCTACGATGCCTTGCTGCCCGAGATCAAGGTGCCGCCGGTCGAGCCGGAGACCGAGGCCGCGCCCGTGGCCGCACCCGCGGAAGCCGAGCCGGCTGCCGAACTGCAAGGGCAGCGGCAAGAGCCCCGGCTCGACCTGAGATTCAAGCTGGAAACACCCGAGCCGGAGCCAAAACTGGAGCCCGAGCCCAACTTGCGGGCCGACATCCTGGCCGGCCTCGCGGCCTACAGCGAAGAGCCGCCGACGGGGCCGGTGGAGTTGCCGCCCTGGTTGGAGCAGGCCACACAAGAGCCGGAAAGCCCGGACAGCATCCTGCTCTCCGAATTGCCGGTGCAAAAAAAATCCGGCCTGGCCGCGCTCGGCCGCGGCCTCTTGGTCACGTTGCTCTTGCTCTTGCTGCTCGCCCAGGGCCTGTATTTCCTGCGCGGTCCACTGGCGGCCTGGCAACCGGTGTTGCGACCCTATCTGGAGGCGGCCTGTGTGCCGCTTGGCTGCCAAGTGCCGCTGGCGCGCGACCGCGATGCGCTCAGGGTGGAGTCCTCTTCCCTGGAGACCGACCCGGAGAGCCCTTCCAGCGCCCGCCTGCGAGTGGCCTTCAGCAACCGCGCCGATCAGGCCATGGCCTGGCCGAACCTGGTGCTGACCCTGACCGATGTCCGCGACAAGCCGCTGGCCCAGCGGGTCTTCGCCCCGCGCGAATACCTGCCGGCCCGGCACCTGAACACGCCGGGTATCCGGGCCGGTCAGGAATACGAAATCCAGTTGGACATGGACCTGGGCAGCCTGAGCGCCGCCGGCTACCGGGTCGCCCTGGAATACCCCTAAGAGCCTGTCTCATAAAATCCTGCGGAGCGCGTTGCCGCTCCACGAGGGGTACCGCCCCCGGCGCCAAAAGCGCCGGGGACATAATGCCTTTGTCGCGCGCCGCTTGTTTGGAATAACCAAACCGCACGTTGCGCTTCGCGGCCTGCGTCAAAATCGCCGCCGCCGCGCCCGCGGGATTTTGTGAGACAGGCTCTAAGCACCCTCGAAAACCGCGCCAGTCGGGCCGCCTTGCCGCCTGCGGGCGGCCTCCGGTATAGTCCGCCCAGCTATCGTTCCCGTGGGAGAGAACACGCAGCGCGTGTCGCCGAAGGCGCAACTCACCCGCAATCGCTCAGGCAAAAGGACCGCGGGATTCGGGCAACTCTGGAGAGCGTCGTTCAATCCAGGTCGCGCAAGCGACACCTCATCCCCCTCGCCCGCAAGCGGGAGAGGGTTGGGGGAGAGGGGATCGACGACCACCGATGGGGCTAATCTCTCAGGTACCAGGACAGAGGGGTGCGTGCGAGTGAAGCCGTTTCCGGCTTGGACGCAGCACCCTGATTCGTTTCTGGAGCCTGCCTTGCAGACAGCAACTCAACGCAACCTCACCCGCATGCCGGTCTGGATCCGCCAGAACCTCGGCCGCGGGGTGCATTTCCCGGCCACCCGGCAGGCGGTGCATGGCCAGGGCCTGCAC
>JACAEC010000026.1 GCA_013389055.1 Hydrogenophilaceae bacterium
CGCCACGGCAACACCTCGGCCGCTTCGATCCCGTTGGCGCTGGACACCGCCGTGCGCGACGGCCGGATCAAGGCCGGCGAGCTGGTCCTGATGGAGGCCTTCGGTGGCGGCTTCACCTGGGGTTCGGTGCTGGTGAAATTCTGATTTTTGACCGCAAAGGACGCTAAGTTCGCAAAGACTCATCTTGTTTTTGTTTTTCTTTGTGCCCTTGGCGTCCTTTGCGGTAAATGTGATTTTTTGAGGTTTACGATGAAATTCGCGTTCGTGTTTCCGGGCCAAGGTTCTCAATCCGTCGGCATGATGGCGGCCTATGGCGAGCATGCCGTGGTGCGTGACACCTTCGCCGAGGCCGCCGAGGCCCTGGGCCAGGATCTCTGGGCCCTGGTCCAGGACGGCCCGGCCGAGCAGCTCAATCTCACCGTCAACACCCAGCCGGCCATGCTGGCCGCCGGCGTCGCGGTCTACCGCCTGTGGCAGGCCCAGGGCGGTCCGGCCGCGGCGCTGATGGCCGGCCACAGCCTGGGCGAATACACCGCGCTGACCTGCGCCGGCGCCATCGCCTTCAAGGACGCGGTCAAGCTGGTGCGCCTGCGGGCCGAGGCCATGCAGGGCGCGGTGGCCGAGGGGGTCGGCGCCATGGCCGCCGTGCTCGGTCTCGACGACGACACCGTGCGCGCGGTTTGCACTGAAGCGGCCCAGGGTGAGGTGCTGGAAGCGGTCAATTTCAACTCGCCCGGCCAGGTGGTGATCGCCGGCAACAAGGCGGCGGTGGAGCGCGGCATGGCCCTGGCCAAGGAAAAGGGCGCCAAGCGCGCGCTGCCGCTGCCGGTGTCGGTGCCCTCGCACTGCGCCCTGATGAAGCCGGCGGCCGACAAACTGCTGGCCGCCATGCAGGCGATCGAGATCAAGCCGCCGATGGTGCCGGTCATCCACAATGCAGATGTCGCCGCCCACAGCAGTGCCGAGCAGATTCGCGACGCCCTGGCCCGCCAGCTCTACAGCCCGGTGCGCTGGGTGGAGAGTGTGCAGCACATCGTTGCCCAGGGTGTGGGGCTGATGCTGGAGGCGGGCCCCGGCAAGGTGCTGGCCGGTCTCAACAAGCGCATCGTGGAAGTGCCGACCCTGGCCCTGGCCGATGCCGCCGGCCTCGCCGAGGCGCTGGCCAAGGTCAACGGATAACAAGGAGAGAGAGATGGAAGGACGTGTAGCTCTGGTCACCGGTGCCTCCCGCGGCATCGGGCAGGCCATTCTGCTGGAACTGGGTCGCCGCGGCGCCACGGTGATCGGCACTGCCACCAGCGAGGGCGGCGCGGCGGCGATCGGCCAAGCGATCCAGGCCGCCGGCCTCAAGGGCGAAGGTCGCCTGCTCAATGTCACCGATGCGGCCCAGGTCGACGGTCTGGTCGAGGATATCCTCAAGGCTCATGGCGGTCTGGATGTGTTGGTCAACAACGCCGGCATCACCCGCGACAACCTGCTGATGCGGATGAAGGACGAGGAGTGGGATGACATCATCGCCACCAACCTCAGTTCGGTGTTCCGCCTTTCCCGCGCTGTGCTGCGGCCGATGATGAAGGCCCGTCGCGGCCGCATCATCAGCATCGCCTCGGTGGTCGGGGTCATGGGCAATGCCGGCCAGACCAATTACGGTGCCGCCAAGGCCGGCATGATCGGTTTTTCCAAGTCGCTGGCACGCGAGGTCGGCAGCCGCAACATCACCGTCAACTGCGTGGCGCCTGGTTTCATCGACACCGACATGACCCGGGCCCTGCCCGAGGCCCAGCGCCAGGCCCTGCTCCAGCATATCCCGTTGGGGCGCCTGGGCGCGGCCGAGGACATCGCCAATGCCGTGGCCTACCTGGCTTCTGACCAGGCGGGCTATCTGACCGGCACCACCCTGCACGTCAACGGTGGCATGTACATGGATTGAGGGGGTGGGATTCTGCTAAAATCCCTCCGCTTTTTTGCGCCCGGACTTGCCTCTGGTCAATTCCGACCACAGAACGTAGCCGGGCACTGTTTTCACCCTTAGGGAGTAATCCGCAATGAGCGATATCGAACAGCGCGTCAAGAAAATCGTCGCCGAGCAACTGGGCGTTAACGAGGCCGATGTGAAACAGGAGTCGTCCTTCGTCAACGACCTGGGCGCCGATTCCCTGGACACGGTCGAACTGGTCATGGCCCTGGAAGAGGAATTCGAGTGCGAAATCCCCGACGAGGAAGCCGAGAAGATCACCACCGTGCAGCAGGCCGTCGATTACATCAACGCGCACAAGTAATTCGCACCAACCACCAAGGGAATCCCGTTGTCCAAGCGCAGAATCGTCGTTACAGGTCTCGGCATCGTCTCGCCGGTGGGTAACACCGTCGAAGAGGCCTGGCAGAACCTGATGGCCGGCAAGACCGGCATCGGCCGCATCACCCGCTTCGATCCCACCCCCTTCGCCTCCCAGGTGGCGGGCGAGGTCAAGGATTTCGACGTGACGCAATACATCACCGCCAAGGATGCCCGCCGCATGGATGTCTTCATCCACTACGGCCTGGCGGCGGCGATCGATGCGCTCAAGGACTCGGGTCTCGAGGTGACCGACGCCAATCGCGAGCGGATCGGCGTCAACATCGGCTCCGGCATCGGCGGTCTGCCGATGATCGAGGAGACCCACAAGACCTATCTGGAGGAGGGGCCGCGCAAGATTTCCCCCTTCTTCATCCCCGCGACCATCATCAACATGATCTCGGGCCACCTGTCGATCATGTACGGCATGCAGGGCCCGAACGTGGCCATGGTCACCGCCTGCACCACCGGCACCCACGCCGTCGGCGAGGCGGCCAGGATGATCGAATACGGCGAGGCCGACGTCATGATCGCCGGCGGCGCCGAGTCGACCATCTGTCCCCTGGCGGTCGGCGGTTTCGCCGCCGCCCGCGCGCTGTCCACCCGCAATGACGACCCGGCCGGCGCCAGCCGCCCCTGGGACAAGGACCGCGACGGCTTCGTTCTGGGCGAGGGCGCCGGCATCATGGTGCTGGAGGAGTACGAGCACGCCAAGGCTCGCGGCGCCCGCATCTACTGCGAGCTGGCCGGCTACGGCAAGAGTGCCGACGCCCACCACATGACCGCCCCGACCGAGGACGGCTCCGGTGCTGCGCGCTGCATGCACAACGCGCTGAAGAACGCCGGGCTCAACCCCGACCAGGTCGACTACATCAACGCCCACGGCACCTCGACCCCGCTGGGCGATCTGGCCGAGACCAAGGCGGTCAAGCTCGCCCTGGGCAGCCATGCCGGCAAGGTCATGGTCAGCTCGACCAAATCGATGACCGGTCACCTGCTCGGTGCCGCCGGCGGCGTCGAGGCGGTGTTCTCCGCCCTGGCCGTCGCCCGCCAGGCCGTGCCGCCGACCATCAACCTGATCGAGGCCAGCCCCGAGTGCGACCTCGACTATGTGCCCAACACGGCCCGCCAAGCCAAGATCGACGTGGCGCTATCCAATTCCTTCGGTTTTGGCGGCACCAACGGCACGGTCATCTTCAAGAAGGTCTAAGGCTCACCCTTAGGCTTTATGCCCATCCTCAAGCTCACCGGTGCAGTCGACCTGCTGGCACTGCACCGGCGGCAGCCCAAACGCTACCCCGCATTGCTACAGACCCTCGGCCGCGAAGGCTGGGACTGCCTGTTCGCTTTTCCCGAGCAGGTCGAGACCGCGAGCGAGCTGGCCGAAGGCCAGGATTTCTTCAGTCGCTTGGATCGACGCTGGCAGGCCGGACGCCAGGCACCGGAGCCGGATAGCGCGGCGCTGCCCTTTCGCGGCGGCTGGTTCGCCTATCTCAGCTACGAGCTGCTGCACGGCATCGAGCCCAGCGTGCCGGCGCGCGAGTTGACCGGTGAAGTGCCGCTGTTCTGGTTGGCCCGGGTGCCGGCGGCGATCCTGATCGCGCCCGACCGGCAGGCCACCTGGCTGTTCGCCGAGCCGGGACGTGAGACGCTGATCGAAGCCATGCGCGAGGATGTGGCGGCCGCCACGCCAATGCCTGAGGCGCCGCTTGGCGCGCTGGGCGAGCTGCAGGAAGAGCCGGCCGAGCAGTTCCTCGCCGGCGTGCGCCGCATCCAGGACTACATCCGCGAGGGCGACGTTTTCCAGGTCAATCTCTCGCGCCGCTGGCGCCTGCCCGGCCGGGTCGACGCCGGCGCCCTCTATGCCGCCCTCTGCCGGGCCAACCCGGAGCCGTTCGCCGGCCTATTGGACATGGGCGAAGCCGCCATCGTCAGCTCCTCGCCCGAACGCCTGGTCAGCGTGCGCGACGGTGTCGCCGAGACCTGGCCGATCGCCGGCACCTATCCGCGCTCGCCGGATGCCGCCGAGGACGCCCGGCTGCGCGAGGAACTGCTGGCCCACCCCAAGGAGCGGGCCGAGCATGTGATGCTGGTCGATCTCGAACGCAACGATCTCGGCCGGGTCTGCGAGCCGGGCAGCGTGCGGGTGGCGGAACTGGCGCAGGTCTACAGCTATGCCTTCGTGCACCACATCGAATCGCGCGTGCGCGGCCGGGTGCGGCCGGATGTGGGGCCGGGCCGGTTGCTGGCGGCGCTGTTTCCCGGCGGCACCATCACCGGCTGTCCCAAGGTGCGCACCATGCAGATCATCCGCGAGTTGGAGCCGACGCCGCGCCTGGCCTACACCGGCAGCATGGGTTACATCAACCACGACGGCAGCCTCGACCTCAACATCCTCATCCGCAGCCTGATGTGCTCGCGGGAGGGCATCGAGTTCAGCACCGGCGCCGGCATCGTCGCCGACTCGGTGCCCGAGCGCGAGCTGGCCGAGACCCGGGCCAAGGCGCGCGGCCTCTTGCGGGCCCTGGGGTTGGTATGACGGCTGGCATGAGCGAAGAAACCTCGATCCTCGTCGACGGCGAGCCACGCGCGGCGATCAGCGTGCTTGACCGCGGCCTGATGTATGGCGACGGTGTCTTCCGCACCATTCGTCTGGAGGCCGGCCGCGCCGTGTGGTGGCAGGATCACCTGGCCAAGCTCGCGGCCGACTGCGCCCGGCTCGGTTTGGCCTGCCCCGGCCCTGAAGTTTGGGCAGCGGACTTGCAGCAATTGAG
>JACAEC010000106.1 GCA_013389055.1 Hydrogenophilaceae bacterium
GAGGGCGGCATCGTCACGCTCGCCTTCGTGCTGGTCTTCTT
Source organism: Hydrogenophilaceae bacterium (assembly GCA_013389055.1). Lineage (GTDB taxonomy): Bacteria > Pseudomonadota > Gammaproteobacteria > Burkholderiales > Thiobacillaceae > Sulfuritortus. Next base: position 42 of record JACAEC010000106.1, read on the forward strand.
CGGCGTCTTCGCCTGGCTGGCCTATGACGCCTTGCGCCGGCGCGCGGATGCCGCCGGCATCGAGCAGTTGGGCCTGGCTTGCGGCGCGCTGGCGTTGTTCATCCACGCCGGGGTGAACTTCATCCTCTACTTCGCCTTCGTCAACGTCTTTCTCGGCTTGTATCTGGCTCGTGCCTTGGCCTTGCGCGGCAGCACGCCCGACCAGGGTTGGGTGCTGCCGGTGCGGCCCATCGTGGCGCAGATGGCGGTGCTCGCCCTCGCCTTCGCCGGCCTGCTCAACCTGGCCGGGCATCTGGGCATGCAGCTGTTCCTCGGCGGCTCGCAATACGGCATGCAGGCCATCCGCGCCCTGGGCCACGAGCCCAACACCTACGAGATCGCCCATCGCCTGGCCCGGCTGCTGCCCGATGCGTCGCCACCGCGCTATGTCATGGCCAAGCAGATGGAGGCGGTGCTCAACGCCGGCGGCACCGGCAAGTCGGAGCTGGACCGCGATGCCTTCGCGTTGGCGACCGAACATTACGAGGCCGCGCGCCGGCTCGCACCCTGCCACGTCAGCTATGGCATCGCCGAGGCGGACTTTCTCCGGCGCCACGCCGATCAAGAGGAAGCAGGCGAAGCCAGCCGCACGGCGATCGCGGTGCTGCAGGACAACCTGGCCTGCAACCCGCGCCACGTCCTGAGCCTGTTTCTTCTGGCGCAGCAACTGGCGAAGCAGGGCGACGAGAACGGCGCCCGCGCCTTGCTGGTGTTCGGCATCCGCAATGCGTTCTTCGGGCCGGAAAAGCTGGTGCTGATCGCCGCCCTGCGCGGCCTCGACCACCCGGCCTTCGCCGCGCGTTACGAACAACTGGCCACGGAGATGGGCCAGCGCCTGTTCTATTACGAGAACAATCCCACCGCCCGGGAGAGGACCGATTTCTGGCAAGAGAAGCAGCGGCAGCTGGCCCGGCTCAGGGCCGAGGCACTGGCCACCGAGGCGCGCGAAGCCAGGTTGCCTTCCAGCGCAGCCACACCCTGAGCCGGCGAAAGTCCTCGGCCGCCAGGCTATCCGCCAGCACGACCACGCTGCGCGAGCGGCCGTCGATGCGCAATCTCAGGACCGTGCACATCGGCGACACCAAGCTGCCCGCCTGCAGCTCCACCGGCCGCCAGCCAGCCATCTCATCCGCCATGAACAGGTCGCCATCGGCCAGGCAGCGCAGCCTGACCGGCGGCCTCTGCCGCAGCGTCCAAAGTGCGCTGGCTGCAACCAAGCCAGACCCGGCCAATTGCAGCGGCCACTCGATGGCCGCCAGCATCAGGCTCAGCGCGGCCAAGCCATGCAAGGCCAACAGCAATCGGTGCAGTCTGCGCGAGGCATGAATGGTGCAAGTCAGCAACTCGGTCAACGCCTGGTCTCCCCGGTATTTTTTCCGCCAGCCAGCAAACTTCGTTACCCTAACGATTATGCGCTACCGCTTCCTATTCGCCTGCCTCTTTCTCTCGAGCGTCGGCCACGCCGGCCCGCTGCCCGCAGAGATCGACAGCGCGCTGCAACAGGCCGGCATCCCCGACAGCCATATCGGCCTGGTCATCCAGCCGCTCGAGGCGGCAAGGCCCGAACTGGCCTGGGGCGAGGCGCACTCTTTCAACCCGGCCTCGGTGATGAAGCTCATCACCACCCTGGCCGCGCTGGACAGCCTGGGCCCGGCGCGCACCTGGAAGACCCGGGTGCTCTACGAGGGCGAGATCGCCCGCGGCGTGCTCCGTGGCAACCTGATCCTGCAGGGCGGCGGCGACCCCAGCCTGACGCTGGAGCGCTTCTGGCTGCTGCTGCGCGAGCTGCGTGCCCGCGGCATCCGCGAGATTCGCGGCGACATCCTGCTCGACCAGGCCTTCTACCAGATCGAGGCCGTCGACCCCGGCCGCTTTGACCAATTGCCGCTCAAGCCCTACAACGCCGCCCCGGCCGCCTTGATGGTCAGCCAGAACGCGGTGGCCCTGCGCCTGGCACCCGAGGGAAACAAGGTGCGCGCCGCGCTGGAGCCCGCACTCGCCGCGGTGACCGTGCACAATCAGCTGGGCCTCGACGATCAGGCCTGCAACGGCTGGCAGGACGGGCTGGGCCTCAGCCTGGACAACCGCGCCCTGCGCCTCATGGGGCGCTACCCGGCGGCCTGCGGCGAGCGCACGCTCTGGCTCAATCTGCTGCCGCCAGACGAGACCGTGGCCGAAGTCTTCGCCGCCCTCTGGCGCGAGCTGGGCGGCGCGCACAAGGGCCGCATCCTCCGCGGCCTGACGCCGGCCACGGCCCAGCCCCTGTTCGAATTCGACTCCCAGCCCCTGGCCCTGATCGCCCGCGACATCAACACCTACAGCAACAACGTCATGGCCAAGATGCTGCTGCTCAACCTGGGCGCCGAACGCTACGGCCCGCCGGCCACCTGGGACAAGGGCGAGCGGGCCATCCGCGCCTGGCTCACGGAAAAAGACCTCAAGTTTCCGGAACTGGTGCTGGAAAACGGCGCCGGCCTGTCGCGCATCGAACGCATCTCGGCCGCCTCGCTGGCGCGGCTATTGGCCTGGGCGCCGCGTAGCCCGGCCTATTACGCCTTCGCCGCCTCGCTGCCGGTGCTGGGCCAGAACGGCACCCTGAAGCGCCGGCTCAAGGACAGCCCGCTGGCCGGGCAGGCCTGGCTCAAGACCGGCAGCCTCAATGGCGTGCGCAATCTGGCCGGTTATGTGCTCTATGCCCAAGGCCGGCGCAAGGTGCTGGTGCTGCTGATCAACCACGGCAAGGCCGAGGACGCCGCACCGGTCCAGGAGGCCTTGATCCGCCTGGCGATCCAGCCGCCGCCCCAATAAACAGGCCGTTCCCGGGGCATTTTAGTGAATACTTATGCACATAACGCAGCTTGAATACACAGCCCCTGTCAAGCGCTCAGACACACTTTTCAAACCGAATATAACCCATTGAATACAAATGATTAATATATTGCGCGTTTTCTGGGCTGAACCGTACAAAGGCCCTGCCCACAAGCCTTTTTTGCATTTTTGCGACAGCTTTTCCACAAACTTATCCACAGGTTTCGTGGACAACTGGGAAACCGCCTTGCCCGAGTTGGGTTTTTCGCTTTTCTCGAACAATTCACTTTAACTTCCACCCCTAAAGCAGCCCATGACCATCGTCCGCGTCGCCCTCGACGTCCCCCTGCCCCGGCTGTTCGACTATCTCGCCGAAGACGCCGGGCGCCAGGACATCGGCCGCCGGGTGATCGTGCCCTTCGGCAACCGGCGCCAGGTCGGCCTGATCGTGGAACTGGTCGCCGCCAGCGAGGTGCCCGAGGCGCAGCTCAAGGCCGTCCTCGCCATCGACCGCGCGCTGCCGGCCTTGCCGACGGAATGGCTGAAGCTGGCGCGCTTCGCCGCCGACTATTACCAGCACCCGCTGGGGGCGACCCTGCTCTCGCTGCTGCCGCCTGCCCTGAAACGGATCAAGTCGCCGCGGGCAGAGCCGCCCGCAGCCTATGTCCTCAGCCCGGCCGGGCTCGCGCATCTGCAAGACCTCAGCCCGCGAGCCCGCGCCCAATTGCAACTGGCCGAGCGCCTGCGCCAAGGGCCGCTGGCCATCAGCGAGGCCGGCACCTGGCGCAGCCATCTCCGTACCTGGCACAAGGCCGGCTGGGTGCAGCCTGCCGAAGCACCCGCCACCGCCCCGACCGCAGCGCCGGCCCGGCCCCAGCCGACACCCGCCCAGGCCGCAGCGGTCGCCACCGTCCTCGAAGCGCCGGCGGGCTTCAGCGCCTGGCTGCTGCATGGCGTCACCGGCAGCGGCAAGACCGAGGTCTATCTGCAACTGATCGAGGCCCAGCTTGCAGCAGGGCGCCAGGCCCTGGTGCTGGTGCCGGAGATCCATCTCACACCGCAAACCGAGGCGGCTTTCCGCCAGCGTTTTCCCACGGCTCGCCTGATCAGCCTGCACAGCGGTTTGAGCGACGGCGAGCGCCTGCGCGCCTGGCGCGCCTGCCTCGAAGGCCGCGCCGACCTGGTGCTCGGCACCCGCTTGGCGGTGTTCACGCCGCTGAACCGCTTGGGCCTGATCGTGATCGACGAAGAGCACGACGGCTCCTACAAGCAGCAGGAGGGCCTGCGCTATTCGGCCCGCGACGTCGCGGTCTGGCGCGCCCGCACCCTGGGGCTGCCCATCGTGCTCGGGTCGGCCACGCCCTCGCTGGAGACCTGGCGCAATGCCGAGCGCGGCCGCTATCGCAAGCTGGAACTGCCGGATCGGGCGCATGCCCAGGCCGAGCTGCCGGCGGTGAAGTTGATCGACACCCGGGCCGACCGGCCGCGCCAGGGCCTGACCGCCAGCCTGCTGCGGGCGCTGCGCGACCGGCTGACGCGCGGCGAGCAGAGCCTGCTCTTCATCAACCGGCGCGGCTATGCCCCTACGCTGTTCTGCAACAGTTGCGGCTATGTCGTGCCCTGCCCGCGCTGCTCGGCCCACCAGGTGCTGCATCGGCGCAAGGAAGGCTTCGAGCTGCGCTGCCACCACTGCGGCCTGATGTCGCGACCGCCCGAGGTCTGTCCCGATTGCGGCAGCCCCGACCTGCGCCCGGCCGGCCAGGGCACGCAGCGACTGGAAGAGACCCTGGCCGGCCAATTCCCCGAAGCGCGCATCCTGCGCATCGATCGCGACACCGCCTCGCGCCGCGGCGCCTTCGCCGCCATGCGCCAGGCGGTGAACGAGCGCGAGGTGGACATCCTGGTCGGCACCCAGATCGTGACCAAGGGCCACGACTTTCCCCACCTCACCCTGGTCGGCGTGCTCGGTGCCGACCAGGCCCTGCTCTCGCCCGACTTTCGCGCCACCGAGCGCTTGTTCGCCCAGCTCATGCAGGTGGCCGGCCGCGCCGGCCGGGCCTCGCGGCCGGGCGAGGTGCTGGTGCAGACCGGCTATCCCGGCCACCCGCTCTATCGCGCTCTGCAGGCCCACGACTTCGCCCAGTTCGCTGCGGAAACCCTGAAGGAGCGGCGCGAAGCCGAATTCCCGCCCTACAGCCACCAGGCCCTGCTGCGGGCCGAGGCCGAGCAGATCGACAAGGCCGTCGCCTTTCTGGAGCGCGCCAAGCATCTGGGTCTGGCCCTGGCGCGGGAACACGGCGTCATGCTCTACGACCCCACCCCCCCCCTGCTCGCCCGCGTCGCCCGCCGGGAGCGGGCGCAACTCCGGGTGCAGGCCGGCTCGCGCAGCCATCTGCAACACTTCCTCGCCGCCTGGCTGGAGGCCGTGCGCGCCTTGCAGGAGCGCGCGGTGAAATGGACCATCGATGTCGATCCGCTGGATTTCTAGCGACGAGAAGGCGCCTACCGCCCGGTCATTGCGAGTGCAACGAAGCAATCCATGGCACCGGCAGATGCCCATGGATCGCCACGTCGCTTCGCTCTTTATGCCCTTAGGGTGCTCGCGATGACCGAAGCCATATCGGCCCCCAGTGCGGACAGGCGCAATGCCTAGCCTGCGGATATAATTCAGCGACTTTTCCTAGCGCGTTGTCATGAGCACCCCTTACCTCGACCCCAAATCCCACCTGAGCGATTTGTTCAGCCGGGCCCTGGCGCAAATCGCGCCCGGCGCGAACTACGTCATCGAACTCGACCGGCCCAAGCAGGCCGCGCATGGCGACTGGGCCTGCAATATCGCGATGCAATTGGCCAAGGGCCTCAAGCGCAACCCGCGCGAGGTGGCGGGCGAGCTGGTCGCCGCCCTGCCCGCTTCCGACATCGTCGACAAGGTCGAGATCGCCGGGCCCGGTTTCATCAACCTCTTCATCAAGCCCATCGCCAAGCAGCGCCTGGCTGCGCACATCCTCGAGCAGGGCGCCGAGTACGGCCGCACCGGGCTAGGGAAAGGCGAGAAGGTCCAGGTCGAGTTCGTCTCGGCCAATCCGACCGGGCCGCTGCATGTCGGCCACGGCCGCGGCGCCGCCTTCGGGGCGAGCCTGGCCAATGTCCTGGCCTTCGCAGGCTTCGACGTGCAACGCGAGTACTACGTCAACGATGCCGGCCGGCAGATGGACATCCTGGCGCTGTCGACCTGGCTGCGTTATCTGGAGCTGTGTTCGGAGTTCGTGCCCTTCCCCGGCAACGCCTACCAGGGCGACTATGTGAAGCTGATGGCCGAAGGCATCTTCGCCCTGCACGGCCAGCGCTACCAGCGGCCGGCGGCCGAGTTGCTCAACGGTGCGCCCGACCGCGGCGAGGCGCCGGAGGAGCACCTCGACCACCTGATCGCCTGTGCCAAGCAATTGCTCGGCGACGACTACGCCTACATCCACAACTACGCCCTGACCGAACAACTGGGCGATGGCCGCAACGACCTGACCGAATTCGGCGTCGTCTTCGACCAGTGGTTCTCCGAGAAGTCGCTGCACGAATCCGGCCTGATCGATCGCGCCGTGGAGCGGATGCAGAAGAGCGGCCACATCTACGAACAGGACGGCGCGCTCTGGTTCCGCTCGACCGACTTCGGCGACGAGAAGGACCGCGTGGTCCGCCGCGACAACGGCTCGTGGACCTATTTCGCGGCCGACATCGCCTATCACCTGAACAAGTTCGAGCGCGGCTTCGACCGCGTGATCGACGTCTGGGGCGCCGACCATCACGGCTACATCCCGCGGGTGAAGGGCGCACTCAAGGCCGGCGGCGCCGATCCGGACAAGCTCACGGTCGCCCTGGTCCAGTTCGCCGTGCTCTACCGCAACGGCCAGAAGGCGTCGATGTCCACCCGCTCCGGCGAATACGTCACCCTGCGCGAGCTGCGGGCCGAGGTCGGCAACGATGCCGCCCGCTTCTTCTATGTGCTGCGCAAGTCGGAACAGCATCTCGATTTCGACCTCGACCTGGCCAAGTCGCAAAGCAGCGACAACCCGGTCTATTACATCCAGTACGCCCATGCCCGCATCGCCAGCGTTCTCGCCGGCTGGGGCGGCAACGTCGCCGACCTCGCCGACGCCGACCCGGCGCGGCTGGACCATGCCAGCGAGCTTGCCCTGCTCAATCGCCTGGCCGAGTTCCCCGAGTATTGAAACGCCGCCGCGCGCGAAATGTCGCCGCACCTGATCGCCTACTACCTCAAGGACCTGGCGGCCGATTTGCACGGCTACTACGTGAATTGTCAGTTCCTGGTCGAGGACGAGGCCCTGAGGCAGGCGCGCCTGCTGCTGATCGCCGCCACCCGCCAAGTGCTGGCCAGCGGCTTGGCGCTGCTCGGCGTCTTTGCCCCGGACAAGATGTAATGGCACGCTACGGCAGTCGCAACAAAGGCAGTTCCGGCGCCAAACCGCGCGGCAAGCGCGGCGGCCTGTTCACCGGCTTGATGACGGGCCTGGTGCTCGGCCTGGTCATCGCCGCCGGCGTCGCGGCCTATGTCTACCTGACGCCGATCGTCTACAAGGGCGGCGAGACCAGGGCCGACAAGCCGACCCCGCCGGCAGCGCCGATGGCAAAGCCCACGCCGAGTGCGCCGCCGACCGTGGAGTCCATCCCCAAGCCGGGGCCCGACTACACCTTCTATCACATCCTCCAGGGCGGGGCCGACGGCAAGCCGCCGGTGGCCAGCCTGCCGCGTGATTCGTACTGGCTGCAAGTCGCCGCCCTCAAGAACCCGGACGATGCCGACCGGCTCAAGGCCAGGCTCGCCCTGCTCGGCATGGACGTCGCCGTGCAGAAGGTCGACAGCGCCGGCGCCACCCTGCACCGCGTCCGGGTCGGCCCGTTCAAGACCGAGGACGCCGCCATCGCAGCCATGGACACCCTGGCGGCGAACCAATTCGAACCGCGCCTGATCAAAGAAGCGGTCAACCCGAGATAACAGGAGATAGTCATGCCCCGTGTCCGCCAAATCGCCAGCCTGCTCTTCGCGCTCTGCCTGATCGGAACACCGCTCGCGGCACGGGCCATCGACGAGGGCGTCGACTACCTCGCCCTGTCGGCACCGCGGCCGACCGAGACCAAGGGCAAGATCGAGGTGCTCGAATTCTTCTGGTACGCCTGCCCGCACTGCTACCGCCTGGAGCCGGAACTGAACGCCTGGACCAAGAAGCTGCCCAAGGATGTCGTCCTGCGCCGCATCCCGGCCATCCTCAACGCCGACTGGGAACCGTTGACCCGCGCCTACTACGCCCTGGAGTCGCTGGGCCTCACCGACAAGCTGCACGCCAAGGTGTTCGAGGCGATCCATGTCGACGGCATCAACCTGAACAAGCCCGAGGTCTTCTTCGACTGGGCCGCCAAGCAAGGCGCCGACAAGGCCAAGCTCGCCCAGGAATACAACTCTTTCAGCGTGAACACCAAGGTCATGCGCTCGCGCCAGGTCGCCCAGGAATACAAGCTCAGCGGCGTGCCCGCCTTCGTCGTCAACGGCAAATACGTCACCTCCGCCTACATGACCGGCAGCAACCCGGCCCTGTTCGAGGCCCTGAATCAGTTGATCAAAAAGGAACAGGACGGCCGCAAGCGCGCAAGTAAATGAATGACCGGCATGCCCGAATGACCGGGCTTGCTATATCATTTGTACTAGTCCCGATGTCCTAGAGCACCATACAAACATGAACCCCGTCAGCGTCCTCATCATCGACGATCACCCGCTGCTGCGCCTGGGCGTGAAGCAGGCATTGGAATCGCAGGAAGGCTTCAAGGTGGCCGGCGAATGCGCCGACATCCGCTGCGCGCAGACCTGGCTGGAGAGCAGCCAGCATGCCGATGTCGCCCTGCTCGACCGCTCCCTGCCCGACGGCGACGGCCTGAGCCTGGTGCCCGTCCTCAAGCAGGCCGGCATGAAGGTGATCGTGCTCACCGTCGAGGACGCCGACGAGGAGATCCGCGCCGCCATCGACACCGGCGTCGACGGCTACCTGCTCAAATCCTCCGACATGGAGCAGATCCTCCACGCCATCGGCATCGTGCTCCAGGATGCCGGCGCCTTCCCGGCCCATGTCCTGCAAAAGCTCTCCCGCGGCGACAGCAGCGACCCCTTGGCCAAGCTGTCCCAGCGCGAAATGGAGATCGCCGAATACGTCGCCCAGGGCCACAGCAACAAGGTCATCGGCGCCAAGCTCAACCTGTCCGACAACACCGTGCGCAACCACCTGGCCAACATCATGCAGAAACTCGGCTTCCATAACCGGGTCCAGGTGGCTACGCTGGTAATCCAGCACCTGAAGCGGCACAAGCGGATATGAATTTACTTAGCCAGTTGCAAAACCGTGCCTGGATGCGCACCCTGCGCCTGGTGCTGGCCTGCATGCTGGCAATCGGTCCCGCCACCCACAGCCTGGCCATGGCGACGGTCGCCCCAGAGCACAAACCGGCGCAAGCGCAGGCCATGCCCTGCCATCACAGCGAAGCGGCCGACCCATCCGACACTGCCTCGCTTTCCGGCTGCCATTGCGGCAACGCGGTCCAATGCACCTGTGCCATGGCCCCCACCCTGCCGGTGATGCCGCTGCTCACCGGCAGCAGCGAGGCCAGCGACTACCGCGCCGCGCACTACAGCCTCAACACCCACCTCCCGCCCGCCCCCGAACCGCCGCCGCCCCGCCTCTGACGTGCTGATCTGAGTCTGTATTCCTGGCCGGACCCCGGCCGCTCAGTACGGAGGCATCATGAAATCGCCCTGCTTTGGCCGCGGCCTGTCGCCGCGGCATCGCGCACGCGCGTTCGCCTGGATGGCGGGCGCGGCGCTCTTCTCCTCGGCGGCCGCTCTGGCAGCGTCCGATACCGGCCTCAGCCTGGATGAGGCCGGCCGACTCGCCCTCGAACGACAGCCCCAACTGGCCGCCCAGGAGGCCATGGTCGCCTCGCTCCAGGAAAATGCCGTCGCCGCCCGCCAACTGCCCGACCCCAAGCTCATCCTGGGCGTCGAGGGCGTGCCGGCCGACAGCTTCAGCCTGACCCGCGAAGACATGACCCAGACCGTGGTCGGCTTCTCCCAGACCATCCCCGGCGGCGACAAGCTCGCCCTGGCCGGCCGGCGCCTGGACCAGGAGGCGAGCCAGAGCCGCCTGCTGCTTGCCGCCAGCGCCCGGCGCATCGCCCGCGACGCCCGGCTGGCCTGGCTGGAGGCCTATTGGCCGAGCGCCGCCGCGCAACTGCTCGAGCGCATCGAAGCCGAATATGCCCGCCAAGTCGAATGGAGCGAGGTCGCCTACAAAACCGGCCAGCTGTCCCAGGCGGAAACCCTGGCCCTGCGCGCCATGCTGGCCGAAACCCGCAATCGCATGGCCGAACTGGCCGGTCAGCAGCGCCGGGGCAAGGCGGCGCTGGCCCGCTGGCTGGGCGGCGCCGCACAAAGGCCGCTGCAGGCCCTGGACGATCCGCCGCCGCCGCCCGCCCTGGCCGAGCTGGAAGCGCGGCTGAGCGAGCACCCGGAGCTTGCCGCCCTGGGCCAAGGCGTCGAAGCCGCCCGCACCGACACCCAACTCGCCCGCCAGGCCTACCGGCCGGACTGGAGCGTCGATCTGTCCTACGGCATCCGCGGCAACGATCGGGTCGACACCGTCAAGCTGATGGTCGGCGTCGACCTGCCGCTGTTCCCCGGCCAGCGCCAGGACCGGCGCCTCGCCGCCCGCCACGCCGAGCTCAACCAGCAGGAGGCCATGCTGGAAGACCGCCGGCGCATGCTCGAGGCCGACCTGCGCATGGCCTATGCCGACTGGCAGGTCGCGCACGAGCGGCTTGAACGGATCGAGCGCGAGATCCTGCCGCTCGCCGCCCGCCGCGTCGACAGCGCGCTCACCGCCTATCGCAGCAACCAGGTCGGTTACGACCGCGTGCTCGAGGCGCGCCGCGCCGAAGTCGAGGCCCGGCTGGAACGGCTGACCCAAGCGGTGGCCCAGGCCCGTGCCGCCACCCTGCTGACCTATTTCGAATAAGGAGTCCGCCATCGACACCCGCATCAAGATCGCTCTCGCGCTCACCCTCGGCCTCGGCGCCGGTGCCGCCGGCGCCTGGTTCGCCTTCACGCAGCTCGGCCACGAAGCGGCCGGCAACGCACAGCCGGCCGCGGCAGGCGAACGCAAGATCCTCTACTGGTACGACCCCATGGTGCCGGACCAGCATTTCGACAAGCCGGGCAAATCACCCTTCATGGACATGGACCTGGTGCCCAAATACGCCGACGAGGCCGGCGCCGCCGGGGTGGCGATCGACCCGCGCACGGTGCAGAACCTCGGTGTGCGCACCGCGCTGGCCGAGCGCGGCCGGCTCTGGCGGCGCATCGACACCGTGGGCTACGTCCGCAACGACGACAACCGCGTCCACTTCCTGCAAAGCCGGGTCAAGGGCTGGATCGAGGCCCTGCACATCCATGCCGTCAACGACCCGGTCCGGCGCGGGCAAGTGGTTGCCGAGATCTACAGCCCCGAACTTTATGCCGCGCAGGAGGAATTCCTGCTCGCCTTGAAGCAGCAGGAAGACAAAGCCTGGGCCGAAGCGGCGCGGCAAAAACTCTCCTTCCTCGGCTTGTCCAATACCCAGATCGCCGCCCTGGAGAAGAGCGGCAAGCCGCAGCGCCGGGTCGCCTATTACGCCCCGGCCGGCGGCATCGTCAGCAAGATCGCCATCCACCCCGGCGCCGGCGTCGACACCGGCATGTCCCTGCTGGAGATCACCGATCTTTCCCAGGTCTGGGTCACCGCCGAGGTGGTCGAAGACCAGGCCGCCTGGGTGGCCCCCGGCAAGAGCGTGGAGGTGAAGGTCGCCGCGCTGCCGGGCGAGGTGTTCGAAGGCACGGTCGATTACGTCTATCCCAAGCTGGACCCGACCACCCGCACCCTGCAGGTGCGCATCGTCATGAACAACCCGGAGCTCAGGCTCAAGCCGGGCATGTATGCCAACGTCACCGTGTTCGGCGGCAAGGGCGAGGAGGCGGTGCTGGTACCGAGCGAAGCGGTGATCCAGACCGGACAGCGCGCCCTGGTCCTGGTGGCGCAGGGCGAAGGCCGCTATGCCCCGGTGGCGGTGAAGACCGGCATGGAGAGCGAAGGCAAGACCGCCATCCTGGCCGGCCTCTCGGGCGGCGAGCAGGTGGTGACCTCGGGCCAGTTCCTGATCGAATCCGAGGCCAACCTCAAGGGCGCCCTGGCCCGGCTAGGCGA
>JACAEC010000061.1 GCA_013389055.1 Hydrogenophilaceae bacterium
ACTGAGTCGCGCCGGCGCCGTCATCGCGAGCCGCGCAGCGGCGCGGCGATCCATGAGCCCTTCGCGCTGCGACCGATTGGAATGATGAGCAAGATGTTCGACCCCGACTGCACCGCCTGCCCCCGCCTGGCCGACTTCCTGGCCGACTGCCGCGCCAGCCGGCCCGACTACTTCGGCCGCCCGGTGCCGCCCTTCGGTGCCGCCAGCCCCAAGCTGCTCATCGTCGGCCTCGCCCCCGGCTTCCACGGCGCCAACCGCAGTGGCCGACCCTTCACCGGCGACTATGCCGGCGTCCTGCTCTATGAAACCCTGCACGCGTTCGGCTACGCCAGCCGGCCGGTTTCCACCGCGGCCGACGACGGCCTCGAGCTCATCGGCTGCCGCATCACCAACGCGGTGAAATGCGTGCCGCCGGAGAACAAGCCGACGCCGGACGAGATCAAGCGCTGCAACGGTTTTCTGAAGGCGGAACTGGAAGCGCTGCCCAAGGACACGGCGATCCTGGCCCTGGGCAACATCGCCCACGGCGCCGTGCTGCGCGCCCTGGGCCTGAAGCTGAAGGACTACCCCTTCGGCCACGCGGCGGCGCATGTGCTGCCCGACGGCCGCCGCCTCTACGACAGCTACCACTGCAGCCGCTACAACACCCAAACCCGCCGGCTCACGCCGGCGATGTTCCAGGCGGTGTTTGCCCGTATCCGTTCCGATGAGGAGACCTGACCATGCCCGTCGTCACCATCAAGCTCGCCGGCACTTTCAGCCGGGAACAGAAAAAACAGATCGCCGAAGAGATCACCGACACCCTGGAGCGCGTCGGCGGCAAGCCCCGCCGCTACACCTACATCGCCTTCGAGGAGTTGCCGGATGCGAACTGGGCGATTGCGGGGGAGTTGCTCGACGAGGCGGAATAGCCGGCCGATGCGGGGGCGCGCAGGTTGCCGGCGTCGCCAGACAGGCCTAGAATGTGTAAACTTAGTTAGAGGAATACACATCATGCGGACCAATATCGTGATCGACGACAAGCTCATGCAAGAGACCTTGCGGGCAACCGGGCTGAAGACCAAGCGGGAAGCGGTCGAGCTCGGCTTGCGTACCTTGCTCCGTCTCCGGCAGCAGGAAGAGATTCGGCGTTTTCGCGGCAAGCTCGACTGGCAGGGCGATCTCGACGCCATGAGGCGCGATGCATGATCCTGGTCGATTCCAGCGTCTGGATCGATTACTTCCGTGGCACCGTCACGCCGCAAACGGACAAGCTGGATTCGCTGCTGGGAACCGAACTGATCGCCATCGGCGACCTGATCCTGACCGAGGTATTGCAGGGCTTCGTCAGCGACCGGGACTTCAATCAGGCCCGCAAGCTGCTCACCTCCCTGATCGTCATCGACCTGGCCGGCCAAGCCATCGCCGTCCAGGCCGCCAAGAACTTCCGCACCTTGCGGGCGGCCGGCGTCACCGTGCGCAAGACCATCGACACCCTCATCGCGACCTGCTGTATCGAAAGCCGGCTGCCGCTACTCTACAGCGACCGGGACTTCGACCCTTTCGTCGAGCATCTGGGCCTGCGCGCCGCGCTGTCCGCCTGATCGACGACGAAAGGCAGATGGGTGGCGAGAGCGCCGTGACCGCCGCGTCGCTTTCATCCGGCGGCTTGTTAAGCCGCCCTGCGGGTTCTGTTATTTTTTGCGTATTGGCCATTGAGGCGCTTGACCAGTTATTACCCAGCGTAGTGCGAGGAAGATCGCTGCGGACAAGAGAGGCAAGGCAAGAGCGGCAACTGAGTATTGCTCTAGGCGGTTCGAGTAGTGATCGCGGCTTTGAGCGGCGGACTCAAATTCGCTCTTGATGTGTTCAATACCCTCACAATAGACTGACTCACGATTTTTTTCGCACTCAGAGATGGAACGGTTCATTAGTTCGTGCCATCCCGAGACAGCCTGCTGCATTGAGCGTTCTTGGAAATAAGACCATGCCGCTGCACTTCCGAACCCTATCAGTGAAGCAACAGCAATCAACCAGGTTAAGCGACGAAGCTGAGCTTCGACCATGATCCCTCCCCGACTGTTAACGCAATAAAATTAATAGTATTAGGCTCAATTTGTTTTTATTGTCCGAAACTTTTCCTTAAATCCTATTAAGCGCCGCTCGCTACGCCCTGGCAAGCCACGCGCTCAAACCGGGTGGAGTGCAATAAACTTGCCTCCGTGAACCAGACTGCCGACACAGGCGGCCAGGGCTTCGACCCTGCCGCCATCCTCAAGACCCTGCCCAACCGCCCCGGCGTCTATCGCATGCTGGACGAGGGCGGCGAGGTGCTCTATGTCGGCAAGGCGCGCGACCTGAAGAAGCGGGTCTCCAGCTATTTCCAAAAGTCCGACCTCTCGCCCCGCATCCGCCACATGGTGGCGCGCATCCGCGATATCCAGATCACGGTGACCCGGTCCGAGGCCGAGGCCTTGCTGCTGGAGAACAACCAGATCAAGGGGCTGAACCCGCGCTACAACATCCTGTTCCGCGACGACAAGTCCTATCCCTATCTCTTGCTCACCGGCCACGCCTGGCCGCGCTTGGCTTATTTTCGCGGCACGCCGGACAAGCGCGACCGGGTGTTCGGGCCGTTCCCCAACTCCTATGCGGTGCGCGAGAGCATCCAGATCCTGCAGAAGGTCTTTCGCCTGCGCACCTGCGAGGACACGGTGTTCGCCAACCGTTCGCGGCCCTGCCTGCTCTACCAGATCAAGCGTTGTAGCGGGCCTTGCGTCGGCCTGATCGCCGATGAAGACTACGCCCGCGACGTGAACAATGCGCTCTTGTTCCTGCAGGGCAAGGACGACGAGTTGTCGCGCGAGCTGACGGCGAAGATGGAGGCGGCATCACAAGAGCTGCGCTTCGAGGAGGCGGCCTTCTATCGCGACCAGGTCCAGGCCCTGAACCGGGTGCGCGAAAAGCAGTTCGTCGAGAGCCGCAGCGCGCAGGATGCCGATGTCATCGCGGTGGCGATCAAGGCGCCGGTGGTCTGCGTCTATCTCATGATGATACGCGGCGGCCGCAGCCTGGGTGGCCGGGCCTTCTTCCCCAGCGTGGGCGAGGAGACCGAGGCCGCCGAGATCGTCGAGGCCTTCGTCTCCCAGCATTACGCCGGCCGGCCGGTGCCGGCGCTTTTGGTGCTGGATGCCGCCGCGGCGCCGGAGGGGCTGGAGGACTGGCTGGCCGATGCGGCCGGGCACAAGGTGCAGCTGCTGGGCAACCCGGTGGGCGAGCGCCGGGCCTGGCTGGCCATGGCCCAGAGCAACGCCGAGCTGGCGCTGACCGCGCGCGAGGGCCAGCGGGCCAGCCAGGAGGCGCGGCTGGCCGCGCTGAACGAGGTGCTGGGCGAGGAGGGCATCAACCGCATCGAGTGCTTCGACGTCAGCCACACCCTGGGCGAGGCCACGGTGGTGTCCTGCGTGGTCTACGACAAGGGGGCGATGCAGGCGTCCGAATATCGCCGCTACAATGTCACCGACATCACGCCGGGCGACGATTACGCCGCCATGCGCGATGCCTTGAGCCGGCGCTATGGCAAACTGGCGGCAGGCGAGGGCGCCTTGCCCGACCTGTTGCTGATCGACGGCGGCAAGGGCCAGTTGAACGTGGCGGTCGAGGTGTTGTCGGAACTGGGTCTGGCCGAGCTGCCTATGGTCGGCGTGGCCAAGGGCGAGGAGCGCAAGCCGGGCCTGGAGCAGTTGTTCCGGCCGGGCGTGGCCGAGCCGCTGCTGCTGCCGAGCGATCACCCGGCCCTGCACCTGATTCAGCAGGTACGGGACGAGGCGCACCGCTTCGCCATCACCGGCCACCGAGCCAAGCGGGCCAAGCAGCGCACCAGTTCCAGTCTGGAGGGCATCCCGGGCGTGGGGCCGAAGCGGCGCCAGAGCCTGCTGCAGCGCTTCGGCGGCCTGCGCGGCGTGGTCGCGGCGGGGGTGGAGAAGTTGGCGCAAGTGGAAGGGATCAGCCGAGAATTGGCGGAACGGATTTATCGGGAGCTGCATTAGCAGGAATAGCCCTCTCCCGCCGGGAGAGGGTGGCGAAGCCGGGTGAGGGTATGGCATCCGAAGGATGCTTGGCAGGTTCCTCCCTCACCCCCGCCCCTCTCCCGGGGGGAGAGGGGAAACCCAAAGGCTTGTTTCGGGTCGATCGTTTTTGAGGTAGCCATGCCATTCAATTTGCCCAATGCCCTGACCTGGTTGCGCATTGGTTTGATTCCGCTGTTCGTGGTGGTCTTCTACCTGCCCGAGGGCTGGCTACCCAAGCATTCGGTTAATTTCACCGCGACCCTGATCTTCGCCTTCGCCGCCGTCACCGACTGGCTCGACGGCTATCTCGCCCGCAAACTGAACCAGATGTCGGCCTTCGGCGCCTTCCTCGACCCGGTGGCCGACAAGCTCATGGTCGCCGCGGCCCTGATCGTGCTGGTGGATTTGGACCGGGCCGGGGTGACGGTATCGCTGATCATCATCGGCCGCGAGATCGCCATCTCCGCCCTGCGCGAGTGGATGGCGAAGATCGGCCGGGGCAAGAGCGTCGCCGTGTCCTTCGTCGGCAAGCTGAAGACGACGGCGCAGATGGTGGCCATTGTGATGCTGCTCTATCACGACCCGGTGTTCGGCTTCGCTCAGGTGGCGCTGGTGGGCAGTTGGCTGCTGGATCTGGCGGCAGTGTTGACCCTGATCTCCATGGCCTACTACCTGCGCATGGCCTGGGATGCCCTGAAAGATCAGCCTGCGGCTTGACAAGATCGCGCCGATGCATAAAATGGCGCCTCTTTGACGCGGGAATAGCTCAGTTGGTAGAGCGCAACCTTGCCAAGGTTGAGGTCGCGAGTTCGAGTCTCGTTTCCCGCTCCAGAATTCCCGGGGAAAACACTGGGTTTTGGTCGGCGCAGCACATTCGGTGTGCTGGCCCTCGCCGAAACTGGGTTTTCCCCTTTTCATTCTTGAGCCGGTTTTCGGCGCGGTAGCAAAGCGGTTATGCAGAGGATTGAAAATCCTTCCAGGGCGGTTCGACTCCGCCCCGCGCCTCCAGTTGCTTCCCTTCGTGGTTGATAGAATCTGATCGCCAGGCCGCCCGGGTGGTGGAATAGGTAGACACAAGGGACTTAAATTAAATTGAGCACCTTAGGCGAAATCTTAGGGTGAATGGAGTCTAATTCGGTGAAACCTGTCAAATGGCAACCCCGAGCTAAGCTTAGTGTCAATAATCATTAAGAAAGTGTAGAGACCATACG
>JACAEC010000076.1 GCA_013389055.1 Hydrogenophilaceae bacterium
AAGCGCCCCGCGGCCTGCTCTACCACCGTTATTCGGTCGACGAAAAAGGCCTGATCACCGCAGCCCGCATCGTCCCTCCTACGGCCCAGAACTTCCGCCGCATGGAAGAGGATCTGTGGAACTACGTGCCGTCGCTGCTCGGCCTCGACAACCAGCAGATCTCCTGGCGCGCCGAGCAGGCCGTCCGCAATTACGACCCCTGCATCTCCTGCGCCACCCACTTCCTCAAGCTCAAGGTCGAGCGCGGATGACCCTGCGCATCCTCTGCATCGGCTCGCCCTTCGGCGGCGATGCCGTAGCCTGGGCCATCGGCGAAAAAATGATCGAAGCCGGCCTGCCTCGCGATTGCGAAGTGCGTCTGCTCGACCGGCCGGGCATGCGGCTGCTGGAGGAGATGCAGGGCGCAGACAGCGCGCTCCTGCTCGACGCCGCCCAAGGCATCCCGCCGGGCACGCTGCGTCGAATCGAATCGCTGAATGAACTCTGGCTCGCAGGACAGAGCAGCACTCACGGCATCGGCGTGGCCGAGGCATTGAAGCTGGCCGAACAACTCGGAAGGCTGCCTACGCAACTGACAGTGTTCGCGGTCGGCATAAGGGAAGCGCTGCCAACGCACGGCACCTTGGCCGCACTGGCATCAGAGCTGTTGGAGGCGATAAAAAAGGCGGCAGCCCGTCCTGAAACTGGCTCCGCCCTCTCTCCTAACTCTTCCCCACAGGGGGAGCGTTAGGATGACGCTACGCGCTATTACAACGCGTTCATCACCCGCTGCAGCTTCTCGCGCACCTCGGCGGCCACCTCGGCGATGCCCGGCTTCTCGATCAGGGGCAGCACGGCCTGGGGGTCCATGAACTCGACCCGCACCTCGCCGGCCTCGGTCTGGCGCACCACCACGTTGCAGGGCAGCAGCATGCCGATCTCGGGCTCGGCCGTGATCGCGCGATGGGCCAGCGGCGGGTTGCAGGCGCCGAGGATGCGGTAGGGGGGCATGTCCTTGTCCAGCTTCTTCTTCAGGGTGCCGGCGACATCGATCTCGGTCAGCACGCCGAAACCTTCGGTCTGCAGCGCGGCCGTCACCTTGGCCACCGCCTCGTCGAAGCTCATGTTCACATTCTTGCCGAAACCAACCTTGCTCATCTCAAACCTCTGCATCGGATGCGTTGAAAAAATCGGGGGCGCATGCGCCCCCTCTTGGTCGCCTCATTATCCCACTATTCGGCGGAGCCTGGCCGAACAACCGGCAAGGTGAAATAGAAGGTCGAGCCCTGGCCGAGCTGGCTGTCGAAGCCGATCTGGCCGCCCATTTTCTCGATCAGGGATTTGCTGATGCTGAGGCCCAGACCGGTGCCGCCCTTGTGCCGGGTGTCGGAGGAATCGCCCTGGCTGAACTTCTCGAAGATGCGATCACGGAAGCTTTCGGAAATACCGACGCCATGGTCGGTGACAGAAACCCGCAGCGAATCGTCTTCGGCCTTCACCGCCACCTCGACGCTGCCGCCAGGCCTGGAGAACTTGGCGGCATTGGACAACAGATTGGCCATCACCTGGATGAAGCGCGCCGCATCGACCCTGGCCATCACCCCCGGCAGGCCCGCTTCGAGCAGATAGGTGACACCGTATTGCTCGGCATAGCTGCGATTGTTCGCGACCGCCTGCTCGACCAGCGGCATGATCTCCTGGGCCTTGAGGTCGAATTGCAAGGCCCCCGACTGGATCTTGTCCATATCGAGCAGGTCATTGATCAAGGCCAGCAGGCGCTCGGTATTGGCTGCCGCCATGTCGATCAATTCTTTGGCCTGCTGCGGCAGTTCACCGGTCATGCCACCGGCGATCAGGCCGAGCGAACCGCGGATGGCAGTGAGCGGCGTGCGCAATTCGTGGCTGACCGTCGAGACGAACTCGTTCTTCATCTTTTCCATCCGCTTGCGCTCGCTGATGTCGGTATGGATGCCGACCATCCGCTGGGGCCGACCCTGTTCGCCGCGCTGCGCAATGCCGCGATCGAGAATCCACAGGTAGTGGCCGTCCTTGTGCCGGATGCGGTGCTCGCTCATGTACAGCGAGGTCTTGCCATCGAGATGGGCGCGCACGGCGGCCATGACCGGCTCGAGATCGTCCGGATGCACCCGGCTACTCCACTCCTCCAGACTCGGACTGACCTCGTAGTCGGCGTAGCCCAGCATCTCCTTCCAGCGCGGCGAGTAATAGACCGTATTGTTCTTCAGGTTCCAGTCCCAGAGGCCGTCGTTGGCGCCGCGGATCGCCAGGTCGAAGCGTTCCTCGCTGGCGCGCAACGCCTCCTCCGCCTGCTTGCGCTCGGTGATGTCGCGCATCATGCCAGCGAAAACCCGCCCCCCCGTCTGGTAGACCTCGCTCACTGCCAGATCGAGCGGGAAGATCTCGCCGTTCTTGCGCAGCCCGGCCACCTCGCGCCGGGCCCCCAGAATCGTCTTCTCGCCCGTCCGCAAGTAGCGGGCGATATAGCCATCATGGCGGGAACTGTCAGGCTCCGGCATCAGCATCTTGACGTTCTGGCCTATCACTTCAGCAGCGGCATGACCGAATATCGCCTCGGCCGCATGATTGAATGAAAGGATTCTTCCAGCCTGGTCGATGACGACGATGCCGTCTGCCGCATGGTCGACGATGGCCTGGATGAAGGCCTCGCGCTCGCGCACCGTGGTGGTCATGGCATCGGCCAGGGCCTGGGCCCGCTGCCGACGGGTGACCAGCGACCAGACGAAGGCAGTCAGCAGCAAGCTGATGATCAGGCCGGCGGCCGCGACGATGTGGTGCTTGGCGCTGTCGATGTTGGCCTCATAAAGTGATGTCGACCGTATCTCCAGCAGCCAAGCGTGGCCGGGCAGGCCGAGACTCTGCCTGCCCTGGAACCGCGGCACAAACTCCGGCCGAGCCTCGGCCCTGGTCTTGCTCTGGTAGATCAGCCGATCGGGCAGTGCCTCCGAACCGTCATAGAGGCGCAGATCCAGATCCGTCTGTTTCTCGCCGAGGGTGCCCTGCATGAAATTGTTCACGCGAAACGGGCTGTAGACATAACCGAGCAAGGCTGCACGCCGCTGCTCGACCGTCTCCAGCGCCACCCCCTTGCGATAGAGCGGCAGGTACATCAGGAAACCGTTCTGCACATCCCTGGTGATCTCCTGCTTGAGGATGACCTTGCCGGATACGGCCGTCTGGCCGCTGTCCCGCGCCAGACTCATGGTCGCGTTGCGGGTCGGCTCGGAGAACATGTCGTAACCGAAGGCGGCGCGATTGCGCCGATTGAAGGGTTCGAGATAGACGATCGAGGTGTACAGCTCGCGCTCGCCCGGCGGCCTCAAGGTATAGTCGGGAAAGCCCTCGGCGCGAATCTCGGCAATGTGACGCGCCAGCTCATGCGGCCGGATCACCTTGGCAAAGCCGATGCCCTGAATGCCCGGAAAGTTCTCCTCGATCTGGAGTTTCCCGACGTAATGGCGCCAATCCGCACGGGTGACCGTATCGGATGCCTCGAACAAGGCCACGCCGCCGCGCAAGACCTGTTCATAGGCCAGCATGCGCTGCACGATGTTTTCCCCGATCTCCTGCGACAAACGGCGGAAGACATCGGCGGCGGCCTGCTCGCTGCTGGTCTTGACCGAATACCAGGCCAGGCCGGTCATGGCCAGGCAGATCACCAGCGTCAGCCAGACCAGTATCGGGACGGTCCACAACAAGCGAACAGATGAGCGGGGCGCCGGCTCTTGCAAGGCCATGCTTATGTCTCCTGTCAGCCGGGAAGGCCTGGCTGCTTGTATTTTTTGCTTTTGTATACGTCGCCGACCGCAGCGTCAACTGCCAGACCAGGCGCCGGGATGTCCGGCTTGCCCTAGCACGGCGTCAGCCGGGCGTATTCGAGGATGAACCACTTGTCGCCGATTTTGGGAAAGCTCACGCGCACCTCGGCCTCCGCCCCCTGGCCCTGGTAGCCGGCGACCACGCCTTCACCGTAGCGCGGGTGCTGGACTCGCGCACCGACCCTGTAGGGCAGGGCCGCCGCCCGGCTCGGTGCCGGCGGCGCGCTCTCCATGGTCTCGGCAGCCAAAGCCGAAGTCTTGCGCCAGCCGCCGATGGTCTGCACCAGTTCGGCCGGCAGTTCCTGCAAGAAGCGCGAAGGCAGACCGTAGCGCGGCTGACCATGCAGCATGCGCTGGGCGGCATGGGTGAGATAGAGCCGCTGCCGGGCCCGGGTGATGGCGACATACATCAGCCGCCGCTCTTCCTCCAGGCCATCGACCTCGGTCAAGCTGTTCTCGTGCGGGAACAGGGCCTCTTCCAGACCGGTGATGAACACCGCCATGAACTCCAGGCCCTTGGCCGCATGCACGGTCATCAACTGCACGGCGTCCTGACCGGCCTGGGCCTCGTGCTCGCCCGCCTCGAGCGCGGCGTGGGCCAAGAAGTCGGCCAGATCCTGGCTCTCGGACTCGCCGGCAAAGGCGGTGGCGGCGTTGGTCAGTTCGCTCAGGTTCTCGATCCGGTCCTCGCCGTCGCGCTCGGACTTGTAGTGCTCGATCAGGCCGGAGCGGGCCACCACATGCTCGACCTGCTCGGCCAGGCTCATGCCCTGGGTTTCAATGCGCAAAGCCTCGATCAGTTGCACGAAACCGGCCAGGCCCTTCTTGCCGGCACCTTGGGCGCAGGCCGCCGCCCAGAGGCTCACGCCGCCGGCGCGGGCGGCGGCGTCGATCGCCTCCACCGTGCGGGCGCCGACCCCGCGGGTCGGAAAGTTCACCACCCGCAGGAAGGCGTTGTCGTCGTCGTGGTTGGCGATGAGGCGCAGATAGGCCAGGGCATGCTTGATCTCGGCCCGCTCGAAGAAGCGCAGGCCGCCGTAGACCCGATAGGGCATGCCGGCGGAAAACAGCGCATGTTCGATCACCCGCGACTGGGCGTTGGAACGATAAAGCACGGCGGTGTCGGCATAGGCCATGCCCTCGCGGTGCAGGCCCTGGATCTCCTCGACCACGAAGCGGGCCTCGTCGAGATCCGAGGGCGCCTCGTAATGGCGGATCAGTTCGCCGCGACCCGCTGTCGTCCACAAGTCCTTGCCCAGACGGTTGCTGTTGTGGCTGATCACCGCATTGGCCGCATCGAGGATGGTGCCGAAGGAGCGGTAGTTCTGGGTCAGCTTGATGACTTCCTCGATGCCCATGTCCTGCTGGAAATGGGCCATATTGGCGACATTGGCGCCGCGGAAGGCATAGATCGACTGGTCGTCGTCGCCGACACCGAAGATGGCATTGCTCGGGGCGCGCAGGAGCTTCAACCAATCGTATTGCAGGCGGCTGGTGTCCTGGAACTCGTCGACCAGGATGTGGCGGAAGCGCTCCTGGTAGTGCTCGCGCAGCATGGCGTTGCGCGAGAGCAGCTCGTAGGAGCGCAGCAGCAGTTCGGCGAAATCGACCACGCCTTCGCGGTTGCACTGGGCGTCGTATTCGGCGAAATACTCGGCCAGCCGCCGGGTATAGGGGTCATAGGCCTCGATCTTGTCGGCGCGCAGTCCCGCTTCCTTGTTCATGTTGATGAAGGACTGCAGCTTGCGCGGCTCGTATTTCTCGGTGTCGACATTGAGCGCCTTCAATACCCGTTTCACCGCCGAGAGCTGGTCCTGGGCATCGAGGATCTGGAACAGCTGGGGCAGGCCGGCATCGCGGTGGTGCGCCCGCAGCAGGCGGTTGCACAGGCCGTGGAAGGTGCCGATCCACATGCCCCGGGTGTTGATCGGCAGCATGGCCGAAAGGCGGGTGAGCATCTCGCGCGCCGCCTTGTTGGTGAAGGTGACCGCCAGCACGCCCATGGGCGAGACCTGGCCGGTCTGGATCAGCCAGGCGATGCGGGTGGTCAGCACCCGGGTCTTGCCCGAGCCGGCGCCGGCCAGCACCAGGGCCGAGCCTTTATCCCAGGTGACGGCGCGCAGCTGTTCGGGGTTGAGGCCGGCTAGAAGATCGTGGGACATGGGAAGTTTGCGGGCATGAGCACAGACTGCAAGAGGGCAAGCCGAATTATATCGCCGCCACCCCGCGGCGCCGGCGGTAAAATGTCCCGCAAAAAGAGGAGCCAGCAAACATGAACCCGATTACCGTGCTCTATTTCGGCGATCTGATGAACCAAGTCCAGATCGGCCGCGAGCAATTGCGCCTGCCCCCCAGTGTGGCGGACGTCGCCGGCCTGATGCGCGTCCTGGCCATGCGCGGCGGCGACTGGCAACAGGCCTTCGGCCAAGCCCGGCCCACCCTGCGCATCACCATCAATAAACGCGACGCCGACACCGGCTCGCCGCTCAAGGCCGGCGACGAGGTGGCCTTCATCGAGATGGTCTCGCTCTAACCGGCGCAGCCCGGCCTCCCGATTAGTCAGGCTTTTCCGATACAATTGTCCCATTTCAACGCCCGCCGAATGCATCTTTAACATCCTGGACGCGAGGACATGCAATGAACGAGGTAGTCGATAGCAAGCCTGGCCTGATGTACTGGGTACGCCGCAGCATCCGCAACAAATTGCTGATCATCACCGGGGTCAGTACCACCTTCGTCCTGGCCGCCGCGCTGTTCGGCTTCTGGCAGGCCTGGGGCGAACTCAGTGCCACCCAGAATGTAGCGGGGCAGCGCAGC
The DNA here is from genome assembly GCA_013389055.1 of Hydrogenophilaceae bacterium. Lineage (GTDB taxonomy): Bacteria > Pseudomonadota > Gammaproteobacteria > Burkholderiales > Thiobacillaceae > Sulfuritortus. The sequence goes on from JACAEC010000076.1 coordinate 6,654, forward strand.
ATCATGACCAGCCTGGGCCTGATGGGCATCGCCATCGTCGCCGCCTTCGTCTGGTTCCTCTTGTGGGTGCGCAAGGCGGTCGAACTGCCGACCCGGCAATTGGTGGTCGACCTGGGCCGCCTGGCCAACGGCGATTTCACCACCCCCATTCAGGCCAACAGTCTCGACGAGATGGGCGAGATCGGCCGTAGCGCCGAACGCATCCGTACCGAACTGGGCCGCGTCATCCAGGAAGTGAAGGCCTCCAGCCAGGCCCTGTCGCAAGCCGCCGGCGAATTGAGCGACACGGCGCAACAGGTCGCCAACAGCTCCAACACCCAAAACGAGGCCGCCGAGTCCGCCGCGGCCAGCGTGGAGGAGATGAGCGCCAGCATCGTCTCGGTGGCCGACGGCGCCGAGGAGGTCCGTCAACTGGCCAACTCCAGCTTGGAGAGCACCCAGGAAGGCAACGAGAAGGTATCCGAACTGATCGGCGAGATCGACATGGTGGAGACCGCCATGAACGATATCGCCTCCTCGGTGCGCGAATTCGTCCAGAACGCCGCCTTGATCACCAATATGACCCAGCAGGTGAAGGACATCGCCGACCAGACCAATCTCTTGGCGCTCAATGCCGCCATCGAAGCGGCCCGCGCCGGCGAACAGGGCCGCGGCTTCGCCGTGGTGGCCGACGAGGTGCGCAAGCTGGCCGAGAAATCGGCCCGGGCCGCCAGCGAGATCGACGGCGTCACCCAAACTCTCAACCAGAAATCGACCAGCGTGGAATCGGCCATCAATGCCGGCCACTCCTCCCTGACCTCCAGCCTGGAGTTCGTCGAGAGCGTGGCCATGACCCTGGCCGAGGCCAACCACGCCGTGCAGCAGGCCAGGGAGGGCATGAGCAACATCACCAGCGCGGTGCGGGAACAGTCGGCTGCCAGTACCCAGATCTCGAGCAATATCGAACACATCGCCCACATGGCCGAGCAGAACAGCATGGCGGTCAACCGCACCACCGAGTCGGCGGATAACCTCAGTCAACTGGCCGGCCGGCTGCAAGCCTCGACTAGTCGCCTCAAGGTTTAAGGATCCCACCCTCCGAAACAGCCGCCCGCGGGCGGCTGTTTCTTTGTCGCCGCCTGCCCCGCCCGCAAGCGAAAGCGTTTCTCTCCAAATCGGCATTCCTATAAGATAGGCCCTTGTTTTACATAAGCATTCAAAACAAGGCCCACTGGAGACCGAGGAGACTACATGCAACAGATCATCCATTTATTTGGCACCAGCCTCAGGCGGAAATTCCTGGTCATCACCTTGCTGGGGGCGGCTATCGTCGCCATCGCCGTGCTGTTCGGCTATTGGCGCATCTGGAACGACCTTGGCGAAGCCCAGAACGACACGCTGTTTCGGGAGATCGTCGCCAATCTGGTGATGATCCAAGCCTCCATCCTGGTTGCCATCTTCTGGTTTCTCTGGTCGGTGCGCACCGAAGTCATACGCCCGGCGCAGCACCTGGTGACCGATCTGGAGCGCTTGGCCAAGGGCGACTTCTCCAGCCCGATCACGACGGACAGCCTGGATGAGATCGGCGATGTGCGGCGCAGTGCCGAGCGCATCCGCACCGACCTGGGCAAGGTGATCAACGAGGTTCTGCGTTCAGCCCAGGATCTGGCGCGCGATGCCGCCGATCTGGCCAAGGTGGCGAACGAGGTGTCCGACAGCTCGCATACCCAGAACGATGCCGCGGCGACCACCTCGGCCACGGTCCAGCAGATGTCCGCCAGCATCAACGCCGTGGCGGAAAATGCCGGCGAGGTGCACCGCCTGTCCAACGCCAGCCTGGAGAGCACCCAGGAAGGCAACGAAAAGGTATCCGAACTGATCGGCGACATCGACCGGGTGGAAACCGCCATGAAGGAAATCGCCGTATCGGTGCGTGCCTTCATCCAGAGCGCCGGGGTCATCACCAATATGACCCAGCAGGTGAAGGACATCGCCGACCAGACCAACCTCCTGGCGCTCAACGCCGCCATCGAGGCCGCCCGGGCCGGCGAGCAGGGCCGCGGCTTCGCCGTGGTGGCCGACGAGGTGCGCAAGCTGGCGGAAAAGTCCGCGAGTGCCGCGAGCGAAATCGACAGCGTCACCATCGCGCTCAACCAGCAGTCCTCCGGCGTCGACGCTTCGATCGAGACCGGCACGAGCGCCCTGGCCTCCAGCCTGGACCTGGTCGAGGGCGTGGCCATGGTGCTGTCCGAGGCCAATCATGCGGTACAGCAGGCCAGCAGCGGGGTGAGCAACATCGCCACCGCGGTCAAACAGCAGTCCGCCGCCAGCAGCCACATCGCCGAGAACATCGAGCAAATCGCCCTGATGGCGAAAAAGAACGCGATGACCATCAGCCAGACCACCGAAGCCGCGCAGCACCTGCGCGAACTCTCGCAGCGGCTGCAGGCCGCGGTCAGTCACCTCAAGGTGTAATTCGCTGCTCGCGCATGAAAAACGCCCCGGTCGGGGCGTTTTTCATTTAACACTCAGGCCGCCCGCTTCATCTGCCGCTGATAGAGGAACTCCAGCACCCGGCCGCGCAGGTGATGATAGTGCGGGTTGTCGGCCAGGGCCAGGCGGTTGCGCGGCCGCGGCAGGTCCACCGTCAGCACCTCGCCGATCGTGGCCGAGGGCCCGTTGGTCATCATCACGATGCGGTCCGACAGCAGCACCGCCTCGTCGACATCGTGGGTGACCATGACGACGGTGGCCTGGGTCTCGTGCACGATGCGCATCAGCTCGTCCTGCAGGCCGGCCCGGGTCAACGCATCCAGCGCGCCGAACGGCTCGTCCATGAGCAAGACCTTGGGCTCCATGGCCAGGGCGCGGGCGATGCCGACCCGCTGCTTCATGCCGCCGGAGATCTCGTGCGGGTGCTTGTGCAAGGCATGCGCCAAGCCCACCAACTCCAGCGCGGCCTGGGTGCGTTGCTTGAGTTGTTTTTTGGTCTCCCTGCCGCCGAACACCCTTTCCACTGCCAGATAGACATTGCCAAAGCAGCTCAACCAAGGCAGCAGCGAGTGGTTCTGGAACACCACCGCACGCTCCGGCCCCGGCCCCTTGATCTCGCGTTCGTTCAGCAGCAGCACACCCGAACTGGGGTCGAGCAGGCCCGCCACCAGGTTGAGCAGGGTCGACTTGCCGCAGCCCGAGTGGCCGATCAGCGAGATGAATTCGCCCTGCTTCACGCTCAGGTTCACGTCGGTGAGGGCGATGAACTTGCCTTTCTTGGTGTCGAACACCATCTCGGCGTTTTCGATTTGCAGATATTTTTCCACGATGGCTCCCTTCCGCCTCACTCGTAATTGAACCGCTTCGCCAACAGCACCAGTCCCTGCTCCAACAGCAGGCCGACGATGCCGACGATGAAGATGGCGATGATGATGTGCTCGACATTGAGGTTGTTCCATTCGTCCCAGACCCAGAAGCCCAGGCCGGTGCCGCCGGTGAGCATCTCGGCGGCGACGATGACCAGCCAGGCGACGCCGATCGACAGGCGGATGCCGGTCATCAGGTGCGGCAGCACCGAGGGGAACAATATCTTGGTGAAGATCTTCCACTCCGACAGCTTGAGCACCCGCGCCACGTTGAGATAATCCTGCGGCACGCGGGCGACGCCGGCGGCGGTGTTGAGGATGATCGGCCAGATGCTGGAGATGAAGATCACCCAAAGCGAGGCCGGCTCGGTCTCCTTGAAGACATAAAGGCCGATCGGCAGCCAAGCCAAGGGCGAGACCGGTCGCAGCAGGCTGATGATGGGCGCGGTCATGCCGGAGAGAAATTTGAAGCGACCGATCATGAAGCCCAGGGGAATGCCGACCAAGGCGGCCAGACCGAAACCGGCACCGACCCGATAGAGCGAATGCAGGATGTTCCAGCCTATGCCCTTGTCGTTGGGGCCGTTGTCGTAGAAGGGATCGGCGAACAGAACCTTGGCCGATTCCCAGGTCTTGACCGGGCCGGGCAGGCCGCTCTCGCCGCCGCTGGCGGAGACGATCTGCCAGAGCAGGACGAAGAGGACGACGCCGATGACCGGCGGCAGCGCGGCGCGAAGGGCCTTGCCCATAGCCTCGGCCCATGCCTGGCCCCGCTCGGTCTGCAAGAAGGGTGTGGCCCGAGGTTTTGCCGCGGCCTCGCCGGTGGGGCTCAGGGGCACGGTTTCAGGTTTAGTCATAATCTCTCTCAAACTGCCTTCGTTGATGCTCACTGCGCTCATGGCGGACTCCTTGGATTACTCCCTCCCCTCCGGGAGAGGAGTGATTTACGCTTTCACCTTGAAGCCGTCGGCATAATCCTTCGGGTTCTTGCCGTCCCACAGCACACCGTCGATCAATTTGTGCGAGCGCATGTCCGACTTGGGCACGGCCACCTTGGCCAGGGTCGCGGCCTCCTTGTACAGCTTGATCTGGTTGACCTTCTTGGCCACGGCCAGGTAGTCCGGGTGCTCCTTGAGCAGGCCCCAGCGCTTGTGCTGGGTGAGGAACCACATGCCGTCCGACAGGTAGGGGAAATTGACCTTGCCATCGTTGTAGAACTTCATGTAGTTCTTGTCCTGCCACTTCTTGCCGATGCCGTTGTCGTACTGACCGAGCATGCGGTCCTCGATGACATCGAACTCGGTGTTGACATAGGACTTGCTGGCGATGATCCGGGCCACCTCGGAGCGATTGCTCATGGTGTCGATGTACTTGGAGGCCTCGAGGATCGCAGCGGTCATGGCGCGGGCGGTGTTGGGATATTTCTGGACGAACTCGGCCGTGGTGCCCAGCACCTTCTCCGGGTGGTCGGTCCAGATGTCCTGCGTGGTGACGGCGGTGAAACCGATCTTGTCGTGGATGGCGCGGGCGTTCCACGGCTCGCCGACGCAATAGCCGTCCATCTTGTCCACCCGCATATTGGCCACCATCTGCGGCGGCGGCACGGTGATCACCTTCACGTCGCGGAACGGGTCGATGCCGTAGGTCGCCATCCAGTAGTAAAGCCACATGGCGTGGGTGCCGGTGGGGAAGGTCTGGGCGAAAGTCCATTCCTTGGGCTCGGCCTTGACCAGCTTGGCCAAACCGGCGCCGTCGGTGACGCCCTTGGCCTTGATCTGGTTGTTCAGGGTGATGGCCTGGCCGTTGTTGTTAATGGACATGAGCACGGCCATGTCCTTCTGCGGTCCGCCGACGCCCAGTTGCAGGCCGTAGACCAGGCCGTAGAGCACGTGCGAGGCGTCCAGTTCGCCGTTGACCAGCTTGTCGCGCACGCCGGCCCAACTCGCCTCCTTGCTCGGGCTGATCTTGATGCCGTACTTCTTGTCGAAGCCCTTCTCCGCGGCGATGGCAACCGAGGCGCAATCGGTCAGCGGGATGAAGCCGATTTTGACCTCGGTTTTTTCCGGCGCGTCGGAACCGGCGGCCCAGGCGGCATTGCGCACACCCGGCGGCACCAGGGACATCAAGGCAGCGGCAGCGGACAGCCCGGCGGTCTTCTTCATGAAATCCCTCTTGCTTTCGTTCACAACGGTTTCAACTTGAGGCTTAGCTTCCTCGTTCATCGCATGGCTCCAAAAAATTCCGGCGCAGGCCGCCACCAAAAAAAATGGCGTCCAGCCGACGCGATCGCTCGCGCGGATGGACGCCGTTGTCCAAATGCACCTCGAGGTGCTGCATGGCTGTGAAACTGAATCGACATTGATCCAGTTCAATCCAGATATAGCATGTAGCGTGCCAACTCCCGGGAACCTTGAAAACAGCGGCTTTCGATCAAAGCCGGCATGGATGGCCGGCATTTTTTCTCGCTATGCCGCACCGCGATAGTGCGGCGCGCACCCGAATGGGTGTCGACTCGACAAAGCGATGTCGGCAAAAAAATGCGGCCCGCAGGCCGCCAAGAAGGTCGCGATGAAACTGGCGTTCAGGCCGGCGCGTAGGCAGCCTCTTTCATGACCGAGGCCAGGGTGCCATAGGCGGCGGCCCAGGCCTCCTTCACCGGCGGCGTGAAAGCGCTGCCCAGACCTTGCTCCAAGGTCCAGAGCAGGGCGGTGCCGACGGTGTCGTAGTGTTCCGGCTTGACCCCGTAGTTGACGTGCTTGCGGCCCAAGTCCTGCACAGTCGGCACGATCTCGTCCAGCCGGGTCAGGCTGTTCACCACCACGCCGATCGTTTTCATCAGCTTGCGGCCCTGCCCGGTCATGTCGCCCCGGAACATCGGCTTCACGGCGGGATCGAGCTCGAACAGCTTGCCGTAGAACAACTCGGCCGCCTGGTCGGCGATGGGTATCACCTGAATCCAGGTCGATTGAATCAGTTGAATCTGTTGGGGAGTCATGGCGCGATCCTTTCGGTC
>JACAEC010000020.1 GCA_013389055.1 Hydrogenophilaceae bacterium
AGCGTCCAGCGACCGAAGGGAGCGAGGTTGAGCGCCATGTTAGAGGTTGCGGTGTTACTTGCCATTGACATGGGCTACTGGTTCCCAGTTGTTCAAGAACGGTGTGAAGTCGCGCACTGGGTTGGCATATGCACCTTCAGCGACGAGCGATTGATCTGCGCGCCGAAGACCGCGAGTTTCCCAGCATTGAGCAGATTTGGTGACCCAAAGATATGTTTGCAACCGCGCCTCCCCTGCGTGGAGTTTCTCTAGGCGGAGGAGCAACTCCTTCGGTGGGATGATGATGTAGTCGTTGCTGCGGTGGGCGAACCCAATAAGCAGGAGAACCCAATAGTCAGCGGGGGATGTTCGGAGCTTCTCACGATTGAACGTCCACCACCCACAGGCGCGCAGAGGCTTTTGAAATTCTGCGGGCAGATCAGTTACCAAGAAGTCGCGGGAAAATTACACTTGAAGCGAAACGGTCGCCTGGTTTTTTTTGTCGGTAACCAGCAGATCAGTGCCAGTGTCCTTGGTCGGAACCCAAACATTGGTGTTGCGGAAGTGGCGTTCGATGTACTCGCCTGCCAAAAGCTCGCCAGCGTGAACCGTGAAGAGTGGGCGCATGGTTGCAACCTCTAACAGTTAATGGAGAGACCCATGGGTCCGGACATTTTTTAATATAGAGACAGGCATAGAGCTCCCATATTTCTTTGATTTTTATATATGTTTTACCCGCCCTGTCCGACTATTACGTTATGCAAACGGAGACAGGCGTCGAAAGGATTATGCTCCCAATTTTTTTCTTCAACCACTAGGAGCGAACCTTATGGGGTCAACCTACACCCCCTCGCCTGATGGACCTGGTCTCCATCGTTTGCAGGCGCCGCCACTTTAGCCCCCGCACAGAGGAGAGCTACCGCTACTGGATCAAGCAGTTCATCTATTTTCATGAGAAACAGCACCCCAACACCTTGGGTGCACCTGAGGTTGAAAGCTTTCTGAACCACTTGGCTGCTGAACGCCGGGTTTCTGCCTCGACCCAAACCCAGGCATTGAATGCCCTGGTTTTCCTCTATGACACGGTCTTGGGCAAGCCTTTAGGCGAGATGACCGGCCTCAAACGGGTTCAACGTCGCCAGCGGGTACCCGTGGTACTGGCCAGGGAAGAGGTGAAGGCCATCTTGGAACATATGACTGGCGTGCCCCGATTGATGGCAGAACTGATGTATGGCGCAGGCTTGCGGGTCAATGAGTGCGTCACGCTCCGGGTCAAGGATATCGACTTTGCCATGGGGGTCTTAAATATCCGGGCGGCCAAGGGCAGCAAAGACCGCACCACACTACTTCCTGAGAGGCTACACGACCCCTTGAAGCAGCAGCTCCTTCGCGTGGCGCAGCAGCACAAGGATGATCTGAGCCATGGCGCCGGGCTCGCCCCCATGCCCAGTGCTCTGGCACGCAAATACCCCTCGGCATCGAGCTCACTGGCCTGGCAGTTCGTCTTTCCATCTACTGTGCTGCGCCCATGGGACGAAGCTGGACGACTCGCCCGCTGGCATACTTCGGATTCGACAGTGCAGAGGGCCTTTCGTGCCGCCAAGAGCCTGGCAGGTGTCCACAAGCATGCCAGCGTGCACACGCTACGGCATTCCTTCGCTACCCACTTGCTCGCTTCAGGAACCGACATTCGCACCATCCAGCTTCTGCTAGGCCACCGTAGCTTGCAGACGACGATGATCTATACCCATGTACTGGAAGTCACCCGCAAGGTGGTTAGTCCTTTTGATAGCTTGGATCCCTGAGGAGCGGAGCAGATCGAGGGGGAGGTTAGCCCCTCCTCCTCAGCGTCCGCTTAGGCCGAGGACCGGCCAGATCCACTGGCGAGCCCGAGAGACCGTTCAGCGTCGATAGCCGCCCACGGCACCCGGTTTTAGAAGCAGGAAGTTCGGCGTAAAACGCGGCGCCGGAAGCAGTTTCTTCATCGGAATTCCGGACGAAAAAAAAGGGCGCCCGAGGGCGCCCAAATCCTTGCGGAGGAGAGTCGTTGAAGATCGCTTACAGGTTGTAGGCCCGCTCGCCGTGGGTGGCGGTATCGAGGCCTTCGCGCTCTTCTTCCTCGGTCACGCGCAGACCCATGGTCAGGTCGATCAGCTTGAAGAGCACGAAGCTCACCACGCCCGACCACACGATCACGGTGCCGACACCCCACAACTGGCTGATGATCTGGCCGCTGGCGTTGAACTCGGCTACCGCGCCGGCAGCGTAGTCATACACGCCGGAACCGCCCAGAGCCGGGTTGGCGACGATGCCGGTGCCGATGGCGCCGATGATGCCGCCGATGCCGTGTACGCCGAACACATCGAGCGAGTCGTCATAGCCCAGTGCCTTTTTCAGGCCGGTCACGCCCCACAGACAAGCCACACCCGCCACCGCACCCAGGATGATCGCCGCCATCGGGCCGGAGAAACCGGCGGCCGGGGTCACTGCGACGAGGCCGGCAACGGCGCCCGAAGCTGCGCCCAGCATGGAGGGCTTGCCGCGGATCATCCACTCGGCGAACATCCAGGCCAGGGCCGCGGCTGCACCAGCCAGCGCGGTGTTCAACAGGGCGAGCACAGTCGTGCCGTTGGCTTCCAGGTTGGAGCCGGCGTTGAAGCCGAACCAGCCAAACCACAGCATGCCGGCGCCGACCATGGTCAAGGTCAGGTTATGCGGCGCCAGCGCTTCTTTGCCGTAGCCAATACGCTTGCCGATCACGTACGCGCCCACCAGAGCGGCCATGGCCGCATTGATGTGCACCACGGTACCGCCGGCGAAGTCGAGCGCACCCTTGGCGAACAGGAAGCCGGCCGGCGCGTCGAAAGCCGACGGGCCACCCCAGAACCACACCATGTGGGCCATCGGCAGGTAGGCGAAGGTGAACCACAGCGCGGAAAACACCAACAAAGCGGAAAACTTGATGCGCTCTGCCAGGCCGCCGACGATCAGGGCCGTGGTAATCGCTGCGAAGGTCAGCTGGAACACCATGAACAGCATTTCGGGAATCACCACGCCCTTGGAGAAGGTTTCCACCATGACGCTGGTATCGACCCCGGCCAGGAACATCTTGGAAAGTCCGCCGATGAAGCTGTTCATGCCGCCGCCGTCGGTGAACGCCAGGCTGTAGCCGTAGATCACCCACAGGATGGAGATCAGGCAGAACACAGCGAAAACCTGGGTGAGCACCGACAGTATGTTCTTGGCGCGCACCAAGCCGCCATAGAACAGGGCGAGGCCCGGGATCGTCATCAGGACCACCGCCATGGTCGCAACCAACATCCAGGTGACATCCCCCTTGTCCGGTGTCGGGGCGGGGGCCGCCTCGGCCGGGGCAGCAGGGGCAGCCGCTTCGGCCGCAGGGGCGGGAGCCGCCGCTTCGGCAGCCACAGCAGGTGCCGGTGCCGGCATCGGTTCTTCGGCCAGGGCCATGCCGGACAAGCCGAGCAGACCCACCACACTCAGTACAGCTAGCAAACGTCGCATGGTCGTCTCCTTAAATGGCCGCGTCACCGGACTCGCCGGTGCGGATGCGGACGACCTGTTCCAGGTCGGATACGAAGATCTTGCCGTCGCCGATCTTGCCGGTCTGGGCAGCCTTCATGACGGCCTCGATGACCTGATCGAGCATGTCGGCCTTGACGGCCACTTCGATCTTCACCTTGGGCAGAAAATCCACCACGTACTCGGCGCCGCGGTAGAGCTCGGTGTGGCCCTTCTGCCGACCGAAGCCCTTGACCTCGGTGACGGTGATGCCGGTCACGCCGATGGCCGAGAGGGCTTCACGCACCTCGTCGAGCTTGAAGGGTTTGATGATTGCGGTAACGAATTTCATGTCGTCTCCCAACTAGTCGCAGAGGCGAGACCGGGCGGCCAACCGCGCCGCACCGGTCCGCCAACAGATCAAAGGGCCTTGGAAATCCACACAGTGGTGGCACTGTCGCCGAGGAATTCGGACGTCGCCCCAAAGGTATTAGTCCAAACAGACTTCTTGGCATTGGTGTCGGTGTAGGCCACACCCACCGTGACGCCGGACATGGCACCGCTCAGCTTGCCCATGTCATAGGTCAGGCTGAGCTTCCAGTCGTCGTAATCCTGCGCACTATTCTTGTCGAAGCTGAACGTGCCCCAATGTGCGCCGGCCGTGAAGCCGCTGTCGCCCAGAGGCACGCTGGCTGCGAGATCCCAATAGTCGGAGCCATCGGCATTGGCGAAGCCGAAGACCTCGTCGCTGATGGCGTAGGAGTACTTGACCGTGAACCACTTCCAGCCCACGGCGGCATAAACCTCGCTGGTGTCGGCCGTGGTGGCCGTCCCTTTGTCACCCGGATATATATAGGTGATGGCACCCACGTCGTAGGAGATGTCACCGAAGGCGCCGCGGTAGCCGCCGTAAAGGTCGATCTCCAGGCTGCCGGAATCGTAGCCCTGGTAGTCCTTGAGCCAGTTCACGTTGGAGGCCCAGGTGCCCAGATAGATACCGCTGCTGTGGGTATAGTCGAGACCGCCCTGAATGGCAGGTTCGGCACTGGTTTGAGAAATGCCGCGGAATACGTAATTACTGGTCAGGCTGACGTTGCCGGACAGGCTGTGCGGGCTGTCGGCAGCGGCAGCCAGGCTCGGAACGGTCACCAGGCCCACAAGGACCAGAGAGGCATACAGTTTTTTCATCGCTAACTCCTCAGTTACAAAGGAAAGTGCAATAGCGCACGGCTCAGTATTAGCATTTGCCGTGCCAGAATTATTACCATTTAAATATCAAAGACTTATTGAACCACCCAGATGGGACAATCCATCCTACTCCCATATTGGTGCACCTTCGATTCCAAAATGCACCATTGCGGTGCGGATTATTGCTGAAGGGTGACTTTGCTAAACTGCATCTCGTTCATTCACGAGGTCACATCATGCTCGCCAACAAACTGCTCGACGAGATCAACGCCAAGGTCTCCGAGGTCATCGCCGCCAGCCCGGCCAAGGACATCGAGAAAAACCTCAAGGCCACCTTGACCGGCCTGTTGGGCAAGCTCGACCTGGTCACCCGCGAGGAATTCGACGTCCAGACCCAGGTGCTCGCCCGCACCCGGGAAAAACTGACTGCCCTGGAAGCCCGTGTGGCCCAACTGGAACAACAAGGCGCCGCCGAGCAGTGATGAAACACGGCTTGGCCAGCGCCCTGTTGGCCCTTGCACTCCTGGGGTGCACGAGCAACCCGATCACCGGGCGCTCGCAGCTCATCCTGGTCTCGGAGTCGCAGGTCATCGCCCAGTCGAGCCAGGCCTACCGGGCCGAGCTGGCGCCCTGGTCTAAACAGGGCAAGCTCAACAACGACCCTGCCCTGCAGGCCCGCATCAACGGCATCGCCGACCGGCTGATCGCCCAGGCCATCCGCTACCGGCCGGAAACCGCGAACTGGGACTGGCAGATCGCGGTGATCGACGACCCCAAGACCCTCAACGCCTTCTGCCTGCCCGGCGGCCGCATGGCCATCTACACCGGCCTGATCGAAAAACTGCAGGCCAGCGACGATGAGCTCGCCCAGGTCATCGCCCACGAGATCGCCCACGCCCTGGCCAACCACGGTGCCGAGAAGATGTCGGTGGGGCTCGCCAGCGATGTCCTGGTCGGCGTGATCGGGGCCGCTTCGGGCAACAACGGCCAACGCAACCAGCAGGTCGGCCAGCTCGCCGCCCTGCTCGCCTGGCAGTTGCCCAACAGCCGCGAGGCGGAGACCGAGGCCGACCGCATCGGCATCGAGCTGGCCGCCCGCGCCGGCTTCGACCCCAAGGCCGCTCCCGTCCTCTGGCGCAAGATGATCGCGGCCGGCGGCGATCGCGGCCGCTTCGATTGGCTGTCCACTCACCCCGCCCCCGAAAAGCGCCTCAATGAGCTAGCCGCACTGGTGCCGCAGATGGAACCGCTCTACCAGGAGGCGAAGGCGAGGCCACCTGTCGTCCAAAGCCGCCTCGCCAACAGGCGTGCAACCCCGGCCAAGTCCGCCTCGGCCGCCAACGCTTTGGAACGCTTCAAGCAGGGCGAGGCCTATCTGGATTGCACGAGTTGCCGGCCGCAGTTCGAGGCCCGTCTCGGCCAGCTCAACCAGCTCTACCAAGCCCGTCGATGGCAAGACCTGGCCCAGGCCGTCATCGAGATCGGCCATGCCGAGGACCTGGCTTGGTATTACCTGGGCGCTGCCGCCGAAGGCATGGGCGAACCGCTCGCCGCGCGGCGCTATTACCAGCTCGCCATCCAGCTCGCCCGGCACAACAGCCTGTGCAATACGCCATCCGGGCCTTGCGGCGAGGTGCGCCTGCCGGAACAGGCTCAACAGGCCCTGCGCCGGCTGCGCTAAATCCGGCGCGAAGCGCCACGGTCTGGCCGGAAGGCCTGCCAGGGTTTACGATAACGCTCAGAAGCCGAGCCAATCGGCCCACCGGCACCGATAACGGGCCGGCAACATAAAACAGGGAACAAGAACATGAGCTTGGCTGTGCTCTTCAGTCGGGCCGCCACCGGCATGGAGGCGCCGCAGGTGGTGGTCGAGGCGCATCTGGCCAACGGCCTGCCCAGCTTCACCTTGGTCGGCCTGCCCGAGACCGAGGTCAAGGAGGCGCGCGACCGCGTGCGCGCCGCCATCTTGCAATCCGGCTTCGAGTTTCCGGCCCGGCGGATCACGGTCAACCTGGCCCCGGCCGACCTGCCCAAGGAGTCCGGCCGTTTCGACCTGCCGATCGCGCTGGGCCTCTTGGCCGCCTCGGGGCAAATCCCTGCCGACAAACTCGATCGCTACGAATTCGCCGGCGAACTGGCGCTGACCGGCGAAGTGCGCCCGGTGCGCGGCGCGCTGGCCATGGTGCTGGCCGCCGCCGGCTCCGGCCGCGCCTTCATCCTGCCCGAGCCCAGCGCTCGGGAAGCGGCCTTGGCCGAGGCCGCCGAGATCTTCAGCGCCCGCTCGCTGCTGGAAGTGTGCGCCCACCTAGCCGATCGCACGGCCCTGCCCCAGGCCAGTGCAGAGGCGCCAAGCCACAGCGCTGCGGAATATCCCGACCTTGCCGACGTCAAAGGCCAGGCCGGCCCGCGCCGCGCCCTCGAGGTCGCCGCGGCCGGCGGCCATTCGCTGCTGATGAGCGGCCCGCCCGGCACCGGCAAGTCCATGCTGGCCCAGCGCCTGTCCGGCATCCTGCCGGTCATGACCGAACAGGAGGCCTTGGAGGCCGCCGCCGTGCAGTCGTTGACTGGCGGCTTTCGCGTCGAGCACTGGCGCCGCCGGCCCTACCGGGCGCCGCACCATTCGGCCTCGGCCGTGGCCCTGGTCGGTGGCGGCGGGGTACCGCGCCCCGGCGAGATCAGCCTGGCCCATCACGGCGTACTGTTCCTCGACGAGTTGCCGGAATTCGATCGCAAGGCCTTGGAGGTCTTGCGCGAGCCCCTGGAGAGCGGCCGCATCACCATCTCCCGCGCCGCCCGGCAATCGGAATTCCCCGCCCGCTTCCAACTGGTCGCCGCGATGAACCCTTGCCCCTGCGGCTGGCTCGGCCACCCGGCGGGCAAATGCCGTTGCACCCCCGACCAGGTCGCCCGCTATCGCTCGCGCCTGTCCGGCCCCCTGCTCGACCGCATCGACCTGCACATCGAGGTGCCGGCCCTGGCGGAACAGGACCTCATCAACGCACCGGCCGGCGAGGCCTCGCATGCCGTCCGCCAGCGCGTCGATGCGGCGCGGCGCCGGCAAATCGAGCGCCAGGGCAAGGCCAATGCCCTGCTCGAAGGCGCCGAGATCGACCGCCATTGCCGTGCCGAGGGCAAGGCCGAAGATTTGCTCAAGCAGGCCATCGCCCGCTTGAACCTCTCGGCCCGCGCCTTCCACCGCATCCTCAAAGTCGCCCGTACCCTGGCCGACCTCGACGGCATCGGGTCCATCGGCAGTTATCACGTCGCCGAGGCCGTGCAATTCCGTCGCTGGGATCGGGCCTGAGCTTGTCTTAGATTTACAGGGGGAAAGCCCTTGCCGATAATGAATTCAGCATCCAAGCAATAACACCAACAATCATTCCACCAAGGGAGTCCAGCCATGCCCCACCCGACCCTGCGCCTGTTCGACGGCTACCCGCACACCCGGCCCGATTTGAAGAACGAGGTGCGCGAGCTGCAAACCCTGCTCAAGCAGAACGGTTATGCGATGAAGCCGGACGGCCTGTTCGGCCGCGGCACCGAGGCCGCGGTGATGCAATTCCAGAGCGAGCACGGCCTGCTCGACGACGGCGTGGCCGGTCCCCTGACCTGGGCCAAGTTGCTGGGCGAGGCAGCGCCGGCCCCGAGCGACCTGCCCGGCACCACTTATGCAGCGAACAACCCGAGCCTGCTCGCCCACCTGAATGAGGCGGCGAAATACCGCGGCAACATCGAGACCAGTGCCCGGCAATACGAGCTGCCCATCGCCCTGGTCGGCGGCATCGGCTCGCGCGAATCGGGCTGGGGCCTCGCCTTGAAGCCGGCCGGCCCGACCGGCACCGGCGACTTCGCCAAGCGCCGCGCGCCCACGGCCTACCGCAGCGGGCCCTTGCCCCCTGATGGCGGTGGCTTCGGCCGCGGCCTGATGCAGATCGACTTCGACGCCCACGAGTTCGCCCGCACCGGCAACTGGCAGGACCCGGCCGCCAACATTGCCTACGGCTGCCAGGTGCTGGCGCAAAACCGCACCTATCTGGCCCGCAAGCTGCAACTCTCCGGCCAAACCTTGCTCCAGGCGTCGCTGGCCGCCTACAACTGCGGCGCCGGCAATGTGGTGAAGGCGGTGCAGAATCAACTGGATATCGACTACTACACGGCCGGCCGCGACTATGGCCGCGACACCATCAACCGCGCCGGCTTTTTCGCCATGCACGGCTGGTAAGAGCGACAAGGCAGACGCCATGACCAGCCCAGCACCCGACAAACTCGGTCTCTGCCTCTCCGGCGGCGGCTTTCGCGCCTCGCTGTTCCACATCGGGGTCTTGGCCAGCCTGGCCGAACGGGAGATGCTGCACAAGGTGGAAGTGCTCTCGACCGTCTCCGGCGGCTCCATCATCGGCGCCTATTACTACCTCAAGGTCAAACAGCTCCTGGAGGGACGGCGGCCGGGTTGCCCGAAGCCTTCGGTCGAGATCTATCGCCAGATCGTGGCCGAAATCGAGCAGGAGTTTCTGGAAGCCGTGCAGCAGAACATTCGCCTGCGACTGTTCCTCAACCCCTTCAAGAACGCCCAGATGATCCGCGAGGATTACTCGCGCAGCGACCGGCTGGCTGAGCTGCTCAACGAATATCTCTACAACCGGGTCAGCTGCACGCCGAACATCCGCCTGCAGGACATTCACTTCGCGCCCGCAGGCGAGCGGGTGGAGGCGGCCGCCTTCAATCGCACCGAGCCGTTCAAGATTCCCATCCTGGTGATCAACGCCACCTGCCTCAACACTGGCCACCCCTGGCACTTCACCGGCGCCTATGTCGGCGAGCCGACGCCGAGGCGCGGCTTCGAGGCCGGCATCGACACCAACTACCGGCTGCCTCAACTGCGCTTTTCCGGCATCTACCACGAAGACCGCGACAAGCCGGCCGAGCAGCAACGCAAGCTGAGCGACCGGCAACTGAGCAAGCTGCGCGAGCTGACCCTGGCCGATGCCGTGGCCGCCTCGGCCGCGGTGCCCGGCATCTTCCCGCCGCTGTCCATCCACGATCTCTACCAAACCCCGCGCGGCGACGACATCGTGCTGGAGTTGTCCGACGGCGGCGTCTTCGACAACCAGGGCGTCGATGCCCTGTTCTTGCACGAATGCAGCCATTGCATCGTCAGCGATGCCTGCGGCCAACTCGAGGACCAGCTCACCCTCGGCACCAAGCTGGTCCAGGTGGTGCAGCGCTCCAGCGATGTCATGATGCACAAGATCCGCAGCGAGACCCTCTACCGCCTGCATGCGGGCAATCTGGTCAGCCGGGCGCTGGCCGAGGCGGCGCCCGAGGTCGATGAACAGAGTATCCGCGACCCATCCGGCCGCACCGGCATCCTGGTGCATGTGCACCCAGGCCACGGCAAGCCGGGCGAGGCTGCCGAGATCCTGCTCAAGGAAAACGGCCTCAAGGGCTTCGCCCTGATGCACCTGCGCCAGAGCTTCGCCAACAGCGCCGACTATCCCGCTTTCCCCGACCCGGTGAACCGGCCTGAAGGCATGGTCTATCGGCTCTCCGGCATTCGCACCGATCTAGACAGCTTCAGCGACGCCGAGGCCTACGCCCTGATGTACGACGGCTATTGCCTCACCCATGAACACCTGGACCAGCCGAGCTTTCAGGGCCTCGGCAGCGAACCGCGCAGGCAGACAAGCTGGCGCTTCCTCACCGTGCGCGATCTGTTGCGCGACCAGGCCCGGCGCTGCTGGCTGCACACGCGGCTCAAGGTCGGGGCCAAGCTGTTTTTCCGCCCCTTCCACCTCACGCCCGGCGCCGCCTGGCTG
The DNA here is from genome assembly GCA_013389055.1 of Hydrogenophilaceae bacterium. Taxonomy (GTDB): domain Bacteria; phylum Pseudomonadota; class Gammaproteobacteria; order Burkholderiales; family Thiobacillaceae; genus Sulfuritortus. The sequence continues at coordinate 10,506 of JACAEC010000020.1, forward strand.
CGGGCGCTGCCCTTCCTGGCAGCGCTCATCGCCGGCCTGGGTCTCTTGCTGCGCCACTACTGGGCGACTCGCTTGCCGGAGTTCTCGATCCTCACCGTCGGCGACGCCGCCCTGGCCTTGGGCGCCGCTGCGCTGGCCCTGCTCGGCAACAGCGCCTGGGTGCTCGACAAGTTCAAGTCGGTGCCCTTGCTCAGCATGGGTAAGCGTTACGGCCCGCAACAGATCCTCCAGATCGCGACCTGGGTTGCTGCCTCGTTCATGGCGGCCGGGGTCTGGCTCTACCTCAAGCTGTACAACCCCTTGTATCTGCGCGACGGCCGCCTCGCCCATACCCGGCCAGGCGGGACACGCAATAATCCCGCCTAGCGACCCTCGACGCGAGATTCCATGCAAGCGCTGAATAACTGGAAAGAGGAAAAACGCTCGGCTTGGCTCTACCGCATGGTGTCCGATGCCGAGGCCGGCACGCCGCGCCAGGTTCTGTTCCTTGAGCTGGCCCAGGCCGCCGACGAACAGGCCGCGCTCTGGGCCGTGGAGATGCGCAAGGCCGGCCAGCATCCGCCGGAAACCTTCCAACCCGGCCTGCGCACCCGCATGGTCGCTTGGCTGATCGGCCGCCTCGGCGTCGCCCCCCTGCGCGGCGTGCTGGCCGCCATGAAGGTGCGCGGCATGAGCCTGTACAACGCACCGCTGCCCCATGCCATCCCCACCCGGGCCGACCAGATCGACGTCGGCCGGCACAAGGCGCCCGGCAACGGTGGCCTGCGCGCCGCGGTGTTCGGGGTCAACGACGGCCTGGTCTCCAATGCCAGCCTGATCCTCGGCGTGGCCGGCGCCAGCGCCGAACCCGCAGTCATCATCCTGTCGGGCGTCGCCGGCCTCTTGGCCGGGGCCTTTTCCATGGCGGCCGGCGAATACATCTCGGTGCGCGCCCAGCGCGAGTTCTACGAATACCAGATCACCCTGGAACGGGAAGAGCTCGACCAATATCCGCAGGAAGAGGCGGCCGAGCTGGCCCTGATCTACGAGGCCAAAGGCGTCGCCCCAGAAGAGGCGCGGCGCGTGGCCGAGGCCCTGATCCGCGACCCGGACCAGGCGCTGGACACCCTGGCCCGCGAGGAATTGGGCCTGAACCCGGCCGAACTCGGCTCGCCCTGGGTGGCCGCGATCGCCTCCTTCCTCGCCTTCTCGGCCGGCGCCCTGATCCCGCTGCTGCCCTATCTGCTGCTGTCCGGCCAGACCGCCTTCCTCGGCACCATCATCGCCACCGGCGTCTGCCTGTTCGGCGTCGGCGCCACCATCAGCCTGTTCACCGGCAAACGCGCCGTTTACGGCGGCCTGCGCATGTTGGCCATCGGCGCCGCGGCGGGCGCCGCCACCTGGCTGATCGGCAAGGGCCTCGGCGTGGCCTTGGCCTGATTGTCGCGTAGAATCGCGGCTGACCTTAATAACGCCGCCCACCATGCCCGACCGCACCTTCAGCATCGAATTCTTCCCGCCCAAGACCGACGAGGGCGTGGTCAAGCTGCGCGAAACCCGCAAGCAGCTGGCCCAGCTCAAACCCAAGTTCTTCTCGGTGACCTTCGGCGCCGGCGGTTCCACCCGCGACCGCACCCTGGAAACGGTATTGGAGATTCAAGGCGAGGGCCTGGCCGCCGCGCCGCATCTGTCCTGCATCGGCTCCACCCGCGCCAACATCCGCGAGATCCTCGACATCTACAAAGCACACGGCATCCGCCATATCGTCGCCCTGCGCGGCGACCTGCCCTCGGGCATGGCCGATCCGGGCGAGTTCCGCTATGCCAACGAGTTGGTGGCCTTCATCCGCCAGGAAACCGGCGACTGGTTCGAGATCGAAGTAGCCGCCTATCCCGAGATTCATCCCCAGGCGCGCAACTACAGCGACGACCTGGCCAACTTCAAGCGCAAGGTCGAGGCCGGAGCCAATGCCGCGATCACCCAGTACTTCTTCAACGCCGACGCCTATTTCAACTTCGTCGACGACTGCGAGGCCTTGGGCATAAGCATCCCGATCGTGCCGGGCATCATGCCCATCTCCAACTATGCACAATTGGCGCGCTTCTCTGCCATGTGCGGGGCCGAAATCCCGCGCTGGCTGGCGAAGAAACTGGAGAGCTATTACGACGACACGGCCTCGATCAAGGCCTTCGGCCTGGATTTCGTGACCGGCATGTGAGACGACCTGCTGGAGGGCGGCGCCCCCGGCCTGCATTTCTACACCCTGAACCAGGCTGCGCTGACCAGCGCGCTCTGGCAGCGCCTGGGCTTGTAGGGAAGACAAAAAGAAAAGCCGGGGCTAGCCCGGCTCAATACTCTGGAGGAGTTGTTTTGTATTCTCTCCCTGACCGCCCCATGTCCGCTTGAGGAAAGGGGCAACTGGAGGTGATACTAACTTCTTGATCTGTAAATAAATATCAGCCAAAGGATATAGGTGCCTATAACTTTTGGATGATGCCGGCCGATGTGTCCGGCATACCCGCCGCCAGACGGCCGGCCCAAGACCGCTATAGAATGGGGCCCTCGCCGGGAGCCCAATATGCCTGCTGACACCGCCCTCATCGCCGCCACAGCCGAGCATCTGGGGCGTTTCGCCCCCTTCGACAGGATGCAGGCCGAGCATCTCGCTTGGCTGGCCGAGCGCCTGAGCCTGGCCTATTACGCCAAGGGCGAGACGGTGCTGGCGCCCGAGCGGGGTGAGGTGCAGACCTTCTACATCATCAAGCAGGGCGTCATCCAGGGCGAACGCGAGGGCGAGGCGGCCTGGCTGGAGCTGCACGAGGGCGAATGTTTCCCCATCGGCGCCCTGCTCTCGCGCCGCCCCGCGATCAGCCATTTCCGCGCCCAGACCGACGTCTTCTGCTACGAACTGGCCGCCGCCGATTTCCGCGCCTTGCTGGAGCTGTCCCCGCCCTTCCACGGCTTCTGCACCCTGCGCCTGGCCGACCTGCTGGCGCAATCCCAGCGGCAGACCCAGGCCCGCTACCTGTCCGCCGCCACCGAGCAGCAGTCGCTGGAGAGCACCCTGGGCAGCCTGATCCGGCGCCAGCCGGTGACTTGCCGACCGGACACGCCGCTGCGCGAAACCCTGGAGACCATGCGTGAACAAGGCATCGGCTCCATCGTGGTCGTCGGGCCGGACCAAACGCCGCAGGGCATCTTCACGGTGCGTGACCTGATCGGCCGGGTCATCCTGCCCGGCACCCCGCTCGACACCCCGATGCAACAGTTGATGAGTCCCCATCCGGTCGCCCTGGCCTCGACCGCCCACGCCTTCGAGGCGGCGTTGGCCATGGCCAAGCACGGCTTCCGCCATGTCCTGGTGGCCGACGGCGGCCGGCTGACCGGCGTGGTTTCGGAAAAGGACCTGTTTTCCCTGCAACGCCTCGGCGTCACCCAGATCTCCTCGGCCATCCGCGCCGCCAATGAGATCGGCCAGTTGCAGCAGGCGGCGGAGGACATCCGCCAGCTCGGCCATAACATGATGGCCCAAGGTGTCGGGGCCGAGCAGCTCACCCTGCTGCTGTCCACCCTGAACGACCTGCTCACCCGGCGGGCGATCGAGCTGGAATGCGCCGCCGCACGGCCTTGCCGGCACAGTTTCTGCTGGCTGGCCTTCGGTTCCGAGGGTCGTCTGGAACAGACCCTAGCGACCGACCAGGACAACGGCATCATCTTCGTGGCGGAGGCGAACGAAGACCCCGATGACGTGCGCGCCGAGTTCCTGGGCCTGGCCGAGCGGATCAACCGCGCCCTCGATGCCTGCGGCTTCCCGTTGTGCAAGGGACAGATCATGGCGATGAACCCGAAGTGGTGTCTTTCGCTCGACGAATGGAAGGCACTGTTCGCCCGCTGGATCGATGCCGGCGACCCCGAGGCCCTGCTCAACGCCAGCATCTTCTTCGACTTCCGGCCCCTGCACGGCCAGGCCGAACTGGCTGAGGACCTGCGCCAATGGCTGGGTGCCAAGGCGGCGTCAAACCCGCGCTTCCTGCACCAGATGGTGACCAACGCCCTGAGGAACCGCCCGCCCTTGGGCCTGGTGCGCGACTTCGTCACCGATTCCTCCGGCGAACATGCCGACACCCTGGACCTCAAGCTCAACGGCGCCACCCCCTTCGTCGATGCCGCCCGCGTCTTCGCCCTGGCCACCGGCGCGAATGCCACGGGTACCGCGCAGCGCCTGCGCCAGGCCGGGCCCAAACTGAACATCCCCCAGCCCGAAATCGAGGCCTGGGTCTCCGCCTTCTTCTTCATCCAACTGTTGCGTCTGCGGCGCCAGCATGAAGAGAGCGAGGCCGGCCAGCTCCTGGACAACCGCATCAATCCCCACCAGCTTAACGACCTCGACCGCCGCATCCTGAAAGAGGCCTTCCGCCAGGCCCGCAAGATTCAGGCCCGGCTGGCCCTGGACTACCAAGCGTAGCGATGAACGGTGAGGACCGGGCATGAAGAAGCTACTGTGGCGCCTGGCCTGGGTCCTCACGCCTCATCTCTCATTACCTGATGCCGAGGCCGCCCGGCTCGCGGTCTGGCAGACCCTGCCCGACGCGGACCTGAGCCTGCCGTTCGAGCAGGACCGCTATGTCGTGGTTGATGTCGAGAGCACCGGACTCGACCTGCGGCGCGACCGCCTGATCGCCATCGGCGCCGTGGCCGTGGAGAGGGGCCGCATCCGATTGGCCGACAGCTTCGAGATCGTGCTGCGCCAGGAACAGATCAGCGACAAGGACAACATCCTCATCCACGGCATCGGCGGCGAACGCCAGCGCGAAGGTATCGAGCCGGCCGAAGCCCTGCTGCGCTTTCTCGATTACCTGGGCGCCTCGCCGCTAGTCGCCTTCCATGTCGCCTTCGACAAGATCATGATCCGCCGTGCCTGCAGGCAATATCTGGGCTTCGGCTTCCGGCACCCCTGGCTGGACCTGGCCTATGTCATGCCCGGCCTGCTGCCGGACTGCAGCCGCAAGCATCGGGCACTCGATCACTGGACTGCGCATTTCGGCATCGGCAACTATGCCCGCCACAATGCCCTGGCCGATGCCCTGGCCACGGCCCAACTGCTGCTCGCCGCCCTGCCGCTGGCCAAAACGCAGGGCCTGGCCCACTACCGGGCCTTGCAAGAGCTGGAGCAGGCGCAGCATTGGCTGGAACGCAATAGCTAGCCCGTCATCGGCATTGCGCATTGTGAAGTAAAAAGAGGCTTGTCCTTAACATGGGTAGTCATATACTGTTGCAGCCTTGCGCGGCTGTCGGCGCAAGCTTAGGGGGGATCGGCAAGGCACACTTCAGATGTGTCATCCAAAGACAGCAGTCAAAACCGCCAATCGAGGAGAGCGTTATGCAACTGACGGAGAAACACCGTGAGTACTGGCACAGGAACCTGAATTTGACAGGTATCCTGCTCGCCATCTGGTTCGTGGCGACATTCGTGGTGATCTGGTTCGCCAAGGAACTCAACGAAATCGTCATCTTCGGCTTTCCCTTCGCCTTCTACATGGGCGCACAAGGGGCACTGATCATCTACGTCCTGATCATCTGGTACTACGCTCGGCGCATGAACCAGCTGGACCAGGAATACGGCGTCCACGAAGGGGAGGAATGACATGTCTGCCTTGACCCAGAGCCAGTTCTTCAACCAGCTCAAGCGCTACTACACCTTCTACACCGGTGGCTTCATCGCCTTCGTCATCGTGCTGGCCATCCTCGAGCAGATGGGCCTGTCCAGCCAATGGATCGGCTACATCTTCCTGGCCGCCACCATCGCCCTGTATGCCGGCATCGGCATCATGTCCAAGACCGCCGACGTGTCGGAATACTACGTTGCCGGTCGCCGCGTGCCTGCGCTGTTCAACGGCATGGCAACCGGCGCCGACTGGATGTCGGCCGCGTCGTTCATCGGTATGGCCGGTACCCTGTACCTAGCCGGCTATGACGGCCTAGCCTTCGTCATGGGCTGGACCGGCGGCTATGTACTGGTGGCGCTGTTCCTCGCGCCCTACCTGCGCAAGTTCGGCCAGTTCACCATCCCCGACTTCCTCGGCGCCCGCTACGGCGGCAACCTGCCGCGGACCATTGGTGTCATCGCCGCCATCATCTGCTCCTTCGTCTACGTCGTGGCGCAGATCTACGGCGTCGGCCTGATCACCGCCCGCCTGACCGGCATCGAGTTCGCCATCGGCGTCTACGTCGGCCTGGCCGGCATCCTGGTCTGCTCCTTCCTCGGCGGCATGCGCGCGGTGACCTGGACCCAGGTGGCCCAGTACATCATCCTGATCATCGCCTACATGATCCCGGTGGTCTGGCTGTCGGTGAACATCGCCGGCAACCCCGTGCCGCAGATCGCCTACGGTCAGGTGCTGCAGCAGGTGACGGCCAAGGAGAAGGAACTCAACGACGCCGGCACCACGCTGGGCGCCGCCGAGGCCTCCGCCCGTGCCGCGCACAAGGCCAAGCAGGAAGCACTGGAAGGCAAGATCAAGGCCCTGGACGAGGCCGTCGCCGCCGGCCAAGCCGAGTCTTTCCTCGCCGCCGAGCGCACCGCTGCCGGCAACCCGGACGACTTCCCGGCCACCGCCGACGCCCTCAAGGCCAAGTGGAAGAAGACCGCCGACGGCCACAAGGCCAAGACCGGCCCGGTGCCCGCCCACGCCACCCCGTTCGCCGGCAAGGGCAAGACCGACGAGGAGAAGCAGAAGGACAGCAACACCAAGCGCCTGAACTTCATGGCCCTGGTGCTCTGCCTGATGGTCGGCACCGCCTCGCTGCCGCACATCCTGATGCGCTACTACACCACCCCCTCGGTGCGTGAGGCGCGCAAATAGGTGTTCTGGTCGCTGCTGTTCATCTTCCTGCTCTACTTCACCGCCCCGGCCC
>JACAEC010000008.1 GCA_013389055.1 Hydrogenophilaceae bacterium
ATGTATTACTTCGTGCCCAAGCACGCCGGCCGTCCGGTCTATTCCTATCGCCTGTCCATCGTCCATTTCTGGGCGCTGTCCTTCATGTACATGTGGGTCGGTACCCATCACCTGCACTGGACCGCCATTCCGGACTGGACCTCGACCCTGGCCGCGACCTTCTCCATCATGCTGTTGCTGCCGTCCTGGGGCGGCATGATCAACGGCATCATGACCCTGTCCGGCGCCTGGGACAAACTGCGCACCGACCCGGTGATGCGCTTCATGATCGTGGCCCTGTCCTTCTATGGCATGTCCACCTACGAGGGCCCGCTGATCTCGCTGAAGGACGTCAACGCCCTGTCCCACTACACCGACTGGACCGTCGGCCACGTCCACTCCGGTGCCCTCGGCTGGGTGGCGATGATCTCCTTCGGCTCGCTCTATCACATGATCCCGAAGCTGTGGAACACCCAGATCTACAGCGTGCGTCTGGTCAACCTTCACTTCTGGCTGGCCACCATCGGCGTGCTGCTCTACAACACCGCCATGTGGATCTCCGGCATCATGCAGGGCCTGATGTGGCGCGCCTTCGATGACTTCGGCAACCTGCAGTACTCCTTCGTCGAGTCGGTCGCCGCCATGCATCCCTTCTACGCCATGCGCGCCATCGGCGGCATGTTCTTCCTGAGCGGCATGGTGCTGATGGCGTACAACTGCTACATGACCATTCGCCAGGGCCAGCGCGCCGAGCAGGCTGCGCCGGCGACCGCGGTGGCCAGCGCCTGATTTCGGAGACTGTCGGAATGTTCAAGTTCAAGCACGAAAACCTGGAGACCAACGCCGGCCTGCTGCTGGTGCTGACCATGCTGGCCATCAGCGTCGGCGGCCTGGTCGAGATCGCCCCGCTGTTCCTGATCGACAGCACCATGGAAAAGGTCGACGGCGTCCGCCCCTACAGCCCGCTCGAGCAGCGCGGCCGCGACATCTATGTTCGCGAGGGCTGCTATACCTGTCATTCGCAGATGATCCGCCCCTTCCGCGACGAACAGCTCCGCTATGGCCACTACTCCCTGGCCGCCGAGTCGAAGTACGACCACCCCTTCCAGTGGGGCTCCAAACGGACCGGTCCGGACCTGGCCCGGGTCGGCGGCAAGTATTCCAACGAATGGCACGTGCAGCACCTGCTCAAGCCCACCTCGGTGGTGCCCGAGTCGGTGATGCCGAACTACCCTTGGCTGCTGAGCACACCGCTGAACTATGCCGATGTCGGCGACCGCATGCGCGCCCTGCGCACTACCGGCGTGCCCTATTCGGCCAACGCCGAAGAATACAAGGCCAACGTCGAGCGATTCGGTGCGGAAGTGGCCAAGGCCCTGCATATCCCGGACGCCCAGAAGAATCTGGTGGCCCAGGCCCAGGAAGGCAATTACGACGGTGACCGCACCAACGTGACCGAGATGGACGCCCTGGTGGCCTATCTCCAGGTGCTGGGCACCATGGTGGATTTCAGGCAGTACAAGCCTGAAGACCTGGTGAAGTACCGCTAATCGTGTTGGACTGGCTCGCCCAAGCCGAGAACGCCAAGGCTCTTGGTCTGCTGATCTTCTTTATCACCTTCTGCGGCATCGTGCTGTGGGTGTATGGGAGCAAGAAGCGCGGCGAGCGGCTGGAGCAACACAAGAACATTCCATTCCTTGACGACGAAGACGAATCGAAGGGCAAGTTTCATGGCTAACGAGACCTCGCGCACCCCAGTCCAGACCACCGGCCATGTCTGGGATGGCGACCTGCAGGAATTCAACAACCCCCTGCCGGCCTGGTGGATCTATGGCTTCTATATCACGGTCACCTTTGCCGTGATCTACTGGATCATCTATCCGTCCTGGCCGTTCGGCAAAAGCTTCCTGCCGGGCGTGAGCAAGGTCAGTTATGTGACGGCCGAGGGCAAAGAGGAGACCTGGCACTGGAACACCCGTGCCAAGCTGCTCAAGGAGACCCAGGATGCCGCGGCCCTGCAGAAACCCTATTACGACAAGATCGCCAGCCTGCCCTACGAGCAGGTGACCAAAGACCCCGAGCTGTCGAGCTTCGTGCTGTCGGCCGGCAAGGCCATCTTCTCCGACAACTGCGCCCCCTGCCACCAGGCCGGCGGCCAGGGCAAGATCGGCCATTTCCCCAACCTGACCGACGACGACTGGCTCTACGGTGGCAGCTTCGACAAGATCAGCGAGACCATCCACAAGGGCCGTCGCGGCTACATGCCGCCCTTCGCCGAGGCGCTGGAGCCGGCCCAGATCGACGCCCTGGCCAACTACGTCCTGTCGCTGTCCGGCCAGAAGGTCGACGCCGCCAAGGCCGCCGAGGGCAACAAGCTGTTCCATTCCCAGGCTGCCGCCTGCTACTACTGCCACGGCGACAATGCCAAGGGCCGTGCCGTGGTCGGTTCCGCCAACCTGACCGACAAGGTCTGGCTCTGGGCCGACGTGCCGGGTGCCAAGGACGATGCCGCCAAGCTGGCCGCCGTGAAGCAGGTGATCAACAATGGCCTGAACCGCGGTGTGATGCCGGCTTGGGAGGGGCGTCTGAAGCCCGAGCAGATCAAGCTGCTGACCGTGTACGTCCACGAACTGGGCGGCGGTAAGTAAACGACTTCGCTGTCAGCGGTCGGACAGCAGGGCCAGCCCTGCGATCAGACCGCTGCATCGCCTGAGTTTGCACCGAAACGCGCCTTGGCGCGTTTTGTCTTTTTGAGGGTCGATGGCCGTGCCTGAACAGCCGCAGGAACTCTATGCCAAGCGGATTCCGATCGTGCCGCGCTCGATCAAGGGGCCGTTTCGCAACTTCAAGACCCTTGTCTTGGCGTTGGCCTATGTGATTTATTTTGGCCTGCCTTGGCTGCCCTGGCAGCGGCTCGATGGCGCCCCCCAGGCGGTGATGTTCGACATCCCCGGCCGGCGTTACCTGCTGTTCGATCTGGCCGTGCACCCGCAAGAGGTCTTCTGGCTGGCCCTCCTGCTGTTCATCGCCGCGGTCCTGCTGTTCTTCGTCACCGCCCTGATCGGGCGGGCCTTTTGCGGTTATTTCTGTTTCCAGACCTTATGGACCGACGCCTTCATCTGGATCGAGCACCTGATCCAGGGCGAGCGGCCCCACCGCATGAAACTGATGCGCGAGCCCTGGAGCAGCAAGGAAAAGCTGTTCAAGGTCGGACTCACCCGCCTGCTCTGGCTGGCCCTGTCGTTCTGGACCGCGCTGACCTTCGTCCTCTATTTCGGCTATGCCCCGGAGCTAACTCTGGACTTCTTCACCGGCCAGGCCGCCGGCGCCGCCTATATCACCACCCTGGTGCTGACCATCACCACCTATCTCGCTGCCGGCATGCTGCGCGAGCACGTCTGCATGTTCATCTGTCCTTACGGCCGGTTCCAGAGCGCCATGTACGACCCGGGCACCCTGTCGGTGCATTACGACAAGCGGCGCGGCGAGGGCGCGGCCGGGCGGGCGACCGCCCGCGCCGGCCTGCGCAGCCTGGAGGAGCGCCATGCCCAGGGCCACGGCGACTGCATCGATTGCGGCCTGTGCGTGCAGGTCTGTCCGGTCGGCATCGACATCCGCCAGGGCATGCAGTTCAAGTGCATCTCCTGCGGCCTGTGCATCGACGCCTGCAACAACATCATGACCAAAATGCACTATCCGAAGGGGCTGATCCGCTACGATTCGGAAATCAATCTGGTCGCCGCCCAGCCCAAGCCGGGCCTGCATCTGGAGTGGAAGAACGTCAAGGTGCTGGGCTACGGCGCCTCGCTGGTGCTGATGACCGGCTATCTCTTCTACAGCATCGCCACTCGGCAGAGCTTCGAGCACAGCGTCCAGCAGATTCGTCAGCCGCTGTTCGTCACCCTGTCCGACGGCAGCATCCGCAACCGCTATCAGATCCGCTTGACCAACCTCTCCGGCCACGAAGAGACCTATACCATCGAGGCACGGGGCTTGCCGGTCGGCGCGCTGGATGTCGGCAACTTCAACCAGGTGGCAGTCAAGAACGGCAAGAGCGTCATCGTCCAGGCCAGCGTCAAATTGGACCCCGCGCGCGCGCGCCGGCTCGATCAGTTCGAATTCGTCATCCGCAACGGCCAGGGCGAGGTCGTCGTCGATGAAGCCCGCTTTTTCGCCAAGTAATCAGTAGGAACCCCGCTTATGAATCTGCTGTACACCCTGTTTGGCGGCATGCTGCTGACGGCGGCCATCTATGGTGGTTTGCGCCGCGTGCGCGTAGGCAATTTCTGGGCCGCAGTGGCCGCCTCCGGCGGGGTCAGCCTCGCCTATATCGTCTATGCCATTTTCGATTGGGCGGGCCTGGATACCCTGGCCATGCATCTGGTCGCCTATCCGACCGTCGCCGTGGTGCTGGCGCAGTTATACGACACGCGCAAGGCGCAAGCCCTGCACTGGGCACCCAAGCTGATCGTGGCGCTGTTTCTCGCCGTCAGCGTGTTGTTCGGGGGCCTGGCCTACATCTCCAGCCACGGCCTGCCGCAGCTTGTGGCTCGATGGTTCCTACCCAACGCTCAAGACAAGAACCTGCACACCGGCTTTGCCGGTGTCGTTGCCCACAGCCAGGAGGCAGCCAAGGGCATCGGTCAGCATCTCAAGGTGGAACATGCCCTGGCGCAACTGGGCTGGCAGGTGGACGTGCAGGGGCTCAATGAGCTCAGCGTGATGCAGGAGAGCGAGGTCGTGGTGCAATTGAGCGATCGGGATGGCCGCGGGGTCGAGCAGGCGCGGCTTGCGCTGGCCCTGGCCCGGCCCGGCCAGCCGGCCGGCCGGCCGACCGTGTTGGCAGCGGCCGGCCCTGGCCGCTATCAGGCCCGCCTCGATCCGCACGCCGCCGGCGCCTGGATCGCCTATCTCAGGATCGAAGCGGCCGGTCGGGGGGTCGAACTCGAGCACACCGTCGAGGTGCGTTGAGCCAGTCAGAGCCTAATGAAATAGGCGCTTACTCCTGGGCGTAGGCCTCTGCCATGAAGGCCTCGGCCTCCTCCAGCAGGGCCGGCAGGTCGGCCTCGCTCAGTTCCAGTTGGGCCAGGCAAGCCGGCCCCATCTTTTTCCATTCCTGGGTGGCGCTCAAGCCGGTCAAGTTCTGCAGTAGCCACTCGGCCAGCTGGGCCAGGGCGATCAAGCGTCGGCTGGCCGCCGGCAAGGATTGCAGGCCGGCCCGCATCAACACGTAGTCGTGTTGGTGGCGGATGGCGAGACAGGTGGTCTCGGGCAGCCACCAGCTTTGCGCCAACAGGCAGCCGACCAGGGCATGGTTGGTCGGCAAGTAGGCCTCTTCCACCTCGGTGAACGGCCGCTCGGCATCCTGGTTGGCCTCGGCCAGGATGGCCGGGTAGTTGGGAAACTTGCGCAGCATGATCGGGATGCCGCAATCGCGGAATAGGCCATAGGTGTAGGCATCGTCGCTGCGCACATCCGGCTTGGCGCCGAGCTTTTGCACCAGCCAGGCGGAGAGTTGCGCGGTGCGATCCGAAGCGTCCCAGAACCGCTCCATATTCGGGCCCGAAGGCAGGGCATGCTTGAGGATCACGCCGGCGACGGTCCGCGCCGCCACTTTCAGGCCCAGCATGATCAGGGCGTCGCGGACACTGCGTGCCTTGTGGCGATAGCCGTAGAAAGGCGAGTTGGCGGTCTTCAGGAAGCCGGCGGCCAGGCTCACGTCGCGGCTGACCAGCTGGGCGACCCGATTGAAGTCGGGCTCCGCCTGCCGCATCTCGCGGCTGATCTTTTCCAGGATGGCCGGTCGGGGCGGGATGCCGATCTCCTTGAGGGTGGCCTCAAGCTGGCTGTTGAGCTGCTCGGGCAGGACCGGATCGTTCTGGGCCGCCGGGCTCATCTCGATCTCCTCATCGCCAACCATTCATCCAGCTGACGTTCGGGCATCGGCCGGGCCAGGTAGAAGCCCTGGATGGCGGTGGCGCCCATCTCGCTCAGGATGGCATGTTGCTCAATCGTCTCCACCCCTTCGGCCACGACGCTCATGCCGAGGTCGAGGGCCAAGTGCACGATGGCCTTGGCGATGGCGAAGGAGCGCGGGTTGTGCGGCAGATCGGTGATGAAGGCGCGGTCGAGTTTGAGTTTTCTGGCGGGCAGGTCTTTGAGGCTGGCCAGGCAGGAATAGCCGGTGCCGAAATCGTCGATCGCGAGGGGAAAGCCGGCCTCCAGGACGGCGCGGATGTTGCGCTGCACGATATCCGAGCTGTCCATGAACAGCGATTCGGTGATCTCGAGTTCGATCAATTCGGCCGGCGCGTTGGAACAGGCCAGCGCGGCATAGAGGGCTTGGGTGAACTTGGGTGCGGTAAGTTGGGCGCGAGAGACGTTGATCGCCACCTTGATGCGCTGCTTGTCGGCCAGCAGTTTGCTGACGTAGCGGGCGCCGGTCAGCAGGCTCCACTCGCCCAGCCGGATGATCAGGCCGGTCTTCTCCGCCACCGGGATGAAGCGGTCGGGCGGGTACATGGTGCCTTCGCAATTGCAGCGCATCAGCGCCTCGACCGCTTCGAGGCTGCCGTCGGCGACTTGCAGGATAGGCTGGTAGTGCAGCGACAGCCCGCCGGACTCCAGCGCCTTGTGCAGCGCCTCCTCCACTTCGAGTTCCTCGCGCGCCAGGAGCTTGCCGAGCCGGCCCAGCTGCACGTCCTCGCCGGCGAACAGGTATTGGGCGCCGCCCAGGCGCTTGGCATGAACCAGGGTCTGGTCGGCGCGTTCGAGCAGTTCGCGCGCGTTTTCCCGGTCGTTGGACAAGGCGATACCGATGCTGACCGAGGGATAGAGCCGCATGGTGCCGACGTCGAGCGGTTGCGACATCGCGGCCAGCAGGTCGCGTGCGATATGCTCGGCGGCGGCCCGGTTGCAATCGCTGACCAAGAGCACGAATTCGTCGCCGCCCATGCGGGCCAGGTAGCCCTGGTTGCCGCTGGCGATGGCCAGGCGATGGGCCAGCTCGGCCAGCACGCCGTCGCCGGCCAAATGGCCGAGGGAATCGTTGATCTGCTTGAATCGATCGATATTCAGCCAGAACACGGCCAAGGGCCGCAGGTGCTCCTGCGCGGTCTTTGCCAGCATCGTCTCGGCAGCCCGGGCACAGCCTTCCCGGTCGAGCAGGCCGGTGAGCGAATCGAATTGGCTGGGCGAAGGCTCAAGGTAGCTGGTCAGCATGGGCTCTGCGACGGCACTCCTGGCGGTTGTTGTCAGCGGCATAGGGGCGCTGGGCTTGTCTGGACGCGTTTAATATAGGCCGAAAACAGCCGGCCAGAGCCAAGCCGGCGTGGCTTTGGCGCGGCCTATGGCAATTTCTGTGCGCCCACGCCACACTTGGCCATGCCGCCGGCATGGCCAAGTGTGGCGCCGAGGCCGGCGCCGAGAACATCGGCATTCGGAGGGGCGATGATGCGGATATTGGCGGGCTTATGCTTGTGCTTTGCTGCCTTGGCGCAAGCGGCCGCCCTGCCGGTCGGCGAGCCCGACGTCCGGGTGCGCGAGGACGGCGATGCCTATGTGGTGGAGGTCGATTTCTTCGTGCCGGTGATGCCGCCCAAGGCTTGGCAAGTACTCACCGACTTCGATCATATGGCCGAATTCATTCCGCATCTGGAGAGTAGCCGGGTGTTGCAGCGGCGCGGCTATACCTGGCTGGTCGCCCAGGCCGGCGACCTGGAAGTGGGCATTTTCCGTTTCCGCTACGAATCGCAACGGGAAATCGTGCTGCTGCCCTATAAGAGCATCCAGGGCCATGCCATGACCGGCACCCTACGGCTGGACAGCCTGACCACGCTGACGCCGGACAGGGAGGGTACGCATATTCACTACCAAGCCAAAGGGACGACGGAGACGCCGCTGCCGGCAATGTTTGGCCTGTCGATCATGAGCGAGCGGGTGAGGGCGCAATTCACTGCGATGCAGGCGGAGATCCTGCGCCGTAACGGCCGGGTGCGCGGCTAGGCGCTGGTCTTGCTGGCTTGGCGATGCCGCCAGAACTCGATCATGCCCGGCAGTAACGAGATGAAGATGATGCCCAGAATGACCAGGGTCAGATTGCCCTTGACCCAGGCCAGGCTGCCGAAGAAGTAGCCGGCCGGCACCAGGAGGCCGACCCAGAGCAGGGCGCCGAGGATGCTGAAGCCGAGGAAGCGGCCGTAGCTCAACCGGCCCAGGCCGCAGACGAAGGGCACGAAAGTGCGCACCAGGGGCACGAAGCGGGCGATCACGATGGCCTTGGGCCCGTGTCGCTCCATGAAGGCGTGGGTGCGGTCCAGGTTTTCCCGCTTCAGCCAGCGGCTGCCCTCGTGGCGGAACAGCCGCGGGCCGAGGAAATGGCCGAACCAGTAATTCACGTTGTCGCCGCAGAGCGCCGCCGCCATCAGGGTCGCCATCAGCCAGGCGAGGTCCATGCCGCCGGCCGCGGCCACGGTGCCGGCGACGAACAAGAGGGAGTCGCCGGGCAGAAAGGGCGTCACGACGAAGCCGGTTTCCATGAACACGATGGCGAACAGGATGCCGTAGACCCAAGGCCCGTATTGGCCGACCAACAGGGTCAGGTGTTGGTCCAGATGCAGGACGAGGTCGATGAAGTAGCTCAGGAGTTCCATATTTTTGGGCTAGCTCGGCTCACCGCTCACCGTTCACCGCTCGCGGCTCACCGTTTATCGTTTACCCATCAGACCTGGGCGCCGTCCTTGGTCGGGGCTTTGGCCGGCTTGATGAAGTCCTCGCGGGAGACGCCCAGCCACATGGTGATCGGGCTGGCGACCAGGACCGAGGAATAGGTGCCGACCAGGATGCCGATGGTCAGGCAGAGCGCGAAGCCGTGGAGCACCTCGCCGCCGAGGAACAGCATGGCCAGCACCATGAGCAGGGTGGTGCCGCTGGTGATGACGGTGCGCGACAAGGTGGCGGTCTTGGCGTTGTCCATCAGGGCGGCGACGTCGGCGATGCGGGTCTTGCGGAAGTTTTCCCGAATCCGGTCGAACACCACCACCGTGTCGTTGACCGAGTAGCCGAGGATGGCGAGCACCGCTGCCAGCACGGTGAGCGAGAACTCCCACTGGAACAGCGACCAGACGCCGAGCACGATGAAAATGTCATGGGCGGTGGCGAAGATCGCGCCGACCGCCATGCGCCACTCGAAGCGCAACATCAGATAGAGGGTGATGCCGATCGCCACCACCACCAGGGCGAGCGAACCGTCCTCGAACAGTTCCTTGCCGACCTGGGGGCCGACGAACTCGACCCGGCGCAATTCTGTGCTCGGGTCGGCCTGCTTGAGCACGGCCAATACCTGCTCCGACAACTGGGCCGAGGTCACGCCCGTCTTCACCGGCAGCCGCACCAGCACTTCATTGGCAGAGCCGAAGTTCTGCACCTGGGCGTCGGCATAGCCGCTCTTCGCCAACTGCTCGCGAATGGCGGGGATGTCCGCGGCCTTGGGATAGCCGACTTCCATCACCGTGCCGCCGGTGAAGTCGACCCCCAGGTTCAGTCCCTTGGTCGCCAGCAGGGCGATGGAAGCGACGATGAAGGCGATCGAAAAGAAGATGGTGCTGCGCGCGAAGCGCATGAAGGGGATGTCGCGCTTGAGGCGGAAGAGTTCGATCATGCTGCGGCCTCGTTAAATCGAAACCTTGGTCAGGCGCTTGGCCCGGCCGTAGGTGAGGTTGACCATGGCGCGCGACACCGTCACGGCGCTGAACATGGAGGTGAGGATGCCCAGGCAGAGCACCACGGCGAAGCCGCGCACCGGGCCCGAACCCAGCCAGAACAGCGCGACGCCGGCGATCAGGGTGGTGATGTTGGAGTCCAGGATGGTGTCCCAGGCGCGGTCGTAGCCGGCGAAGATCGCCGCCTGCGGCGAGTTGCCGTTGCGCAGTTCTTCCCGGATGCGCTCGGCGATGATCACGTTGGCGTCGATGGCCATGCCCAGGGTCAGGGCGATACCGGCGATGCCGGGCAGGGTCAGGGTGGCCTGCATCATTGACAACAGGGCGACCAGGAGGAACAGGTTGGTCGCCAGGGCCAGCACCGAGACCAGGCCGAAGCCCTGGTAGTAGACGATCATGAAGGCGGCGATCACGGCGAAGCCGATCAGGGTGGAGTTGAAGCCGCGCTCGATGTTGTCGGCGCCGAGCGAGGGGCCGACCGTGCGCTCCTCGACGATCTCCATCGGTGCCGCCAGCGCGCCGGCGCGCAGCAGCAGGGCGACATCCGAGGCCTCCTGGGGCGAATCCATGCCGGTGATCTGCACCCGGCCGCCGCCGATCTCCTCGCGGATCACCGGGGCGGTGATCACTTCGGTCTTGCCCTTCTCGATCAGCAGGATGGCCATGCGCTTGCCGACGTTCTCGCGGGTGACGTTCTTGAAGATGCGGGCGCCGCGGCCATCCAGATTGACGTGCACCGCGGCCTGGCTGGTCTGGTTGTCGAAGCCGGGCTGGGCGTCGGTGATGTACTCGCCGGTCAGCACCACGGTCTTCTTCACCAGCACCGGCACGCCGTTGCGCTCGTAATAGAGTTCGTCGCCGAAGGGCGGCTGGCCGTCGACCGCGGTCTGCACCCGGGCCGGGTCCTGCATGGCCTCTTCGTCAACCAGGCGAATCTCCAGGGTGGCGGTGCGGCCGAGGATTTCCTTGGCCTTGGCCGTGTCCTGCACGCCGGGCAGTTGCACCACGATGCGGTCGACGCCTTGCTGCTGGATCACCGGCTCGGCCACGCCGAGTTCGTTGACCCGGTTGCGCAGGGTGGTCAGGTTTTGTTGCAGGGCGTATTCCTGGGTCTTGATCTGGGCCGGCTTGCTCAGGCGGGCGGTAATCACCTGCTCCTCGCCGCTGGCCGATTCGGTCAGCTCCAAATCGGGGTAGGCCGTTTCGATCGCCCGGCGCGCCGCGTCCCGCTGCGCCGTGTCGCGCAGCTTGAGCACCACCCGGTCCTGCTCGCGGCCGATGCCGGCATAGCGAATCTTCTGCTCGCGCAGCAGGGCGCGGATGTCGTTCTGGTAGCGCTCGGCCGCCTTCTCCAGGGCGCGGGGCATGTCGACCTGGAGCAGGAAGTGGACGCCGCCCCTCAAGTCCAGGCCCAGGTACATGGGCAGGGCACCGATCGAGCTCAGCCACTGCGGCGAGGCCGGCAGCAGGTTGAGCGCCACGGTGTAGGTCGCGCCCAAAGCGGTTTGCAGCGCATCCTTGGCCTTGATCTGGCTCTCGGTGTCGGCGAAGCGCGCCTTGACGCTGGTGGCGTCGAGGGCGACGCCGGTACTCGGGATGCCGGCCTGCTGGAGCGCGGCTTCCACTTGCTGCATCAGGGCGGTATCCGCCTTCTGGGTGGCCCGCGTCGGCTGGACCTGCACCGCCGGCACCTCGCCGAAGAAATTGGGCAGGGTGTAGAGGAAGGCGAGCACCAGGGCTACGCCGACGACCATGTATTTCCAGAACGGGAAGCGGTTCATTTTCGGGTGAGCGATGAGCAGTGAGCGGTAAGCGGGGAGTAGGCAGCTAAGAGCGGTAAAGCGGTGTCCGGCAGGCAGCCGTATCTGCTTGCTGTTCGCTGCTCACCGCTTGCCATTTCACAGGTCCTTGATCGTGCCCTTGGGCAGGACGGTCTGGATGGTGCCGCGCTGGAAGATGCTCTCGGTGCCGCCGCCGATGTCCAGGGTGACGTAGAGATCGCTGATCTTGGTCACCTTGCCCAGCTGGCCGCCGGTGGTGACGACCTCGTCGCCCTTCTGCAGGGCCTCCTGCATCTTCTTCTGTTCCTTGGCCCGCTTCATCTGCGGCCGGATGATCATGAACCAGAACAGGACGAAGATGACGATGAGGGGCAGGAAGCTCATCAGGGGGTCGGGTTGCTGGGCAGCGGGTTCGGCGGCGTGGGCCAGGCTGATCATTGCGAATTCTCCAAAATGCGACTGAATAGACCGGCGGATTCTATCACGCCCGCCAGCGGCCTTAAGGCCTAGCTTAGGGCGCGGCGCCCGGCGGCGAAGGCCTCGATATGGGCGGCCAGCCGGCCCTGTTCGATGGCTTCGCGCAGTTCCCGCATCAGGATCTGGTAATAGTGCAGGTTGTGGATGGAGTTGAGCCGGCCGGCGAGGGACTCGCCGGAGCGGAACAGGTGGTGCAGGTAGCTGCGGGAGAAGTTGCGGCAGGTGTAGCAATCGCAGCTCTCGTCGATGGGGCCGAGATCGCTGCGGTAGCGGGCGTTCTTGATCCGCAGGTCGCCGTGGCGGGTGAACAGCACGCCGTGGCGGGCGTTGCGGGTGGGCATGACGCAGTCGAACATGTCGATGCCCTGGCTTACCGCATAGACAATGTCCTCCGGCGTGCCCACGCCCATCAGGTAGCGCGGCCGGTCCTCGGGCAGGCGCGGCGCCGTATGGGTGAGGATGCGCTGCATGTCCTCCTTGGGTTCGCCGACAGAGAGGCCGCCGATGGCATAGCCGTCGAAGCCGATGCGGGTGAGTTCGGCCAGCGACTGGTCGCGCAGGTCCTCGTACATGCCGCCCTGGACGATGCCGAACAGGGCGTTGGGATTGCCCTTGTGCGCCGCCTTCGAGCGCTCCGCCCAGCGTACCGAAAGCTCCATGGAGAGCTTGGCGGTGCGATGGTCGGCCGGGTAGGGCGTGCATTCGTCGAAGATCATCACGATGTCGGAGTTGAGTACGCGCTGGATCTCCATGCTCTTCTCGGGGGTGAGCAGCAGCCGGTCGCCGTTGAGCGGCGAGGCGAAGCGCACCCCCTCTTCGCTGATCTTGCGCAGGTCGGTCAGGCTATAGACCTGGAAGCCGCCGGAGTCGGTCAGGATCGGCCCGTTCCAGCGCATGAAGCCGTGCAGGCCGCCGTGGGCGGCGATCACCTCCAGCCCGGGCCGCAGCCAGAGGTGGAAGGTGTTGCCGAGCACGATCTGGGCGCCCAGGGCGCGCACCTCGTCCGGGGTCAGCGACTTGACCACGCCATAGGTGCCCACCGGCATGAACACCGGGGTTTCGATGATGCCGTGGGCGGTAGTCAGCCGGCCGCGCCGGGCCTGGCCGTCGCGGCCGAGCAGGTCGAATTTCATGATGATGTAAAGCCGTGTCGCCCGAATGGGGCCGGAATACGGATAATCTGCGCCGATGGAAACAAGGCGCGCATTTTATCAGGTCACCCTGCCGCTACGCCGGCTGATTGCCGCCAGCCTGTTGCTTAGCGCTTGCTTGCAGGCCGGCCAGGCCGCGGCCGAGGGCTGCGCCGAGGTATGGGATGGCCGGCGCTGGCAGCCGGTGGCGCTGGCCGAAACGGAAGCAGAACATGCGGCCGGACTGTCCGGCCGGCCGCCGGGCGGCATGCTGTTCGTCTACCCGCGGCCCGAGGTGCGCTGGATCTGGATGCAGGGCATGAGCTTCGATCTCGATATCGTCTGGCTGGATGCGGAGCGGCGGGCCTTGGCGGTCGAGCGTCTGCCTGTATGCGGCGAGTCACCCTGTCCGCTCTACCCCTCACCCGGCCCAGTGTCTTATGTGCTGGAACTGCCGGCCGGCGGCTTTGCCGGCCAGATCGGGCAGCGCCTCGATTGGCGCGACTGTTAGGCGCGCTCGATCAGCATGGCGTCGCCATAGCTGAAGAAGCGGTAGCGTTGTTCAACCGCATGCCGGTAGGCGGCCAGCATCAGGTCCATGCCGCCGAAGGCGCAGACCAGCATGAGCAGGGTGGAGCGGGGCAGGTGGAAATTGGTGATCAGCCGCTCGACCACCCGGAACTGATAGCCCGGGGTGATGAACAGGTCGGTCTCGCCCTGGCCGGCCACCAGGGTACCGCCGCGGGCGGCCGATTCCAGGGCGCGCAGGCTGGTGGTGCCGACCGCGGTGATGCGGCCGCCGTGGCCGCGGGCCAGTTCGACCGCGGCCACCGTCGCCGGCGGCACCTCATAGAGTTCCGCGTGCATCTTGTGCTCGGCGAGGCTGTCGACCCGCACCGGCTGGAAGGTGCCGGCGCCGACATGGAGAGTGACGTAGGCGGTTGCCACGCCCTTGGCCTTGAGCTTGGCCAGCATGGCCTCGTCGAAGTGCAGGCCGGCGGTGGGGGCGGCCACCGCACCGGGCTCGCGGGCATACACCGTCTGGTAGCGGGCCTCGTCCGCCTGCTCGGGCTTGCGCTCCAGGTAGGGCGGCAGCGGCAATTCGCCATAGGTCTCCAGCCATTCCAGCACTGTCTTGGCAGGGTCGAAGCGCAGGCGGTAGAGATCGTCGCTGCGCTCGATCACTTCCGCCTCGAAGGCCTCGGCCAAGCGCAGCCGCATGCCCGGCTTCGGGCCGTGGCTGGCGCGGATGAAGGCGATGGCCTCGTGCTCGGTGAGCACCCGCTCGATCAGGGCCTCGATGCGGCCGCCGGTCGCCTTCTCGCCGAACAGCCGCGCCTTGATCACCCGGGTGTCGTTGAATACCAAGAGGTCGCCGGGTCGGAAGAACTCGGGCAGTTCGGCAAACATCCGGTCCTGGAAGGCCTGGCCGGGGCCGTCGAGGTGGAGCAGCCGACTGGCCGTGCGCTCGGCCAGCGGATGGCGGGCGATCAGCGCTTCGGGCAGGGCGTAGTCGAAATCGGCAGTTTTCATCGGGGCATCGCCTGATCGGGCCTGGCTGGCAGGCCGAGTCTTTATAGGCTGGAGAATGTGGTGCCCGGGGCCGGAATCGAACCGGCACGCCATCACTGGCGCGGGATTTTGAGTCCCGTGCGTCTACCTATTCCGCCACCCGGGCACGGATGCGAAGACGGCGATTATCGCGGAACCGCCCCTTCAGGGCAACGGCGCATCGTGACTGAGGCTATGGCACCCCCTCCACAGTTGTGGGGAGGGCTGGGGAGGGGAAGATTTGGGCATGACCAAACCCGTCACCCTCAATGCACGCCGACTGCGCCGCAATATGATCGATGCAGAACAGCACCTTTGGCGCCATTTGCGTGGCCGATAAGTCCCCCTCTCAGCCTCCCCCATAAATGGGGGAGGGGCTGAGTTTGGGTTGTTTGCATTCGTCTTTGTATCACCTTACCCACTGCACGATCTCATCCATGGCCTGGCGGGTCTTGGCCGGCTGCGGGTTCTTGCGATAGCCGAAGGCGACCATCACGGCGAGGCCGAACCGCTTCGGGTCCATGACCCCGGCATCGGCCAGAATCCGGTCGGCGCCGGCCTGCTCGAAGCCCTCGATCGGGCAGGAGTCGATGCCGATCATGGCCGCGGCCGTCATCATGTTGCCCAGGGCGATATAGGCCTGCCGGCAGGCCCAGTCGAACAGGGCGCGCTCATTGTCGAGCAGCTTGAAGTCGGATTCCTGGAACTGGCGGTAGAACTTGTTCTTGGTCTCGAACAGATCGGGCGGCATCTGGTGCACGTCCAGCCGCATGTGGCGGACGTAGTCGGCGTCGTAGCGCAGGTCGCAGCCCTTGCGCGCCAGGATGGCAATGGCGTGGCTGGCGGTGGGGAACTGCTTCTTGGCGCCCCAACTTACGTCCAGCAGCTTCTCGCGCAGGGCCATGTCCTGCATCACCACGAAGCGCCAAGGCTCCATGCCGAAGGAACTGGGCGACAGGCGGCCGGTCTCCAGGATGAACGCGAAGTCCTCCGCGCCGATCTTTTTGCTGTCGTCGAACTCTTTGCAGGCGTGGCGGTAGTTGAAGGCGGCGAGGATGTCTTGTTTGGCGATCATGGCGGTGTCCTGAACAACGTTGCAAGTAGGGCCAATTATCGCGAAAACGGCCGGTAATCGCTAAAACTGGCAGCGGGCGGCCGTATAATCGCCGCACTTTTGGCTTGGAAATGGGTGAGATGATTTTTGGCGTAGGAACCGACCTCGTGGTGATCGAGCGCGTTCGTGCCATGCATGCCCGGCACGGGCAGCGGCTGGCCGAGCGCATGCTGGCCCCGGCCGAGCTGGCCGGTTTCGACACCGCCCAGGACAAGCCGCGCTTCCTGGCCAAGCGCTTCGCCGCCAAGGAGGCCTTCGCCAAGGCCGCCGGCACCGGCATGCGCAGCCCGCTGCACCTGTCCACCATCGGCGTGCGCCACAACGAACTGGGCCGGCCCGAGCTGTTCTTCTCCGACGAACTGGCGGCCTGGCTGGGCCGGCAGGGCGTGGTGCGCAGCCACCTCTCCCTGAGCGACGAACAGGAACACGCCATGGCCTTCGTCGTGCTGGAGTCGGCATGACTCATCCGGGTCTGCACCTGCCGCTCGGCCCGCTGATGCTCGATGTCGCGGGCACCGAGCTGACCGAGGACGACCGCCGCCGCCTGCGCCATCCTCTGGTCGGCGGGGTGATCCTATTCAAGCGCAACTACGAAAGCCCGGAACAGATCGCCACGCTCTGCCGCGAGATCCATGCCCTGCGCAGCCCGCACCTGCTGATCGGGGTCGATCACGAGGGCGGCCGGGTCCAGCGCTTCCGCGAGGGCTTCACGCCGATCCCGCCGATGCGCCGCCTGGGCGAGGTGTGGGACGAGCATCCCCAGCGTGCCCGCTACCTGGCCAAGGATGCCGGCTACCTCATGGGCGCCGAGCTGCGCGCCGTCGGCGTCGATTTCAGCTTCACCCCGGTGCTCGACCTGGATTACGGCGCCAGCGGCGTCATCGGCGACCGCGCCTTCCACCGCAAGCCGCAGGCCGTGGTCGAACTGGCCCATGCCCTGATGCTGGGCCTGCACGAGGCGGGCATGAACGCGGTGGGCAAGCACTTCCCCGGCCACGGCTTCATCAAGGCCGATTCCCACCTGGAAATCCCCGTCGACGAGCGGCCGCTGGAAGACCTGGAGTTCGCCGACCTCATCCCCTTCCGCCAGATGATCGACTGGGGCCTGGCGGCGATCATGCCGGCCCATGTCATCTACCCCAAGGTCGACGACCAGCCGGCCGGCTTTTCCCGGCGCTGGTTGCAGGACATCCTGCGTGGCCGGCTGGGCTTCGAGGGCGTGATCTTCAGCGACGATCTGGCCATGGCCGGTGCCAGCGTCGCCGGCGGCGCGGTCGAGCGGGCCCGCGCCGCGCTCGAGGCCGGCTGCGACATGGCCCTGATGTGCAACCGGCCGGACTTGGCCGACGAATTGCTGGACCGCCTGCAATGGCCGCTGGCCCCGGTCTCCCTGGTGCGGCTGGCGCGCATGCACGGCCGGCCGCATCCGCCGCATCGCATCGCCCTGCACGAAAGCCCCCGTTACACCAAAGCGGTCCATCACCTGGCCGGCCTGGGCCAAGTCGATGCCGAACTCGCCTTCAATGATCCGACCAATACCTGTGGCAAAAACTAACGACACCCTCTCGCTCGACCGCGGCACCGACCACGTCCATCATCATCTGGGTCATGCCGGCGGTTATAGCCACCTGACCGGCGCCCTGCTTTTCACCTTGAGCTTCGCCTTGGTCGAGGCAATGGCCGGCTACTGGTCCGGCTCGCTCGCCCTGCTGTCGGACGCCGGCCACATGCTGACCGACTCCACCGCCCTGGGGCTGGCCGCGCTGGCCGCCTGGCTGGCCACGCGGCCGCCCTCGCCGCGCCACACCTACGGCCTGGTCCGACTGGAGATCCTCGCCGCGCTGTTCAATGCCCTGCTCATGTTCGGCCTGGTCGCCTTCATCGCGATCGAGGCGGTCGACCGCTTCGCCCAGCCGCGCCAGGTCCAGGGCGGCACCGTCACCGTGGTGGCGATCATCGGCCTGCTGGTCAACCTCGGCGTCGCCTGGCAGTTGAGCCACGGCGAGAAGACCCTGAACACCCGCGCCGCCCTGCTGCACGTCATGGGCGACATGCTCGGCTCGATCGCCGCCCTGGCCGCCGGCCTGGTGATCACCTTCACCGGCTGGATGCCGATCGACCCCCTGCTGTCGCTGCTGGTCAGCGGCCTGATCCTGGTCTCGGCCTGGCGCCTGCTGGGCGAGGCGCTCAACGTCCTGCTGGAGGCGGTGCCGGGCCATGTCGATATCGAGGCGGTGGCGCAGGACCTCGCGGCCCTGGATGGGGTGGCCGAGGTGCGCGACCTGCACATTTGGACTTTGTCCTCCGGCAAGGTCGCGCTGTCCGCCCATATGGATATCCATGACCTGGCCGATTGGCCGCGGATCATGACCGAAAGCCGGCAGTTGCTGAGCAGCCGGCACAACATCGGCCATGTCACCTTGCAGCCGGAACTGGCCGATAATGGCTCGGGCCGGGTCGTCCATATCCTTCACCCAGCACAGCCATAAAGCCAGAACCGCCATGAAACGCAGACGCCTCTATACCCGCCATCGCCTGAGCCGCGACGCCGAACGACTGGCCTGGCTGGCCACGGGCCTGGCCGATTCCGGCAGCCGGGTCGAGGATTCCTTCTGGGAGGGCGAGCTGTCGGCGCTGATCGACAAACTCTTGCAGGCGAACGACGAAGAGGCCTTCAACCAGGCCCTCGACCGGCTGTACGAGACCCATTCCCGCGCCTACGACGAGCTGGCCGACATGATCGAGGCCGGCGCCGAGGCCGGCCGCTTCATGGTCGATGGCCAGCCGCAGGCCGGCCTGCTGCTGGCCCTGCCCATTCTGGCCTGGTCGCGCTATGCCATTCCCACCCGGGGCCTGCCGAAGAATGCCTTGAGCGGCTTGCGCTCGCAGTTGGCGGCGCACGTGCTGGCCGAGGGCACTCGCTTCTCCCTGGTCGATTACCTGTTCAGCCCCGATCAATTGCCGCGCGGCTACGGCGAGACCCGCCAGTTCGCCGCAGGCCTGTGGCCGGCGGCGCTGGAGAATCGCGATTTCAATGTCGAGGCCAAGAAGATGCCGGAGACCGCGGCTTTCGTCTCCGATGTCCGCTACATCCTGGTCGCGGTGGCGGCCTCGGCGGGCCGCCCCCTGTTCCGCTGGAACGAGCCGGACGGCGATCGGGAGAAGGCCCTGGCCCAATGGCGCGAGCAGGGCGGCCCCAACCTGCAGTCGATGATGGCCGGCTGCGCCTATGAACTGTTGCTGCCGGACGCCTATTTCGCTGCCTGGCGCCAGGCCGATCGCGAGATTCGCCCCTACTCGCTGCGCGCCGCCGTGGCCTATCTGCAGACCATGCTCAACAGCCCGGCCGGCCTGCTGCGCGCGGTGATCGCGCCTTTCTACGACCGCTGGCTGGTCGAATACCGCATCGGTTTCGCCCTCGCCGGCTCCGAAGACCTGGTCCACGGCGTCGTCTGGCCCTTGCTGAGCACGGAAGAAGAAAGCGGCGAGACCCCGGCCGAGATCGAGCGCATCCTGCACGAGGCTGGCGTCGGCGAGGTCATCCTGCACAGCCAGCGCTTCCCGCTCGAGTATTGCGACGACTGCGGCGCGCCGCTCTATCCCAACCCCGAGGGCGAGAGCGTCCATGCCGAAATGCCCGAGGGCGAGGAGGGCCCGCCGGCGCACTTGCACTGAGTCGCGCCGGCGCCGTCATCGCGAGCCGCGCAGCGGCGCGGCGATCCATGAGCCCTTCGCGCTGCGACCGATTGGAATGATGAGCAAGATGTTCGACCCCGACTGCACCGCCTG
>JACAEC010000116.1 GCA_013389055.1 Hydrogenophilaceae bacterium
ATCCCGCGAGCGGGAGAGGGTAGGGGTGAGGGCAAGGGCGAGAAGGGACATGATTACTTCTTGCCCTTGCGAGCGAGGTAGATGCGCAGGCCGCCGTGGCCGATGACGCCGAGCAGGGCGAGGCCGGCGATGCCCCAGCCGGCGGTGTTCAGCAGGTCGTTGGCGCTGTGCCTGGGCATGTAAATGCCGGGCACGCCCTTGAGCCGGCTATCCGGCTTATGGCATTCCACGCAGGCCAGGGCCTCGTCCTTGGGCGCGACCATGTGGGTGATCGGCCAGGCCATCTCGGTCTCGATGAAGTCGACCTTGCCCGAGAAGGGTGCACCGGCCGATTCCATGCCGGCGGCGATGGCCTTTTCCCAGCCGAAGTTCTTCCAGTAGGCGGTGTCGTCGTTGCCCGCGGTGTGCGGCTTGACCAGGGTCATGTTGACCGGGTCGTAGGGCTGCTTGCCGCGCATCACCTTGACCGGCCAGATCAGCGACTTGCCGTCGCTCGGACTGCCTTGGAAGCTATTGACCGGCACGACGCCGCCAGCCTTGATCTTGTCGCCGAGCAAGGTGTAGTTGACCGTGCCGTTGAACCACTTGTACTCCGGCACCACGTTCTCGCCCAGGACGAAGTCGCCCTTCTTGGCGTCGTAGATCACGTGGCCGTTTTCGTCCTTTTTGATCAGCGGTTTGCCGTCGGGGCCCATCTTGCCGCCGGTCGACCAGTCCCAGGACATCTTGGTCGGCACGCCGCCGCGGGCGAAGGTGGGGATGTGGCAGGTCTGGCAGGCGAGCTTCTGGGCGTGGCTATTGAGCCGGGCGACCTTCTTGTGCGGGGTGTTGTCGTGGCAGGCCACGCAGGTGGCCGGGTTGCGACTGTCGTGCTTGCCGCGCATCAAGGCGCCTTTGGTGTCCTTGGCCGTGGGGGCGAAGCGGCTGCCGGGCACGTCGTGGGAAGAGGTGGCATGGCAGGTGCCGCAAGTGAAATCCTGGCCGGTGGCGTCCATGTGCACGTCGAGCGCCTCGTCCGGGGCCGACAGGGAATTGTCCATGTCACCGTGCTTGACGCCGTTGCCGCCACCGCCGTTGAAGTGGCAGCCGCCGCAGGTGTCGCGGCTGGTCTTGCCGACCTTCTTCGCCACTTGTTGCAGGTCGACCGGTTTCACGATGGTGCCCGAGCCGGGCGGAAACTCCATTTCCTTGGTCACCACGTTGCCGGCCATGCCCGGCTGCTTGCGGTAATTGCCGGTGGTGTCGTGGCAGACCAGGCAGTCGACATTCTCCTGTTTGGTGAAGTCGAAGCTGTTGTCCTTCCAGCCGTAGCCGACATGGCAAGTGGTGCAGAAGGGCAGGTTGGATTCGACCGAGATGCAGAAGTTGTTCATCACGTGCTTCTTGCCCAGTTTCTGCTTGGTGGCCGGGTTGAGGAATTCCCAGGTCCAGTGCTTGGTCTTCATGACCTGCTTGGCCGCTTCGGTGTGACAGGATAGGCAGGCCTTGGTGACTTCGGGTCCGGAGTCGAAGGTCTTCTGGAGTTCCTTGAATTGGGTGTGGTCTGCCGTACTCGCCGCGCTTGCCGCCATGGCCGGCGTCGGACCGAGCACCGCGCCGACCATGGCAAGATATCCGCTTAGCCAAAAGGCAGATGACCATCCGGAATGCTGCATCTTGCTCATAAGGGTCTCCTTCCGTTTGAGTCTTTCGATGCGTCATCTATAAGGACAAATAAGTCTTAAATCATTTATACACAATTTTTGTTGCGCAAGTTATCAAGTAGATTTATGGCTTTGTCTGAAACGAAGCCTGCCGACATGTCAGGCTGACCGCTACTCCTTGTCTGTTGCGGCATGGTTCGCGCGTGTCGGCTCATAAGAAAAACTAAAAGTCTGCGCGGTAGCGTTCGGTTTCCTCAGGCCGCGGGAGCGATTAAGGTAATGCCATGATCGTCGAGTGTTATGCCCAGCGCCTACTCAATCCCTTCCGCGGGGTAGTGCAGATCATCCGCTACGCCTCGGCCGAGGCGGTGAGCATGGACGGCCTGCATTGGGATATCTACGTCAGCAACGATGAATTGCTCCGAGGCTTGGAGCTTGGCACCAAGGTACAAACCAGCGACATCCGCTATGGCAGTTGGACCCTGGCAAAGGGGCTCAGGCGCGGCCCGCTCTACCCTTCGGACGACTTCCTGCGCATGGAGGCCATGGGTGCCATCGTCTATCAGCATCTGCTGAGCGTGCATAACACGCTGCCGTTCGATTTCCGGGATCGCTACGAACTCTGGCTGCTCGATGTCGAGGGCCAGCCCTTGGCCTTGTTGAACAGCGTATTCAGCGAACAGGAGTTGGCTCAGGGGCAGAAGCTGCTCTGGCGTGCCGGCCTGGCAGCGCGCGAGACCTTCACCAGCGACGCCCTGCGCTCGCTCCGGTCGGATGAAATGCCGACGGCGGCTGACTGCCTGACTGAATATGTCAATCGCTGTGCCGGTGATGAGCCATCCGGCCAATGGTTTCTTCGGGATGCCGAGGGCTCCGGCCTCGGTCTACAGGGTGTCAACTTGTCCGATATGTTTGTCGGTCGCCGGCTCGATGCCTCAGCCTTCCCGAGTTTCTTCCTGGCCCAGACGGGCCACGACGCCGTCCACGAACAACTCGTGGCCGACTACCTGGCTTGGCAAGCGCCCTGGCTGCTGCTGCTACCCGGTGTGGATCCTGTGGTTCGCAGGCAACTGGAACAGCAGGCGCGCTGCCAACCCTTCGTCGTCGAACAGCAGCATCGGCTCTATCCCGCAGTGGCCGACGCAGCCATGATCCAGGCGGCACGGGTCGAGGCGATGTTGAGGCAGAGTCAGATCAATCAGGAGGAAACGGCGGGGGCGATGTCGACCTTCTACATCGAACTGAATCCCGCCGGCGGCAATTACACCTAGCCGGCGGGAGTATGTGCTTTCAAACCACGCTGCCGAAGCCTTTGTCGGTGGCGCCCGCCGGCGGTGGCAGGCCCGCGAGGCGGCAGCCTTGGGCGATCGGGCCGCCGGGGAAGAGCTGATACAGATATTTGATGCCGCCTTCCGGGTGGAAGTATTCGTCCAGGGCATCGTGCAGTTCCCGCACATTGATGTGCGGTTCATCGTGCCGGGCGTAAAACTCCTGCAAGGCGCAGACCACCTGCCAGTGTTCTTCGGTCAGCTTCAGGCCGAGTTCCCGCGCGGCAGCCTCGCCGGCTTCACGGCCCCAGTCACTCGGCGCATTAGGAAAATCCGGGTCAACGATGGGTTCAAACCCGGGACGGACAAAGTCATCGGCAACGGCAACCATGATCGTTCTCCTTTTCCGGTTGGTAGTCTCAGGCTAGAACAGTTTCCCCCTCGAACAAGTACGCAGAAATACTAGGCGAGCGGCCGCCAATCGCTGAAACAGGCGGCCTGTCCGGCAGGATGCCCCTGTTCGTCGAACAGGTTCCAGACCGTGGCCCGATGGATGCTGAAGCGCAGCCCGGACTTGGCGATCCGGATACCGCTGTAGTCGTCGATGAAACCCTGCCCGGCCACACGTTTCAGCAACCGCTCGCGTTCCTCGCGCACCAGCGGCTCGGCGGAAAGCCGCGAAGGCAGGCCGACGATCTCGGCCCAGGGCATCTCGAACAGGCGTTGGGCGCTCAGATTGGCATAGGTGAAGCTGGGGTCGGCGGCGGTATCGTGCGACAGCACGACGAAGGGCGCTTCGTACAAGGCACGGGCGGACTCGCCTGGGGGCAAGCCGGGGGCGATCAGGTCGCGGCCAGTCCAATGTCGGTAACACTTGATCAGCCGCGCGGCATGCCCGGCCAGCCAGTCGTTGGCCGGGCCCGGTTCGCTCATCCTTGCCACAGCCTTTCCAGATCGGTCGGCTCCAACCAGCGCCACTCGCCTTCTGCCAGGTCATCCGGCAGATCGAGGCCGCCGATGGCGATGCGGCGCAAGGCCTCCACCCGGTTGCCGGCGGCGGCCACCATGCGCTTGACCTGATGGTATTTGCCTTCCAGCAGGGTGAGGTGGATCAGATGCGTGTCGACCTGCTCGCAAGCCGCTGCCGCGATCGGCGCCTGCTCGTCGTGCAGCAGGACACCTTTGCGCAGTGCGGCGAGGAGTGCTTCGTCCACCGGGTGTTTGGTGGTCACCGCGTAGACCTTGCTCACCTTGCGCTTGGGCGAGGTGAGTTGATGGATGAACTGGCCGTCGTCGGTCAGCAGCAAGAGCCCCGTGGTGTCCTCGTCCAGGCGGCCGACGCTTTGCACCTCCCGGCCGACCAGGGGATCGGGCAGCAGCGAGAAGATGCTCGGGTGGTGCTTGGGTGTGCGCGAACATTCGTAGCCTTGCGGCTTGTGCAGCATGACATAGGCGTGCTCGCGGTACTGCCAGGGTTCGCCGTCCACGCTGAAGCACAGGCCTTCTGGGTTCAGTTCGATGAAGGGGTCTTCGCAGATGGCGTCGTCGATGGCGACGTGGCCGTGGCGGATCATGGACCGGCATTGCTTGCGGCTGCCGAAACCTTGGGATTGCAGAATACGATCGAGTTGCATGGTAGGCTTAAAAAGGGTGATGGCTGGCGGTTTTATCGGCTGTCGGCGACGGCGAGCAGGACCTGCGGCAACAGCGCCGAGGCGCCCAAGTGCGCGGTGAGTCTAACTTGGACATCAGGATGGGCTTGGCGAAAGCCCTCGATGATCTCGGGGATGTCGTTCGCCACGTGGGTGCCGGCCGCCAGGAAGTAGGGGAAGGCCACGATCTCGGTCGCGCCGCGCGCGGCGCAACTGGCCAGGCTGTCCGGGATGGAAGGTTCGGCCAGTTCGAGAAAGGCGACGTCGACGTGGTCATAAGCCAGGCCCGGCAGTTGCCGCACCTGTTCGGCCAGCAGCCGCACCTCGTCATTGGAGGCCTGGCGGCGACTGCCGTGGGCGATGATGATCAAGCTACGCATGGAGCTACCCTATCCGGTGGTCGAGGGCGACATGCTACACCGGCTGCAGCATGGGCGCCGAGTCGGCATCGGGCAATCCGGAAACAATCGCCGCCGCAGTCGGTGGCATGAGGAGAACAGCAGGCATGGCTGAAGACGTCGCGCTCAAGCGCAGCCTTTCGCTCGCGCAGATCACCTATTACGGCCTGGGCACCATCCTGGGCGCCGGCATCTATGTCCTGGTCGGCAAGGTCGCCGGCAACGCCGGTATCTATGCGCCGGTCGCCTTCCTGGTGGCCGGTCTCATCGCCGCCTTCACCGCCTTCTCCTACGCCGAGCTGTCGGCCCGCTATCCGTTCTGCGCCGGCGAGGCGGTCTACGTCCAGCAGGGCCTGGGCCTGCGTCCACTCTCCATCCTGGTCGGCGGCCTCATCGTGCTCACCGGCGTCGTCTCCTGCGCCACCCTGGTCAGCGGTTTCGTCGGTTACCTGCATGTGTTTCTGCCGCTGCCGCACTGGCTGGCCGTGACCCTGCTGATCTTCGGCCTGTGGGCGCTGGCCTCCTGGGGCATCGTCGAATCGGTGCGGGCGGCCGTGGTGGTCACCCTGATCGAGGTCGGCGGCCTGCTCCTGATCATCGCGGTCTCCGGCCGCCACTTGCAGGAACTGCCGCAGCGCTTGCCCGAACTGCTGCCGCCGTTCGATCTCGGCGTCTGGCACGGCATCCTGCTCGGCGCTTTTCTCGCCTTCTATGCCTTCATCGGTTTCGAGGACATGGTCAACGTGGCGGAGGAGGTGAAGGAGCCGCAGCGGAATCTGCCGCGCGCCATCCTGCTCGCTTTGGGCCTGGCGACCCTGCTCTATCTGCTGGTGGCACTGGCGGCGGTGCTCACCTTGCCGGTCGGTGAGTTGGCCGGGACCCGCGCCCCGCTGGCCGAGATGTATCGCCGGGCGACCGGCCAGGAACCGGTATTGATCGGCCTGATCAGCCTGTTCGCCGTCACCAACGGCGCCCTGATCCAGATCGTCATGGGTTCGCGGGTGCTCTACGGCATGAGCCGGCAGGGTTGGCTGCCGCGGCCGCTCGGCTATGTCTCGCCGCGCACGCGCACCCCCTTGATCGCCACCGCCGCCATGGCCCTGGCGGTACAAGGCCTGGCCCTGGGCGTGGAGCTGGTTGCGCTGGCCAAGGCGACCAGCTTCATCATCCTGATCGTGTTCGCCCTGATCAATCTGTCGCTGGTGCGGGTGAAGCGGCGCCAGCCGGTGGTCGAGGGGGTGCGCAGCTATCCGCTCTGGGTGCCGGCCGCGGGTTTCCTGAGTTGTACCGCGCTGGTGGCCTTCCAGCTCAATACCTGGTTGAACTAGCGCGGCACCTTCATCAATAACAACTGTCCGCCTTCCACCAGTTCCGCATCGGCATGCTTGTAGTGGGCCTGCACGTCGAACAGGAAGTAGCGGTTCCGTTTCGTATCGTAGCCGCGCACCCCCTTGAAGAAGGCGCTCACCTCGACGATGCCGGAAGACTCCTCGTCCTCGGTCAGGAACGCCTTGCCGTCCTTGAGGAAGCGCTGCTCGTCGTGCTGGGCAAGCAGCACCAGCGCCTTGCGCTCCGGGTTGTAGAGCCAGATTCGGCCGAGGTGCGACTGGTCGCCGACATCCTCCTGGATGTAGACATTGCCGGCACTGTCGACGGTAAGGTTGTCCATCATCCGGGGCCCGTCCTTGGCGCCGTCGACCAGCACCTCGATGCGGCCGCCCAGTTCGGGCTTGTCGATAGCGTCGAAGCTGACGCGCCAGAGCCGGCTGTTGCCGGCGAAGCCCGCCGTGGTCACGAAATAGAAGCGGTTGGGCTGTTGGCTGTCCCAGGCGCCGTCCTCCGGCCGCTCGAAGCCGGTGCCCGTGCCATCGGCGACCAGCTTGAAGCGGCCGCTCTTGAAGCCGAGGGCGGGTTCCTTGTCCTGGCCGTCGATGCTCACCAGATAATCGATGCCGTTGGCGAGGCCGGCCCGCTCGACCGGATTGCCGCTTGCGGTTTTCTTGCCGACATAGAAATGCAGTTTGCCGCCGCCGGTATCGTCGAGACCGGCAACCAGGGTCTTGTCCTGGGCGTAGGGGCTGGCCACGGCGTTCTCCCAGGCGAAGCGGCCGAGCTTGGCCAGTTCATAACTCTGGCCGCTCATCAGGTGGGCGAAGGCGCGGCCGCCCTTGGTTTCCTCGCCGTTCATGAAGATGCGGCCATTGCGGTAGCCCTTGCCGCTCGCCTTGTTGTAGAAGGCCGTGGCGGCCGGCAGGTCGGCCGAGCAGAAGCGGTTGAATCCGGCACCCGGGGCCTGGCGCCAGCCATTGCCGTCGGCCAGGTGCACCTCCTTGATCAAGTCCTTGCCCTCGATCACCTTGAGGTCCTGCTTGCGGATGCGCCATTGCGAGACGAAGGCGCCCTTGCCGCCATGGGCGTGCTGCGCGCCGGCAGCCTCCTTGAGTTCGTGGTTCATCAGCACCGTGATGCTGCCGTCGCCGTTGTCGTAGACGCCCAGCCCGTCCGGAATGCCGGCCATGCGATAGCTGGTTTTGTTCCGGCCCGTCACGGCATCGCCCACGGTCAGGATGCTGGTGAACTCGACGCCCGGTGCGATCGGCACCAGATAGGGCGACTGTGAGCTGCTGGGGCCTTGGCCGGCCAGGGCAAAGGCGGGCAGGCACAAGGTTGGCCACAGCAAGGCCAGGCAATGTTTGCGCAAGGGCATGGGCTCTCTCCAGAGGACTTGGTCAGCCGGCAAGACTAGATGATGCAGTTGGAGAAATTATGACAGCGCGGCGAAGTAGCGGGCCATGCGCTGGCGCATGGCGGCATCGGGCAGGCGGCCATAGAGCGCGCCCATGTTCTCCTGCATGTGCGCCGGTTTCGAGGTGGCGGGAATGGCGCAGGTGACGGCCGGGTGGGAGACGACGAACTTGAGGAAGAACTGCGCCCAGTTTTCGCAGTCGATCTCGCGCGCCCATGCCGGCAATGGTTTGCCGCGCACCCGGCCGAACAGGTTGCCGCCCTGGAAGGGCCGGTTGGCGAGCACCGCTATGCCGCGCTCGGCCGCCAGCGGCAGCAAGCGGGCCTCGGCCTCGCGGTCGTCGAGGTTGTAGGTGAACTGCACGAAATCGAAGCGGAAGGCCCGCATCGCCGCTTCTAGCTCCTCGTGCCGGCGGCCGTGCGAGGTGGTGATGCCGATGTAGCGGATGCGGCCCTCGGCCTTCATCGCCTGCAAGGTCTCCAGATGGGTCTCCCAGTCGAGCAGGTTGTGGACCTGCATCAGGTCGAACCGGGGTACGGTCCAGAACCGGCGCGAGGCCTCCATCTGGCGCAGCCCCAAGGCGCGGCCCCAGGTCCAGACCTTGGTCGCGGCGAACAGCGGCTGCGGCGGCAGCCGCTTCAGGCACCAGCCGATCACGTCTTCCGACGAGGCATACATGGGCGAGGAATCGATCAGCGTGCCGCCGCGCTCGAAAAAGGCTTGCAGTACCTTGAGCCGCTCGGCCCGCGAGATCAGGTCGCCGCCGACATCGAAGGTGATCCAAGTGCCCATGCCGATCACCGGCAGCAGCTCGCCGCTGCTCGGGATCGTCTTGCGGATCGGCGCGGTCGCGGCCCAAGCCGGCAGAGCCGGCAGGCACAGTGCCAGGCCCAAGCCTTGCAGCAATTGGCGGCGTTTACGGTTCATTGCGAATAGACCAACTGTTCAAGCGACGGGTTCAGTCTAGGGAAACACTGATTTATTCGTCATGCCCGCGCAGAGCCCGCCCCATCCTCGGTGCCGATCCAGA
>JACAEC010000021.1 GCA_013389055.1 Hydrogenophilaceae bacterium
AACTTGTAGCCGCGGCGGTATTCGAACTTGTCGACCGCCTTCATCAGGCCGATGTTGCCTTCCTGGATCAGGTCGAGGAACTGCAGGCCGCGGTTGGTGTATTTCTTGGCGATGGAGATCACCAGGCGCAGGTTGGCCTCGATCATCTCGCGCTTGGCGCGGCGGGCCTTGGCCTCGCCGGTGGACATCTGCTTGTTGATCTCCTTGAGCACCTTGACCGAGAGGCTGGCCTTGTCCTGCAAGGCCTTGAGCTTCTCCTGGTGCTCGTTGACGTCGTACTGCACGCGCTCCAGGGCCGAGCTGTAGTTGTGGTTGGCCTTGATCTCTTTGGCCACCCAGTTGAGATTGCCCTCGTTGCCCGGAAAGGTCTTGATGAAGTGGGCGCGCGGCATGCCGCACTTGGTGACGGCGAGTTCCATGATCGCGCGCTCGTGGCTGCGAACCTCTTCGACCAGGCTGCGCAGGCCATCGCTCAGGTTCTCGACCTGGCGGGCGGTGAAGCGGATGCCCATAAGATGGCCGGACAGTTCGTCCTGCGCCTTCTTGTACTGCGGGCTGTCGTAGCCGTACTTGGTGACGGCGTTGCGCATCCGGTTGAAGCACTTGCGGACATCGCCCAAGCGGTCCAGGGCATCGGCCTTGAGCTGGGCCAGGTTGGCCGCGCTCATGCCGCCGCCGCTCTCGTCCTCTTCGCCCTCTTCGCCTTCGGCGGCCTCGCTGACCTCTTCCTCCGCCATTTCCATGACGATGTCGGCGCCGGCGCTGTCCATCAGGCCGTCGACCAGTTCGTCGATGCGCATCTCATCCTTCTCGACCTTCTCGGCCATCGACAGGATATGGGTAATGGTGAGCGGGCAGGCGGAGATGGCCTGCACCATGTGCTTGAGGCCTTCTTCGATGCGCTTGGCGATCTCGATCTCGCCTTCGCGGGTGAGCAGTTCGACCGAGCCCATCTCGCGCATGTACATGCGCACGGGGTCGGTGGTGCGGCCGAACTCGGCATCCACGGTCGACAGGGCGGCTTCGGCTTCCTCGGCGGCATCCTCGTCGGCGACCGGGGCCGGGGCCTCGGACATCAGCAGGGTCTCGGCGTCGGGCGCCTCGTCGTAGACCTGGATGCCCATGTCGTTGATCATGCTGATCACGCCCTCGATCTGCTCGGCGTCGAGCATGTCGTCCGGCAGGTGGTCGTTGATCTCGGCATAGGTCAGATAACCGCGCTCCTTGCCCAGCAGGATCAGGGCCTTCAGCCGGGTACGACGGGTCTCGGTGTCCATGCTGGAATTGGCCATGGCGGCCATGGCGACCATTTCGGCCTTCTTCATGGCGGCCTTGGACAGCTTCTTGCCCTTGGTCAGGGCGGCCAGTTGCTCTTCGGTGGAAGGCGCGGGTGCTGCTTGGTTCTCCTGTGCTGCAGTAGCTTGCGATTTCTTGGTTTCTTTCGGCATGGTTCTCTTTTCTGGCGCGGCCGCTTTCGGGGCGGGCGCGGCGGTTTTATGCGCCGGCACGGCCGCCTTGGCGGGCGGGGCTGGCTTCTTTTTGATTTCAGCGGCGGCCGATGTCACCTTGCTTGCGGGCTTTTTTGCCGACACAGCGGGCTTTTTCACCGGGACTGCCGCTTTTTTCGCGGATACAACAGACTTCCCCTTGGCCGGGGCCGTCTTCTTTTGAACTGGGACCTTCTTGGCGGGCTTGGCCTGAGCCTTGACCGGCTTCTTGACCGGAGCGGCCTTTTTAGCCGGCGTGGCTTTTTTGGCGGGCACGGCCTTCTTCACCGGCTTCTTGGCAGGTGCCGCCTTGGCGACGGTTTTCTTCTGGACCGGTTTTTTCTGGGCCGCGCTTTTTTGAACGGGGGCCTTCTTGGCGACCGCCTTCTTGACCGGGGCCGCTTTGGCCGCTGTCTTTTTGGCCTGCGCTACCGGCTTCTTTGCGGTTTTCTGGACCGGTCGTGCTGCCTGCTTCTTTGCCGTCGCCATGGTCTCAATACCCTCCGAACACAATCGAAACTAAAAAGTTGAGCATTCTATAACAATCAACTAGTTAAGTCACCCTGGCCCGGCACATCTTCCACCGGCGCCAATGCCGACAGCTTCTTGGCCTTGAGCGACTCCAGGAAGCGTGCCTTCTCTTCCGGACTCATCTCGCTCGGCCGCATATGGCTCAAGGTTTTCGCCTGC
Organism: Hydrogenophilaceae bacterium; assembly: GCA_013389055.1. Lineage (GTDB taxonomy): Bacteria > Pseudomonadota > Gammaproteobacteria > Burkholderiales > Thiobacillaceae > Sulfuritortus. The sequence goes on from JACAEC010000021.1 coordinate 2,178, forward strand.
TGACGCCCGGCCTGTTCCTGCAGGGTCGCCAAGGCACCGCGGAAATCCGACTCGACATCATGGTCCACTGCTTCCCAGACCAGCACCGCCGCCTCGGCCGCTTCCATCAGGGCCTGCTCCGACCTGTCGCGGAAGCTCTCCACCAGTTGCCGGGAACTGGGAATATCCGGCCGTTGCCGGATGCTCGCCATCGCGCTGGCCAGGACCGCCGCCTCCGGGCTGGCGTCGACCGGCAATTCGGCCGGCAGTTGGGCCACGCGTTCGGGCTTGTGGATCAGTGCCTGCAAGACCACCCGGTAAGGGCTGGGCTGCCCGCCACGTTTAGGTATAGACGCTGTCGCCGGCCCCGGTGTGAATCGGGTCGAACTCCGGCCAGAATCCCGCCCGGCCATGCCGCTCATGCCGGCCAATTGCCGGCGCAGGCTGCGGGCCAGCAAAGGGGCGCGGCGCATCTGGTCGAGGTAGGGCTCGGTAAGCTTGACCAGGCGCACCCTGCCCTCGGGGCTGGCCAGATCGGTCTTGGCCGTCATCTCGTCGAGCAGGAATTGCGACAGCGGCACGGCCTTGTCCAGGAGTTGCTCGAAAGCCGCACGGCCCTGGGCGCGGACATAACTGTCCGGGTCTTCGCCCTCGGGCAGGAACAGGAAACCCAGCCGCTTGCCGTCGACCACCTGGGGCAAGCTGTTTTCCAGGGCGCGCCAGGCCGCCTTGCGGCCGGCGGCGTCGCCGTCGAAGGCGAACACGATGGCGTCGGCCAGGCGCAGCAGCCGCTCGACCTGGTCGCTGGTCACCGCGGTGCCCAAGGTGGCCACCGCATTCTCGACGCCGTGCTGGGCCAGCATGACCACATCCATATAGCCCTCGACCACGATCACCCGACCCTGCGACTGGATGGCCTTGCGCCCTTCGTGCAGGCCGTAGAGTTCGCGGCCCTTGTGGAACAGCGGGGTCTCCGGGGAATTGAGGTACTTGGGCTCAGCCTTGTCCAGCACCCGGCCGCCGAAGGCGATGACCTTGCCGCGCTCGTTCTTGATTGGGAACATGACCCGGTGGCGGAAGCGGTCGTAGCGCTTGCCACCCTCGCCGGCGATGACCAGGCCGGCCTCTTCCAGAGCCTTGTCCTGATAGTCGGCCACCGCGCGGGCCAGCCCCTGCCAGTCGTCCGGGGCATAGCCAAGGCCGTAGCGGACGGCAGTCTCGCCGGTGAGGCCGCGATTTTTCAGATAGGCCACGGCGGCGGCGTGCGTTTTCAATTCGCCCTTGTAGAAATGGGCCGCCGTTTCCATCAACTCGTAGAGGTGCTCGCGCCGGCCATCTTCCGGGTTGCTGCGGGTGCCGTCGTCGGGCACGGCCATGCCGACCCGGGCGGACAACTCCTTGACCGCCTCGACGAAGCCCATGCCGGTGTGCTGCATGAGAAAAGTGATGGCGGTGCCGTGGGCGCCGCAGCCGAAGCAGTGATAGAACTGCTTGGTCGGGCTGACCGTGAACGAGGGCGTTTTTTCGTTGTGGAAGGGGCAGCGTGCCTGATAGTTGATGCCCGCCTTCTTCAGCGGCACATAGCGCTCGATGACATCAACGATGTCGACGCGATCGAGTAGGGTCTGGATGAAGTCCTGGGGAATCATAATGGCCTTCCCAGGATTGTAGACGGGATTTTCAGAGAGTCAGCTGAGCTTGGCTTTGACTTGTGCGGAAACGGCCTGCATGTCGGCGCGGCCGGCCATCTTCGGCTTCAGCCAGGCCATCACCTTGCCCATGTCCTTGGCCCCGGCAGCGCCGGTTTCGGCCAGGGCAGCCTGGATCAGGCCGACGATTTCGTCGGCGGAAAGGGCTTGGGGCAGGTAGTCGGCAAGGATGGCCAATTCGGCGCGTTCCTTGTCGGCGAGATCGGTGCGGCCGGCGCCGTCGTACTGGGCGATGGAGTCGCGGCGCTGCTTGATCATCTTGTCGATGACCGCAGTGACCCCGGCGTCGTCCAGGCTGACGCGCTCGTCGATCTCTTTCTGCTTGATGGCCGCCAGCAGCAGGCGCACGGTGGACAGCCGCTCGGCCTGTCGGGCACGCATGGCGGCCTTCATGTCCTCATTGATCTGCTCTTTGAGGGACATGTCACTCAAGCAAAACGATCAGTACATCTTGGGCGGGAGGGTCTGGCTGCGCAGGCGCTTGTGATGGCGCTTGACCGCGGCGGCCAGCTTGCGCTTGCGCTCCTGGGTCGGCTTCTCGTAGAACTCACGGGCGCGCAGCTCGGTCAGCAGACCGGTCTTATCGATGGTGCGCTTGAAGCGGCGCATGGCCACTTCGAACGGCTCGTTTTCTCTAAGACGTACACTCGGCATGTGAAAAACACCTAAAGCGGTAAATAAAAATGACCCGCAATTATATCCACTTCGGCGCTTCGATCAAGGCAAAATATGCCTTATTTTGCCCAACCCACCCTCATGCGCGTCCTCGGCATCGAAACCTCCTGCGACGAGACCGGCCTAGCCCTCTACGACACCGAGGCCGGCCTGCTCGCCCATGCCCTGCACTCCCAGGTGGCCATGCACGCCGAATACGGCGGCGTGGTGCCGGAACTGGCCTCGCGCGACCATATCCGACGGGCCCTGCCCCTGCTCAAACAGGTGCTGGCCGAGGCCGGCGCCGATCTGGCCGGCATCGACGCCATCGCCTACACCCAGGGCCCGGGCCTGGCCGGCGCCCTGCTGGTCGGCGCCAGCCTCGCCAATGGTCTGGGGTTGGCCTTGGGCGTGCCCACCATCGGCATCCACCATCTGGAGGGCCACCTGCTCTCGCCCTTGCTGTCCGACCCCAAGCCCGAGTTCCCCTTCGTCGCCCTGCTGGTCTCGGGTGGCCATACCCAACTGATGCGGGTGGACGGGGTCGGCCGCTATGAACTCCTGGGCGAGACCGTGGACGACGCCGCCGGCGAGGCCTTCGACAAGACCGCGCAGCTCCTGGGCCTGGGCTATCCCGGTGGGCCGGCGCTGGCCCGCCTGGCCGAACAGGGCGACGCCTATAAGTTCAAATTGCCCCGGCCCATGCTCAACAGCCACAACCTGGATTTCAGCTTCGCCGGGCTCAAGACCGCCGCCCTCACCCTGGTGCGCAAGGAAGGCCCGGCGGCGGCGGCCGACATCGCCGCCGGCTTCCAGGAGGCTGCAGTGGAGGTGCTCGCGGCCAAGTGCCTGGCAGCATTGAAACAAACGGGGTTGAAGCGGCTGGTGGTAGCCGGCGGCGTCGGCGCCAACCGCAGCCTGCGCAGCCGGCTCGATGCCGAGGCCGAGCAAAAACGCTTCGAGGTGTTCTACCCGCCGCTGGCGCTGTGCACCGACAACGGCGCCATGATCGCCTTCGCCGGCGCCATGCGCCTCGCCGAGGCCCAGAACCGCGGCGGCGGCTTCACCGTAAAGCCGCGCTGGGATTTGGGCAGCCTGGCTGCGCCGACCTGAGATTCAACGCCCCGGCATCACCATCGGCACCCACTCCGGCCGGCCGATCAGGCGCAGCGTTTCCAAGGGGAACATCAGGATCAGGCTCAGGATCACCAGGATCACCAGGATCAGGAAAGTGGCGAAGATACTGGAAGGCCGCAGCCAGCCCCAATAGCGGGCCGCCAGGAACAGCATGTCCTTCCTGTGCTAGGTCATGGCCAGCCAGCGCCGCAACAGGCTGGCCACCAGATAGACGCCATAACCGCCGGCCAGCGAGCCGAGCACGATGCGGAACACCGTGAGCATGTCGAGCGGCGCCTGGTCCAGCCGCTTGTAGAAGATCGACACGGCGCCCACCGCCACCGAGGCGGTGAAGGCCAAGGCGATGTTGATCGCCAGCCGGCGGCGTTCGCGGGCCAGATCCTGCTGGCGCTGGACGAAGAAGCTGTCGACCTCCTGCTTGAAGTACTCGGTCTTTTCCTGCACCAGGTCGGAGATCTCCCGCTTCATCGCCTGGATGCGGTCGTCGAGCACGTTGGACAGCTTGTCCGCCGCATAGTCGACCAGTTCCTTGACATCGTCCTTGGTGAACTGGCGCTGGTTGTGCAACTCGATCGAGATTTTGTCGAGCTTGAGGTCGATCTCGTGGCTGGCCCCCTGGATCACCTCCTTGAGCTCGTCGCCGGCATGCTTGATGCCATCGCTCATCACGTTGCCCAGCTTGTCGCCGGCGCGATCGATCGCGGCCTCGGAGACCCGGGTCAGGCTCTCCCGTGCGTAGTCCATCTCTTTTTCGAACCAGGCCATATCAGACTCGCTTCTTGAAGATAGTCTCCTCGCCCCGCAGCAAACGGCGAATGTTCGCGTGATGGCGGGCCAGCACGATGGCGCTCAAGACGACCAGCAGACCGGTTTCGGTCGCGCCACCCACCAGCCAATAACCATACAGCGGTGCCAAGCCTGCCGCCACCAGGGCCGAAAGGGAAGAGACCCGAGTAATCGCAAACATGGCCAGCCAGGTCGCCAGACAGCTCAGGCCGACCCAAATATTGAGCGCCAGCAAGACGCCCAAGGCGGTAGCCACCCCCTTGCCGCCCTTGAAGCCGAAGAAGACCGGAAACAGATGCCCCAGAAACACCGCCAGGGCGGCCAGATAGGGCACATAGCCCGGCAGGCCCCAGGCTTCGGTGAACCATTTGGCCAGCAGCACGACCACCACGCCTTTCAGGGCATCGCCCAGCAGGGTCAGCATCGCGGCCGACTTCCTGCCGGTACGCAGGACATTGGTCGCGCCGGGGTTGCCCGAACCATGGCCGCGTGGGTCGGGCAGGCCGTAGAGGCGGCTGACGACGATGGCAAAGGAGATGGAGCCGATGAGATAGGCGGCGACGAGAAGCAGCGCGAGTTCGGTCATATGCGTAGAATGTCGGCCTTTGCTTGATGGATGTCGTGATGGATATTCTGTTTTTGCGGGATTTCCGCATGGAGATGATTATCGGCCTTTACGAATGGGAGCGTAAAGCGCCGCAGCCCGTCATCCTCGACCTGGAGATCGGCCTCTACGACCACAAGGCCGGGCATACCGACAACGTGGTCGACACCATCGACTACGCCAAGGTCGCTGCGCGCATCCAGGAGAGCGTGGCCAGCCGCGAGTTCCAGTTGGTCGAGGCCCTGGGCGAACACATCGCCGAGATCGTGCGCGGCGAGTTCGGCGCGCCCTGGGTGCGCATCGCCGTGCGCAAGCAGGCCATCCTGCGCAATGTGAAGGAACTGGGCGTGATCATCGAGCGCGGCAGCCGAATTTGAGTATCAAGTATCGAGTGACGAGTACCGAGTAAACCCCTTCTATCCCTCGGCACTTACCACCCATCTTCCCATGCCAACCCTGAGCACGTTCGATTTCGCCCTGGCCGGCTGGGTGCTGCTCCTAGCCTATTTCATCCGCGGCATCTCCGGCTTTGGCTCGGGCCTGGTCGCGGTGCCGCTGCTCGCCCTGTTCCTGCCGCTCACCTTCGTGGTGCCGTTCATGCTGGTCATGGACTTTACCGCCTCGGCCGTGCTCGGCCACAGCAACCGGCAGCAGGTCGACTGGGCCGAACTCAAGCCGCTGATCCCGGGCAGCATCGTCGGGGTGATCGCCGGCGCCACCCTGCTGCTCAAGCTCGACCAGTCGGCACTGCTCACCGCCCTGGGCCTGTTCGTGCTCGCCTTCGCCCTGCGCAGCCTGCTCTACCTGCATGGCGAGGCGCCGATCTCAAAACTCTGGGCCTGGCCGGCCAGTCTCGCTGGCGGCACGGTCAGCGCCTTGTTCGGCACCGGCGGCCCGCCTTATGTGATCTATCTTTCCCACCGCATTCGCGACAAGGGGGTCTTCCGCGCCACCACCTCGCTGCTCTTCCTCATGGAAGGCGGCCTGCGCGGTGCGGTCTTCATCGCGACCGGCCTGCTCTTGCAGAAGGAACTGGTGCTCGCCTACCTCGGCGGCCTGCCGATCCTTGCGCTCGGCCTCTGGCTGGGCAGCAAGGTGCATCTCGGCCTCAGCAATGCCCAGATGACCCGTCTCATCGGCGCGCTATTGCTCCTGAGCGGCGGCTCGCTGCTGTGGAAGGCCTGGATCTAAACCCCGACTTGGCGCTCATAGAAGCGTCCCGGTCCGCATGAAACCAGAGCGGCATGCCGAGCAGCCATCGACAGGAACTCCTGGGGCGTAACCGGCTTGCTGATCCAATAACCTTGGGCGTATTCACAGCCCAAGTCTCTGAGCGCATTGAATTGCGCCTCCGTTTCGATGCCCTCCGCCACCGCCGCCTTCTGCAGCATTGCCGACAATGCCAGGATGGTTTGGACAATCCCCGTATCGTCGACATTGACATCGATGCCGCTCACGAACGATTTATCGATCTTGATCTTGTCGGCGGGAATGCGCTTCAGATAGCCCAGCGAGGAATGCCCCGTACCGAAATCGTCGATGGCAATCCGGATGCCCATGGCCCTCAGCCGTGCCATGATCGCCATGCTCGCCTCCGGATCATCCATCGCCGTCGTCTCGGTGATTTCGACCACCAGCCAAGTCGCATCCATGCCGGCTTCCTGCAAGATGCCTTCGATCTTGGCGACGAATGCCGGATCCCGAAACTGCCTGGGCGAAACGTTCATCGCAAGCCAAAGTCCGGGGACCGCCTTTCTCCACTCCGCCATATGGCTGCACAGGCTGCGCAATACCCACTCGCCCAACTGACAGATCAATCCGGAATCCTCGGCAATATCGATGAACGCTTCCGGCATGATCAGTTCGCCATCCTGGCCGACCCAGCGTATCAACGCTTCGCCACCAGCCAGCCTGCCGGAATACATGTCGACAACCGGCTGGTACGCCAGTTGAAATGAGCCACGCTTGATCGCTTCGCGCAATTCCTGCTCGATCTGGACACGGTGCCGGACGCGCTCGCCCAACTGGTCCATATACAAGGAAAAGGCGTTGCGGCCCAGGCGCTTGGCTTCATACATCGCCGTATCCGCATGCTTGAGCAGTGTACGGATGTCCTCGCCATGTTCCGGGAACAGGGCAACACCGATGGAGGGTGTCACAGCGAGTTGGCGCTCGCCTACGCGCAACGGCTCCCGGAACGCGTCCAGCAAGCGCTTGCTGATCAAGATCGCCGTCTCCTGATCGCAGGCCGGCAGGATGACCAGAAATTCATCGCCGCCCAGCCGACTCAGGAAATTGCCATCGCGCAGACTGCCCTGAATGACCTTGGCAACCTTTCTCAGCAACTGGTCACCCACATCATGGCCATAGGAATCGTTGACGTCCTTGAACCGATCGATATCCACGAATAACACCGCGCATTGATGGCGCATGGTCCTTGCCATCCGGATGCACCATTCCAGCATTTCTTCCACCGCCATCCGGTTCGGCAGCCCCGTCAAGGAATCGCGCCGAGCCTGGCTGATCAATTCTCGGCTGTGGGAGCGCTCGCGTTGCGCCACCCAGTAGGCGATCATCGAAAATATGCCGAGAAACACCGCAAAGGCGGCAAAGACCGGCATGTTCTGCCGCCACCAACGCTGCCAAACGTAGGTTGCCGGCACGGATACGTAAGCGTAGATATCCATATCGGCCAGCCGCGTAAAGACCCCGATACGGCCATCAACACTCAAGAACCATGGGGCTTCGCTTTGAAAATAAGCAGAGTGGAGACCCGGGTTCTACCTGATCGTTCGCGCTGCATCGCCGGTCGAGAGCCGGCCGTAGATCGCATTGGCATCCTCCACCGGCCAACGCGCCTGCTCATGGCCATCGCCACGCAACAGACCGATCTCGCTACTCGCCGGCACCGGCAACTGATGCAGGAATGTGCCCTTGCGCTCGAGCGGAATCGCCGCCTGCACAAGGAACAAAGGCTGGCCATCGCTATTCCTGACGACGTGACGGATGCTGAAGCGCCAGCGCAGGATCGCCTTGCCGATCTCGGGTGGCGAAACCACGTACAGGCTGGGATCGGCCATATCGTGCAGCAGCCTGGCCAGATAGGGCGGATCCTTCCTGAAGTCCGGCAGCTCCATGCCCGGTTCCACTGCGGTATTGATCAGCATCCTGCCGTCCGGCGCGAAGACAGCGATGGCCACGGCTTCCGGATAGCGTTCCTGGAAGGCCAGCAGGTGTTGCCTGGCCCGTTCCGGATGCCGCAGGACATCCCGCTGCTCCAGCAATTGCCCGAGCGGGCTCATGCCGTTGCCGATATTGTCGAAGAATGCCTGCGAGGCAGAGGCCAGAAAGCCGGATAGGATGCCGAGGCTCTCGCGCACCTCGGACTCTTCCCTCTGCCAGCTATATGCCCCATAGATCGCCAGCACCAGCGTCCCGGCAATCAGCGTCGTCGCGACCGCTTTGCGCAAAAGCCGGGCGAACGAATTCTGCAACTCCATGCCGAGCATCCCCTGGCAGAGTCATTATCGTTAGCATTGTTGGAGTTAAGAAAACGGTGGGCATCTCACCGTCGGCATCGCGGCAGTATACAAGAGGTTTCTAGTAATACCGCAAACCTGCCCGCGAGCCTGCCCAGCCAAATACCCGCCGCTCAGCCTCGGGGATGGTGAAGGGCATGCAACTGCTTCAAGCGCTCTCGGGCCACATGGGTGTAGATTTGCGTGGTCGAGATGTCGGCGTGACCCAAGAGCATCTGCACCACGCGCAGGTCGGCGCCATGATTGAGCAAGTGGGTGGCGAAGGCATGGCGCAGGGTGTGCGGTGACAAGGGCACGCTGATGCCGGCCTGCCGGGCATAGCGCTTGATCAGGTACCAGAAGGCCTGCCGGGTCATCGCCCCGCCGCGGGCGGTGACGAACAGCGCATCGCTCGCACGGCGGCCGAGCAGTTCCGGCCGGGCCTGTTTCAAGTAACGTTTCAACCAGTCCAGCGCCAGCTCGCCGACCGGCACCAGGCGCTCCTTCGCGCCCTTGCCGAAGATGCGCACCACACCCATGTCCAGACTCACCGCCGCCACCGGCAACTGCACCAGCTCGGACACCCGGAAGCCGGCCGCATAGAGCATCTCCAGCATGGCGCGATCGCGCTGGCCCAGTGCCGTGTTCGTATCCGGCGCCGCAAGCAGGGCCTCGACATCGGCCTCGGTCAAGCTCTTGGGCAAGGCGCGCGGCAGGCGCGGCGGCTCGATGGTCAGGGTGGGGTCGTCGGCCTTGCGCCCTTCGCGCAGGCAGTGGCGATAGAAGCGCTTCAGGGCCGAGAGCTGGCGGGCCAGACTGCGCGCCGCCACGCCCTGGCTCAAAGTGCGGTAGGCGAGGAACTGCTCGATATCGGCCTTGCCGGCGGCCAGCGGCTCGCTGCCACGCTCTTGCAACCAGGCAAAGAACTGCGTCAGGTCGCGCCGATAGCTTTCCAGGGTGCGCTGGGACAGGCCGTCCTCCAGCCACAGGGCATCGCAGAAGCTGTCGAGCAGAGACAGCGCCCTCTCTCCCAACCCTCTGATGGAGCCCCTGCCTTGCGGCATCCCGCTCGCGGGAGAGCCCCCGCTAGGCGAGGATGAAAGGGACGCCGAGGCGCTTCGCGCCGCCGCCTTAGATCGCGTGCTCATGGCGCAGCAGCCAGCGCTTGACCTCGAGCGCGGCACCGGCCGCGTGGTGGTTGAAGCCACCCAGCCCTATGCTCGACACCACGCGGTGGCAGGGCACGATGATCGGCACCGGGTTGTCGCCCAGGGCCTGGCCGACCGCGCGCGGGCTCGAATCCAACTGCCGGGCGAGCTCGCCATAGGTGCGGGTCTCGCCGACCGCTATCTGCATCAAGGCCTGCCAGACCCGCAGGCGGAAAGGCGTGCCGCTCAGGCGCAGCGGCAGGTCGAAATGAAAATGCGGATCGGCGAGATAGGCCTGCAACTGGCTTTGCAGTTGTTCGATCAGAGGCTCTTGCGTCGCGAAGCTCGGCGTGCCGGCCGGCAGAAATTCCAGCGCCGTCAACGCCGCCGACTCGATGCGCACGCCCAAGGCACCGAAGGGCATGGCCAGACAGGCGGTGTAGTGGTCAGCGGCGAGGCGCATCGGCAGTCGCCGGCGAGCCGGCCGCTTCGATCAGGCGGCTTTGCCGCGCCGCGTCGTCGAACAAGCCCGCCCGTTCCAGATTGCGTGCCGCGCGGGCACGGGCCAACAGGGTTTGGTTGTCCGCAGTCTCTGCCGCCGACAGCAAATGTTGCGCCGCCGCTTCGGCCCATTGCCCCCGCAACTCGCTGACTTCGCCGAGCAGTTGCCTGGCCTTGCGCTGCTCGGCCGCGGGCGCGATCGTCAAGAGTTGCCGCGCCAAGTGCTCAACCTGATCGAGTTGCCCCTGGCGCAAGCGCTGCTTGAGTTGGCCCAACGCGGCCTCGGCCTGGTCCGCGATCAAGGGCTCGCCCGGCGCCAGGGCATGGCCGAGCCACTCCAGCGCGCGCCCATCGCGGGCGGCCCGAGCATTGACCTCGGCCTGCGCGAGATACCAGCTGCGCGCCGGCATGGCGGCCTCGGTCGCGCTCACGCCCTGCCACCAGGCTGCGGACAAAGCATAGTCGCCCGCCGTGCGGGCCTGTTCGCCCAGACGATAGCGCAAGGATTCCGGCAGACGTGGTAAGGCGATCGGGGCATTGCCCAGCAGCCGGGGCGCCGGCATCGGCTGTTGCTTGGTCAGGTTCTCCGCCAATATTTCGATGGCCTGAATGCGCAGCGCTGACTCCGTGCCTTGTCGGGCCAGCCAGACCAGCAAGGCCCGGCCCTCGAGCGGTGCCTCGTCGAGCGCCTGCCGCGCTTGGTCCAGCCAGGCCGCATCCATGCCGATCAACAACTGCCGTCGGTTCGCCACCTGTTCGGCGAAGTCCTGATAGGCCTGCCACAAATCGAAGGCATGGCGCTCGCTATCGATCCCCATGCCGAGCAAAGCTTCCAGGGCTTCGACCCGCAGTCCGGCGTCGTTCCGCTCGAGCGCCAGGCGCAGCAAAGCCTGCCAGGCCAAGGCGGCAGCCGGGCCGGTGGTCTGGCTGCGCAGACTGGCCTGGGCCTGCTCCGGCGTCAGCACGCCCAGGCGCAGTTGCGCCAGCAAGCGCAGGGGACTTTGCGCCGATAGGGCATCGAGCAATTCCAGCGCCCCTTGGGCTTGTTGCAGATCGAGCAAGCGCAAGGCCGCGGTCTCGACCAAGGGCAATTGCCGCGGGTCATCGCGCAGCAAGCGCAAGAGGATCGGGTTGACTAGCTCAGTCTTGCCATCGGCCTGCGAGGACGCCAGCCAGGATTGGGCAATCGCAGCCCGCACCTCGGCCATCGCCGCCGGATCCAAGCCGCCTTGCCAAAGGGCCTGCGCCCATTGGCCGCGCGCCGTCGGCCAATCGGCCTTGGCGGCATACTGCCGAGCCAGCGCCAGACGATAACCGGCCCAGGCCGCGGCCTCTGCCTGTCCGCCCGGCGGCGCCACCTTGAGGTCCGCCGGCCGCCGGGTCCTGGCCGTCGCCAGCCAATAAACATCGCGCCAGGCTGCATCGTCCGGTGTCTTTTGCAATGCGGCATGTGCCAACTGCATCGCCAAATCGGGCGCCCCCGCAGCCACCAGACGGGCCGCCTGAGCAGGGTTATCCAGCGCCTGCGCGGGCAGTGCCATGAGAGCTGCGAGGGCAAGTAAGACAGGGATCAGCCGCATGGGGCCATTCTAACCCCGACCGTGGAACCGAAATAAAAAAGGCCGCACGAGGCGGCCTTTCATCGCGTGGAAACACTTTCAAAGATGCGGCCCGATCTGCCGGCGCAGGAACTCGTGGAAGTGGACCATGCCATCCTCCATCGGCGACTGATACGGCCCTTCCTGGCTGATGCCCTGCTGGTACAGTGCCTTGCGGCCCTTGTGCATGCCGTAGCAGATCTCGTCGTCCTCGACGGCGGTCTCGCGATAGGCCGCCTGCTCGGCGGCGACGAACTCGGGCTCGAACAGGGCGATGTCCTCGGGGTAGTAGTACTCGACCACGTTGAGGCAGGACTCGATGCCGGTCGGGATGATGTGCGACACCACCAGGGTGTGGGGATACCACTCGACCATGATGTTCGGGTAATAGGTCAGCCAGATCGCACCGTGCGCCGGGTCCTTGCCCTCGTAGTAGCGCTTCACCTGCTCGTGCCACTGGCCGTAGACCGTGCTGCCGGCGCGGGCCAGGTGGTTGTTCACGCCCACGGTCTGCACCGAATACCACTCGCCGTATTCCCATTTGAGGTCGTCGCAATTGACGAAGTTGCCCAGGCCCGGGTGGTAGGGCGCCACGTGATAGTCCTCCAGGTAGACCTCAATGAAGGTCTTCCAGTTGAAGTTGTACGGCATGACCACGGTGTTGTGGTAGACGTAGCCTGAGAAATCGAGGTTCGCCGCGGTCGCCATGCCGGCCAGGTCTTTCAGCACGTCGCGCCGGCCGTTGAACAACAGGCCGTGCCAGGACTGCAAAGCGCTCTTGTTCAGGTGCAGGCAGGGGTTGTGCGGGAAGTGCGGCGCGCCCTTGAGTTGGCCCTTGAGGTCGTAGGTCCAGCGATGGAAGGGGCAGACGATGTGTTGGGCGCTGCCGCGGCCTTGCAGCATCTGGGCCTGGCGGTGCCGGCAGACGTTGGACAGCAACTCGACGCCGCCGTCGTTGCGCACCAGCATCTTGCCGCCGCCATGCAGCCAGTCGAGCACCTGGTAGTCGCCCAGGCCCGGCACCATCAACTCGTGGCCGACATAGCCCGGCCCCTGCTGGAACAGCAGTTGCATCTCCAACTCGTAGATTTTTGGGTCGAAATACCAGTCCACGGTGAGGGCCGGGCTGGTTTTCGTGAGAACAGAAGCGCTTGTCAGGTCGGACATGGCCCATTCCCGATCAGGAATACGTGTTATCAAGGGGGAGGGGATTATGCCCCCCCCTCCCCCCCGGGGCAAGCCGATTTGACGATGAATATCTCTGTGAAACCAAATCGATAGCCCCGTTCCAGTCCAAGCCGAATTTGAAGGGCCCGGCGCCCATCGGCTAATATTCACGGTTTCCACCGCACAACTATAGGCCGCCGATGAGCAAGCCCGGCAAGACCACCCCGCCCAAGGATTTCGAGAGCGCATTGGCCGAACTCGAAGGCCTGGTCGAGCGCATGGAATCCGGCCAGCTGCCGCTGGAGGAATCGCTCGCCGCCTACAAGCGCGGCATCGAGCTGACCACTTACTGCCAGCAGAAACTGAGCGCGGCCGAACAGCAAGTGAAACAGCTCGAAGGTGGCAGCCTGAAAGACTTCCAGGTAGAAAGCAGTAACGATGACTAGCTTCGCCGCCTGGGCTAAAAATGCCCAGGAGCGCACCGAGGCCGCGCTGGCCCGCCACCTGCCCGCCGCCACCCTCGCCCCCGAGCGCCTGCACGAGGCCATGCGCTATGTCAGCCTGGGCGGCGGCAAGCGCATCCGGCCCATGCTCGCCTTCGCCGCCGGCGAGGCGGTCGGCGCCGTTGCCGGGCAGGTCGAGCCGGCAGCGATGGCGGTGGAACTGATCCACGTCTATTCGCTCACCCACGACGACCTGCCCTGCATGGACGACGACGACCTGCGCCGGGGCAAGCCGACCTGCCATGTCCATTACGACCAGGCGACCGCGCTGCTGGTGGGCGACGCCCTGCAAAGCCTGGCCTTCGAGATCCTCGCCGCGCCCGGCATTCATCCCGACCCGGCCACTCAGGTCGAGATGCTGCACCTGCTCGCCCACGCCGCCGGCTCGCGCGGCATGTGCGGCGGCCAGGCGGTCGACCTCGCCAGCACCGGCAAACAACTGGAACTGGCCGGGCTGGAGTTCATGCACATCCACAAGACCGGCGCGCTGATCCGCGCCGCCGTGCTGCTCGGGGCGCTGGCCAATGGCAAGCTGGAACAAGTCGCGCGCGCCCGGCTCGAACACTATGCTAAATGTATTGGCCTCGCCTTCCAGGTGATGGACGACGTGCTCGACGCCGAGGCGAGCACCGCCACCCTGGGCAAGACCGCCGGCAAGGACGCCGCCCAAGGCAAGGCCACCTATCTCACCCTGATGTCGGCCAAGGACGCCCGCGCCTACGCCCAGGAACTGGTCGACGACGCCCTCACCGCCGCCGGCCACTTCGGCGCGCGCGGCGCACGTCTGGCCGACATCGCCCGCTTCATTGTAGAGAGGTCATATTGAACCTGCTCGAACGCATCGATTCGCCGGCCGACCTGCGCCAGTTGTCGCGTGACGATTTGAAGGAACTGGCCGGCGAGCTGCGCGCCTTCATGATCGACTCGGTGTCCAAGACCGGCGGCCACCTCGCCTCCAACCTGGGCGTGGTCGAGCTGACGCTCGCCCTGCACACGGTCTACGACACCCCGGCCGACCGCATCGTCTGGGATGTCGGCCACCAGACCTATGTGCACAAGATCCTCACCGGCCGCCGCGGCCGCATGCACACCCTGCGCCAGACCGACGGCCTGTCCGGCTTCACCAAGCGCGACGAGAGCGAATACGACGCCTTCATCGCCGGCCACTCCAGCACCTCGATCTCCGCCGCCTTGGGCATGGCCGCCGCGGCCAAGCTGAAGGGCGAGGACCGCCGCTGCATCGCCGTGATCGGCGACGGCGCGATGACCGCCGGCATGGCCTTCGAGGCGCTCAACAATGCCGGCGCGATGGACGCCAATCTGCTGGTCATCCTCAACGACAACGAGATGTCGATCTCGCCCAACGTCGGCGCCCTGTCCAGCTACCTCACCCGCCTGCTCTCGGGCCGGGTCTACAACACCATGCGCCGCCAGGGCGAGAAGCTGCTGTCCAGCCTGCCGGTCATCCAGGAACTGGCCAAGAAGGCCGAGGAGCACATGAAGGGCATGGTCATGCCCGGCACCCTGTTCGAGGAGTTCGGCTTCAATTATCTGGGCCCGATCGACGGCCACGACCTCGACACCCTGATCGCCACCCTCACCAACCTCAAGCAGCTCACCGGCCCGCAGTTCCTCCATGTGGTCACCCAGAAGGGCAAGGGCTACCAGCCGGCCGAGGCCAACCCGCTCGGCTATCACGGCGTCGGCAAGTTCGACCCGGACCTCGGCGTCACCGCCAAGGCCGGCGGCAAGCCCAGCTATACCCAAATCTTTAGCGACTGGCTGGTCGACATGGCCGCCGCCGACCCCAAATTGGTCGGCATCACCCCGGCCATGTGCGAGGGCTCCGGCCTCACCCGCTTCGCCCAGACTTATCCGGAACGCTATTTCGATGTCGGCATCGCCGAGCAGCACGCCCTCACCTATGCCGCCGGCGTAGCCTGCGAGGGCCTGAAGCCGGTAGTGGCGATCTACTCCACCTTCCTGCAACGGGCCTACGACCAGCTTATCCACGACATCGCCCTGCAGAACCTGCCGGTGATGCTGGCGATCGACCGCGCCGGCCTGGTCGGCGCCGACGGCCCCACCCATGCCGGCGCCTTCGACCTCTCCTTCCTCCGCTGCGTGCCGAACATGCTGATCGCCGCGCCTTCGGACGAAAACGAGTGCCGCCGCCTGCTGACCACGGCCTACCGCCACAATGGCCCCAGCGCCGTGCGTTATCCGCGCGGCACCGGGCCGGGCGCCCAGGTCGAACCGGGGCTGGAGCCGCTGCCCGTCGGCCGGGGTCGCATCCGTCGCGAAGGCAAGGGCGTCGCCCTGCTCGCCTTCGGCGCGCCGGTACTGGCCGCATTGGCGGCAGCGGAAAAACTGGATGCCAGCGTGGCCGACATGCGCTTCGTCAAGCCGCTGGACCGGGGGCTGATCGAGGCCCTGGCCCGGAGCCACAGCCTGCTGGTCACCGTCGAAGAGAATACCGTGGCCGGCGGCGCCGGCGAGGCCGTGGCCGAAGCCCTGGCCGAACTGGGCCTGAACAACCCCATCCTGCACCTGGGCCTGCCCGATCGCTTCGTCGAACAGGGCGAGCCGGCGGTCCTGCTGGCCCGGGTCGGGCTGGACGCCGGCGGCATCGAAGCCGCCATCCGCAAGAAATTAGCTGACTAGTTTACTCAACTATTTGGCTGGCTTATACTTGGTCTATCTTTTTCAAGGATTTCACCATGAGCACCACATGTGACGCCGTTTGCAATACCGCGGCCCCTTGCCCGACCAAGGAAGCCATCGCCGACGTCCAGAGCTATCCGGACTCGCGAAAGATCGCCATCGACCAGGTCGGCATCAAGTCGATCCGCCATCCCGTCCGCGTCGCCGACAAGAACGGCGGCGTGCAGCACACCATCGCCAGCTTCAACATGTACGTGTACCTGCCGCACCATTTCAAGGGCACCCACATGTCGCGCTTCGTCGAGATTCTCAACAGCTACGAGCGGGAAATCTCAGTGGAAAGCTTCGAAGACATGCTGCGCCAGATGGTCAAGCGGCTGGAGGCCGAATCCGGCCATGTCGAAATGAACTTCCCCTACTTCATCAACAAGAAGGCCCCGGTCTCCGGCGTCGAGAGCCTGATCGACTACGACGTCACCTTCACCGGCGAGATCAAGGACGGCGCCTACATCCAGACCACCAAGGTGGTGGTGCCGGTGACCAGCCTCTGCCCCTGCTCCAAGAAGATCTCCGAGTACGGCGCCCACAACCAGCGCTCGCACATCACCATCGCCGCCCGCACCAACACCTTCGTCTGGATCGAGGACATCGTGCGCATGGCCGAAGACAACGCCTCCTGCGAGCTCTACGGCCTGCTCAAGCGCCCCGACGAGAAGTACGTCACCGAGCGCGCCTACGACAACCCGAAATTCGTCGAGGACATCGTGCGCGACGTCGCCGCCACCCTGAACGCGGACGAGCGGATCGATGCCTATGTCGTCGAATCGGAAAACTTTGAATCAATTCACAATCACTCCGCATACGCCTTGATTGAGCGCGACAAGAAGGCCAGTTAGAAACACGCCGGCTTATCTAACTTCGTCATTGCCGCGCATACCCTAAAGGGCACAAGGGCGGGAATCCAGTCACTCAATAACCATGGATGCCCGCCTACGCGGGCATGACGGACAGAATGCCTGGCCCGTTCGCGCCGAAATCGCTGTTCCGGTGTAGGTTAGCACCATGAAACCCGTCGCCATCTTCCGCCACACCGAGACCGAAGGCCCCGGCACCCTCGCCGACTTCCTCGACCGGCACCGCATCCCCTACAGCTTGATCCGCATCGACGCCGGCGAGCCGGTGCCGGACGACCCGGCCGCCTTCTCCGGCCTGGCCTTCATGGGCGGGCCGATGAGCGTCAACGACGACCTGCCCTGGATTCCCCGCAGCCTGCGCCTGATCCGCCACGCCGTCGACCACGACATCCCGGTGCTCGGCCACTGCCTGGGCGGCCAGCTCATGGCCAAGGCCCTGGGCGGCACGGTCGGCCGCAATCCGGTCAAGGAGATCGGCTGGGGCACGGTGCAAGTGCTCGACCGGCCCGAGGCCCGCACCTGGTTCGGCGACATCCGTGAATTCGAATCCTTTCACTGGCACGGCGAGACCTTCAGCATCCCGGAAGGCGCCGTGCGCATCCTGGAGAGCCACTACTGCGCCAACCAGGCCTTCATCCTCGACAAGCACCTGGCCATGCAGTGCCATGTCGAGATGACCGAGGCCATGATCCGAACCTGGTGCGACAACGGCGCCGCCGAGATCGCCCAGTCGCCCAGCCCCGCCGTGCAGGCGCCCGAGACCATCCTGGCCCGGATGCCGCAACGCCTGCCGCAACTTAACCAAGTGGCCGACCGGCTCTACCGCCGCTGGATCGAGGGGCTCGCGCGTGCCTGAGGCCATCATCCATCTGCCGCATCTGCGCAGCCTGATCGGCCTGAGGGTGCGCTTTCTGGGCGAGGCCTGCATCATCGTCGAAGTCCTGGACGAGCCGCCCACCCTGGTGCTGGAACCGCTCGACAGCGCGCGCGTCATCCAGGCCGATGCCTATGGCCATGCCTCCGAGATGGGTCAGGACAATCGCCTGGTCCAGGTGCTCAGCCCGGATCGGCTGGCCTTGGGCAACGACCTGCTCGATCTCGAACTGCTGGACTGAAGCCAGCCCAATTGCTGCCGTCCCGATTGCCAAGCGGCGCGGTTTTGTTCAGTATCGGGGCGGATAGAGAAAAACCGAGTCGAGAACTTGGCCCTGCCGCAACCCGCAGGCATCAGGAGGCGATATGACCCAACCCACCCGATCGATCGCAGCGCGCACCAGCAAGATCATTCTGCTGTTGCTGCTGGCGGCCACCGTGTTCGGCGTCTTCCACATCTACGCCTTGAGCAGTCAACTGCACGCCGCGGTCAATGCGCATCACGCTTTTGCCGAAAACCAGCCCGCCCAAGGCGAAGCCCGTCAGCGTCTGCAATTCGAAGGCCAGCCGGCCCAGTCGCAACAAGTCCTGGACTTGGCCGACCAGTTGCAGCAACGCGCCCGCTGGCTCAGCCTGGGCCTGGCCGGCCTGGGGCTGTGGCTGGGCGGCCTGGCCCTGACCGCCTACCTGCGCGGCGGCCGCATCAGCCCGGCCGCTATCGTCGGCGCCAGCGACTCCGATATCACCCTCAATGCCCTGCCCGGCGCCGTCATCCGCTTCAGCCTCGACGGCCGGCTGCGCCAGCTCAATCCCGCCGCCGAACGCCTGCTCGGCATCAGCCAGGCCGAGGCCACCGGCCGCCGCTTGAGCGAAACCCTCAAGCTCATCGAGCACGACAGCCGACAGTCGATCACCCCGACCCTGCTGGCGGAATTGAAACAGGGCAATCTCGCCGGCCTGGGCGAGCAGGCCTGTCTGATCACCCAGGAAGGCCTGGAGCTGGAAGTGGAAGGCCAGGCCGCGCCCATCCTCTCGGCCAGCGGCCAGACCAGGGAAGCGGTGCTGGCCATCCGCGACGTCACCGAGGCGCGCGAGCAGGGCCGCAAGCAGACTTGGCTGGCCGAGCACGACGCCCTCACCGGCGCGCTCAACCGCAAGGCCTTCGAGGAACGGCTGGCCAAGTCGATCAACAGCAAGCGGGCCAGCGAATACCCCATGACCCTGCTGGTGGTCGGCGTCGACAGCCACACCGCCGTGCTCCAGCGCGAAGGCACGCCGGCCGCCAACGAACTGCTGATCCAGATCGCCCGCCTGATCCAGACCCGGGTGCGGGATACCGACTTGGTCGGCCGCCTGGACGACACCCAGTTCGGCGTGCTGCTGCCGGCCTGCCCGGACGAGATCGCCCAGCGCATCGCCCGCACCCTGCACGAAAGCCTGGGCCACCACAAGCTGCTCTGGGGCAAGGCCGATTACCTGGTCAACACCAGCCTCGGCGTGGTCCACATCCCGCGCAACTGGGAGACCCTGGACCGGGTGATGACCGCCGGCATGGCTGCCTGCGCCCAGTCGCGCGCCAGCCGCGACATCGCCATCCACGCCAACTGAGCGCAGCATGCGCGTCCTCTCCGGCGACATCGGCGGCACCCACAGCCGCCTTGCGCTGTGCGAGGTCGATGCCGACGGCGTCCGCATCCTGCACCGCGAACGCTATCTCAACGCCGGCGCCGCCGGCCTGGCCGACCACCTGCACGCCTTCCTCGGCCACCTGCCCGCACCCGAGGCCGCCTGCTTCGCCGTCGCCGGCCCCACCGACGGCCGGCGCGTGCAGCTGACCAACCTGCCCTGGGCCATCGACGCCGGCGAGATCGAGGCCGGCTTCCATATCCCCCGCGTGCGCCTGATCAACGACTTCCTCGCCGTCGGCCATGGCATCGACGCCGTCGATGCCCAGCACCTCGCCGTCCTGCAAGCCGGCCACACCCATGAGCACGCGCCCCGCGTCGTGCTCGGCGCCGGCACCGGCCTCGGCGTCTCGCTCTGCGTGTGGAACGGCCAGCGCCACATCCCGCTGCCCTCGGAAGGCGGCCACATCGGCTTCGCCCCGATGGACGACGAGCAGCTCGCCCTGCTGAATTTCCTGCGCGCCGAATACAAGCGCGCCTCGGTCGAGCGCATCCTCTCCGGCCCCGGCATCGTCGCCCTCTACCGCTTTCGCCTCAAGCAAAGCGGCCGGCCGCAAAACGACAACCCCCTGCTGCACGACAAGCTGCCCGCCGCCGCCATCACCCAGGCCGCACTCGCCAACAGCGAGCCCCAGGCCGCCGAGGCCCTGCGCCTGTTCTGCCGCATCTACGGCCAGGTGGCCGGCGACCTCGCCCTGCTCGGCCAGGCCCTGGGCGGCGTCTACGTCGCCGGCGGCATCGCGCCCAAGATCCTGCCCCTGCTCAAGCACGCGGAATTCCTCGAAGGCTTCCACGCCAAAGGCCGCTTCGCCGAGTGGACGCGAGGCGTGCCGGTGAGCGTGGTGCTGGACGAGGATGTGGGGCTGAAGGGGGCGGCGCTGGCGGCGGTTTGACACCGCCTTAACCAACGGCAGAATATGGGACAAACCACAAGATACAAATCAGGGAGATATGAAATGCACCAAGATTATCCGCCGTGTCCAATAAAATCTTTATCCGGACAGATGGTGTCTACTTTACGTTGGGCTGTAAAAACATAGCCATGCTATCCGAAGCACCAGAGCATCGAAGCCATGAACGGGAAGCCGTCTTGTTCACGGCAGCCGTTCGCGCACTTGGCACTTATGGCTACTCAGCATTCGAGTACGACATTGGCGGCAAAAAAGCCCGTCGCCGCTATGTAAGGTGTCTTTCTCCGAACGGGGAGGCGCATTCCATTTGGATTAAAAGCGCTACTCACTGGCCCGAAATGGCCGAAGCAATTCGCTTCCCTTGGAAAAAGATGTCCGTGTCTCCTGATGGGGTAAGCGCTATAT
>JACAEC010000049.1 GCA_013389055.1 Hydrogenophilaceae bacterium
ACAATCACATCGAGGTCGAGCACGAGGACGAGGTGGGCCACGTGCTCAACGCCCTCCGCTCCATGCAGACCAAGATGGGCTTCGACGTCGCTGAGACCAAGCGCGTCGCCGACGAGGCCCTGCGCATCAAGATAGGCCTGGACAACGTCAGCACCGGGGTGATGATTGCCGACCCCGAGCGCAAGATCATCTACGCCAACAAGTCGGTGGTCGACATCCTGAGCCGGGCCGAGGCCGACATCAAGAAGCAGTTGCCCAACTTCTCCGCCGCCAACATGATCGGCGTCAACATCGACACCTTCCACAAGAACCCGGCCCACCAGGCCCAGTTGCTGGCCAACTTGAGCGGCACCCATACCGCTGCCCTGACCATCGGCCCGCGCCACATGGTGGTGCGCGCCAGCCCGGTGATCAACGAGCGGGGCGAGCGCCTGGGTGCGGTCGCCGAGTGGACCGACCGCACTGTCGAAGTCGCGGTGGAGCATGAGGTGGCCGACTTGGTCAACGCCGCCGCGGCCGGCGACTTCAGCCGCCGCCTGAACCCGGCCGGCAAGGAAGGCTTCTTCCTGCAACTGGCCGAGGGCATCAACAAGCTGGTGGAGACCTCCGAGCGCGGCATGAGCGACGTCGCCGCGGTGCTTGCCGCCCTGTCCGAGGGCGACCTCACCCGGCAGATGACCGGCGACTACCAGGGTCTGTTCGCCGAACTGAAGGACAGCGCCAACACCACCAGCAACCGCCTGCGCGAGATCGTCGGCCAGATTCGCGAAGCGACCGACGCCATCAACACCGCCTCGCGCGAGATCGCCACCGGCAACGCCGACCTCTCCTCCCGCACCGAGAGCCAGGCCTCCAGCCTGGAGGAGACCGCCTCCAGCATGGACGAGCTGACCAGCACGGTGAAGCAGAACGCCGACAACGCCAAGCAAGCCAACCAGTTGGCCCAGGGCGCCTCCGACATCGCCATTCGCGGCGGCGAGATGGTCGGCGAGGTGGTGCAGACCATGGGCGCGATCTCGGAGAGCTCGAACAAGATCGCCGACATCATCAGCGTGATCGACGGCATCGCCTTCCAGACCAACATCCTGGCCCTGAACGCGGCGGTCGAGGCGGCGCGCGCCGGCGAGCAAGGCCGCGGCTTCGCCGTGGTGGCGGGCGAGGTGCGCAACCTGGCCCAGCGCTCGGCGGCGGCGGCCAAGGAGATCAAGCAGTTGATCAACGACTCGGTCGGCAAGGTCGATGCCGGCTACAAGGTGGTCGAGCAGGCCGGCCACACCATGCAGGAGATCGTCCAGGCGGTGAAGCGGGTGACCGACATCATGGCCGAGATCAATGCCGCTTCGACCGAGCAGAGCCAGGGCATCGAGCAGGTCAACGTCGCGGTGGCCCAGATGGACGAGATGACCCAGCAGAACGCCGCCCTGGTCGAGCAGGCCGCGGCAGCGGCCGAGTCCTTGCAGGATCAGGCCGATGGTCTGGCCCAGGCCGTGTCGGTATTCAAGATCGGCGGCAGCTCGGGCATGGTGGCAGCCCCGCGCCATTTATCCTCGGCCCAGGCCGGGGGGGCAGTGGCCCGGGCGCCCCAGCCAGCCAAAACAACCGCACGCCCGGCCGTCCGTCCACCGGCCTCCGCCACCGACGAAGACGAATGGCAGGAGTTCTGAGCTAGCGTATTCACCCCTTGCCACCGGGCAGCGACTGCGGCCCGGTGGCCCACTGCGGCTCGAATCTTTTCTGCTGACAAAGCGAAACCATGGCCACAAGCGACTTTCCCGGAAACCGTGCCGATCGCGAGTTCAATTTCACCCAACGCGATTTCGACGAGGTGCGCAAACTCATCTATGCCCATGCCGGCATCAGCCTGTCGGACGCCAAGGCGGACATGGTCTACAGCCGCCTGGCCCGCAGGCTGCGGGCAACCGGGCTGACCACCTTCCAGGACTATCTGGCCCTGCTCAGGAGCAACGACCAGGCCGAGTGGGAGGCCTTCGTCAATTCCCTGACCACCAACCTCACCTCGTTCTTCCGCGAGGCCCACCACTTCACCATCCTCAAGGACTTCCTCAAGCAGCGGCGCGAGCGGCCGATCAGCATCTGGTGCTGCGCCTCCTCGACCGGCGAGGAGCCCTACTCCATCGCGATGACGGCGGTGGAGGCCTTCGGCGACTTCGGCACGACACCGGTCAAGATCCAGGCCTCCGACCTCGACACCAATGTCCTGCGCAAGGCCCAGGAAGGCGTCTACCCGCTCGACCGGATCGATAAGTTGCCCGAGTCCCAGCAGCGCCGCTTCTTTCTCAAAGGCACCGGCGCCAAGGAGGGCATGGCCCGGGTCCGCCCCGAGCTGCAGGGCATGATCCAGTACTTCCGGCTCAACCTGCTGGACAAGTTGTGGTCGGTCAAGGGGCCGCTCGATGCCATCTTCTGCCGCAACGTGATGATCTATTTCGACAAGCCGACCCAGTACAAGATCCTGCAGCAGATGAAGCCGCTGCTGAAGCCGGATGGCCTGCTCTTTCTCGGCCACTCGGAGGCGCTCTACCATGCCTCCGACCTGTTCCGCCTGCGCGGCCAGACCGTCTATGTGCATGCCGAATCGGCCGAGGGGAAAGGGCATAAATGAGCCATCCGGCCTACGAGGAGGTCCTCGCCCCCACGCAGTATTACGACCGGAATTTCCAGATCGAGGCGGCCAAGATCCTGCCTGGCGAATACTACGTGACCGGCCGCGACATGCTGCTGGTCACGGTGCTGGGTTCCTGCGTAGCCGCCTGCGTGCGCGACCCCAAGACCGGCATCGGCGGCATGAATCACTTCATGCTGCCGGAGAGCGGCGACGCCGGTAACGTACTCTCAGCCTCGGCCCGTTATGGCGGCTATGCCATGGAGGTGCTGGTCAACCAATTGATCAAGATGGGCGCCAACCGCAGTCGGCTGGAGGCCAAGGTGTTCGGCGGCGCCGCCGTGCTGCGCGGCTTCACCACGGTCAACGTCGGCGAGAGCAACAGCGACTTTGTCCTCGACTACCTGAGCAACGAAAAGATTCGGGTCGCCTCCCAGGACCTGCGCGGGCTCTACCCGCGCAAGGTCTATTTCTTCCCCGCCAGCGGCCGGGTCCTGGTCAAGACCTTGAAGACCGTGCACAACAACACCATCGTCGAGCGGGAAAAGGAATACGGCAACCGTCTCAAATCGTCCAGCATTGCCGGCGATGTGGAGTTGTTCTGAAAATGAGCCGGCTTCTCCTTTCGACCCGGCAGCGCGAGAAATAGACGAGACCGGACATGACAAAAATCAAAGTCCTCATCATCGACGATTCCGCGCTGATCCGCGGCGTGCTCAAGGAATTGATCAACAGCCAGCCCGACATGGAAGTGGTCGGCATGGCACCCAACCCATTTACTGCCCGGGAGATGATCAAGGAGCTCAACCCGGACGTGCTCACCCTCGATGTCGAAATGCCGCGCATGAACGGCCTCGAATTCCTCGAGAAGCTGATGCGCTTGCGGCCCATGCCGGTGGTGATGATCTCGACCCTGACCGAGCAGGGCTCCACGGTCACCCTCAAGGCCCTCGAACTGGGCGCGGTCGACTTCATCGCCAAGCCGAAGCTGGATGTCACCGGGGCCATGCACGAGTTGACCGAGGATATCGTCGGCCGGATTCGCACGGCCGCCCGCGCCCGCGTTCGCCGGCACAGCGTCGACCGGCCGCCGCCCAGCCAGCCGCAACCCATCGCCGGCCGGGTCTTGCACAACACCGAACGGGTGATCTTCATCGGCTCATCGACCGGCGGCACCGAAGCGCTGAAGGAAGTGCTGACCCGGATGCCGGCGGACTCACCCGCGATCATGATGACCCAGCACATGCCGGAGACCTTCACCAAGTCCTTCGCCCAGCGCCTGGACAGCCTGTCGGCCCTGACCGTCAAAGAGGCCGAGCATAACGAGCGCATCCTGCCCGGCCATGCCTACCTGGCGCCCGGCCACTCGCACATGCTGGTGCGCCGCAACGGCCCGAATTACTACGTCGAGCTGTCGCAGGCGGCACCGGTGAATCGCCACCGCCCCTCGGTCGACGTCCTGTTCCACAGCGCCGCACAGGCGGCCGGCCACAACGCGATCGCAGTCATGCTCACCGGCATGGGCAAGGATGGCGCCGCCGGCATGCTGGCCATGCGCCAGGCCGGCGCCTATACCATCGCCCAGGACGAGGCGACCTGCGTGGTCTACGGCATGCCCAAGGCGGCCGTGGAGATCGGCGCGGTGCTCGAAGTCGCCCCCCTGCAGGGCATCGCCGGGCGCATCCTGGACCGGCTGTCGCAGCGTGGCTAGCAGAACCTTTCAAGAGCGGCCAACCGCGCTATCATGCCGGCGACGCACCCTGTTTTCGAACCCATCGAGCGATTGAACGAGGCACGCCATGCAAATCAACAGCCATTCCGCCAACAATCAGACCACTCTGGCCTTGCAGGGCCGCTTTGACTTCCATACCCACCGCGATTTCCGCAGCGCCTACGAACTGGCCCTGGAGGATGCCAATACCCGCGAGGTCGTCATCGACCTGGGCGGCGTCGACTATCTCGACAGCTCGGCCTTGGGCATGCTGCTGCTGCTCCGGGAGCGGGCCGAGAGCATGGGCAAGACGGTCTCCCTGACCAAGATGCAGGGCACGGTGAAGCAGGTGCTCGATATCGCCAACTTCGACAAGATCTTCGTCATGAAGACCTGAGCCAGGCCCTTCAATGCGACCGCTCAAGGTCCTCATCGTCGACGACACCGTCGCCAATGCCAAACTGGTCGAGACGGTAGTCAATCGGCTGGGCAATGCCTCCATTCTGGCCGAGAACGGCCAAAAGGCCTTGCAACTGTTCGAAGCCGAACAACCGGACCTGGTCCTGATGGACGTGATGATGCCGGTCATGGACGGCATCACCGCCACCCGCGAATTGCGCGAACGCCTGCGCACGGGCAAGCGCTGGGTGCCGATCCTGCTGCTGTCTGCCCTCGACGACATCACCGACATCGTCCGCGGACTCGAGGCCGGGGCCGACGATTATGTGGTGAAGCCGGTCAACATCCAGTTGCTCAAGGCCAAGATCCAGAACTTCACCCATCAGGTCGAAATGCAGGAGCAGATCCTGCAACACACGACCGAACTGGAGCGCTGGCACACCCTGGCCCAGCAGCAGTCGGAGCTGGGCAGCCACATCATGGACCGGCTGATCAACACCGAGGGTCTGCGCAATACCCTGGTCAGCCAGTTCAACATCCCGGCCGAGACCTTCAGCGGCGACCTGATCTGCGCCGCCCGCACCCCGGACGACATCATGCACCTGCTGCTGGCCGATGCCACCGGCCACGGCCTGCCCGCCGCGTTGACCGCCATCCCCATCGCCGGCGCCTTCTATCGCATGACCGAGAAGGGCTTCCCGATCTCCAGCATCGCCCGGGAAATGAACCTGAAGCTGCGCCAGTTCCTGCCGGCCGACCGCTTCGTCGCGGCCACCCTGGCCGCCATCGACGTCAAGGACCAGATCGTCGAGATCTGGAACGGCGGCAACCCCAGCGCCCTGCTGATCGGCGAGAACGGCAACCTGCTCAAGGAATGGCACTCGCAGCACCCGCCGCTGGGCGTGCTGCCCGAGGCGGCCTTTTCCGAGCACATCGAGGCCATCGGCTACCAGGAAGATTGCAACCTGTTGATCTGTTCCGACGGGCTTTGGGAGGCGGAGGACGGAGACGGCCGGCGCATCGATCGCGCACGCGTCCTCGACCTGTTCGCGGCGACCGAGCGGGACCAGCACCTGACCGGCTTGCAGGCCCTGGTGCAGAACCATCTGGCCGGAGCGCCGGCCCTGGACGACATCTCCGGGCTGCTGGCCTGGATCCCCATCGAGCGCCGGGCCCTGCCACGCATCGACAGCAGCCCAGCCAAGCCGCACCTGGTGCACAGCGGCGAATGGCATCTGGCGATTTCCTACTGGGCGGAGGAACTGAAATCCCTGGATGTGGTGCCCGCCCTGCTCGACCTGATCTGCCAGGTCCAGGCGCTCAGGCCGCACAAGGGTTCGCTGTTCATCATCCTGTCCGAGCTGTACAACAATGCCCTCGATCACGGCCTGCTCAGGCTCGATTCCAGCCTCAAGGCCGGCGGCGGTTTCGAGCAATACATGCAGCAGCGCGAGGCCGCCTTGGGCCAGTTGGCCGAGGGCCGCATCGATATGAGTTTCTGGCTGCACAGCACCGAAGATGAAAGCGTGCTCGACATCAAGGTCTCCGACAGCGGGCCCGGATTCGATTACAGACAGTACCTGGACGAGCAGGACCTGCTCAGGCAGACCGCGTTGCCGCACGGCCGCGGCCTGGCCCTGATCCGCAGCCTGTGCAGCCAGCTCCGCTACGCCGGCAACGGCAATCAGGTGATCGCCCGCTACGTGCTATAGGCGCTCGGATTGTTAGCTGTTCAGGCGCTGGAGCAGGGCCTGGATGCGCTGGGGATCGCCGGCCTTGAGCAGCTTGCCGGCCTGCGGCGCGATCTCGGCGACATGGCTGCGCAAGACCTGCTGCTTGACCGAGAGCAGATGGGCCGGGTGCATGGAGAAGCTGCGCAGCCCGAGGCCCAGCAACAGCCGGGTCAGTTTCGGGTCACCCGCCATCTCGCCGCAGACCGAGACCGGTTTTTTCAAGCGCCGACAGACCGCCAGGGTGTGGTTGATCAAGTGGATGACCCCCGGATGCAAGGGGTCGTAGAGGTGGGCCACCGCATCGTCGGTGCGGTCGATCGCCAGGGTGTACTGGATCAGGTCGTTGGTGCCGATCGACAGGAAATCCAGCTTCTTGGCGAACCACTCGGCGGCGAGGGCCGCAGCGGGGATTTCGATCATGCCGCCGACCGGGATCGACTCATCGAACAGGTGCCCGTCCTCGCGCAGGCTGGCCTTGGCCTGCTCGATCAGGACCAGGGCCTGGTCGAGTTCGGCCAGGCTGGCCAGCATGGGAATCAGGATGCGCGCAGGGCCATGGTGGCTGGCACGCAGGATCGCCCGCAACTGGGTCAGGAACAGTTGCGGCTCGGACAGGCAGAGCCGGATCGCGCGCAAACCCAGGGCCGGGTTGACGCTGGTCTGCGGCAGCCAGGCCAGCGACTTGTCGGCGCCAACGTCGAGGGTGCGGATCACCACCGGCCGGCCCTTCATCGCCTCGACCACATGCCGGTAGGCCTCGAACTGTTCCGCCTCCGAAGGCAGGTCGGCGCGGTTGAGAAAGAGGAATTCGCTGCGGAACAGGCCGATGCCGGCCGCCTTCTCCTCCATCGCCTCGTGCACGTCCTGCGGCATGTCAATGTTCGCCAGCAGCTCCACCTCGATGCCGTCGAGCGTGGTCGACGGGCTGGTCTTCAGCCGCTTGAGCTTTTGCTGCTCGATGCGCCACTGGTTGTGGCGCAGGCGGTATTCCTCGAGGATGGTGTTGTCGGGGTCGACGATGACCACGCTGGCCACGCCGTCGACGATCAGCAGGTCGCCTTCGTTGATCAGGGCGCGGGCATTGTGCAGCGCCATCACCGAAGGGATGTTGAGGCTGCGCGCCAGGATGGCGGTGTGCGAAGTGGTGCCGCCGAGGTCGGTGATGAAGGCGGCGAAGGTCTGGCGCTTGAACAGCACCATGTCCGAAGGCGACAGGTCGTGCGCAACCAGCACGCTGGGCTCGTCGGCCACCTTGAGCGGGGCATGGCCGGGATGGCCCATCAGGGCCTTGAGGATCTTGTCGGCCACCTGGCGCACGTCGTGCTTGCGCTCGCGCAGATAGGCATCCTCGATCGCCTCGAACTGGCCGATCAGCGCCTCGGTCTGCTGGGCCAGGGCCCACTCGGCATTGCAGCGGGTTTCCCGGATCAAGCGCTTGGGCACCTCGGCGATCATGGAGTCGTCGAGGAACATCAGGTGCAGGTCGAGGAAGGCCGCCAATTCCGCCGGCGCCCCCTCGGGAATGTGGTCGCGGGTCGCCAGCATCTCGGCGCGCACCTGCTCGATCGCCTCCGCGAAGCGCGCAATCTCTTCGGCCAGATGCTTCTCGCGCAGCACGTAGTGCGGCACTTCCAGCCGGGCATGGGAATACAACTGGGCGCGGCCGATGGCGTAGCCGCCGGAGACACCGATACCGTGCAGGGTGAAGGACATATCAGTACCGAGTGCTTAGTACCGAGTGCCCAGTGTTCAGCACTCGCCACTCAGCACTCGCCAGCCATTCGGTACTCGGCACTCGGTACTCGGTACTCGGCACTCGGTACTCGGTACTCGGCACTCGGTACTCGATACTCATGCCTTACTCCCCCTCGCCGAATTTATCCGCGATCAACTCGATCAGCGCGGTCGTCGCCTCGGCCTCGTCCGGCCCGGAGACTTCCAGTTTCAGCCGGGTGCCTTTGGCGGCGGCCAGCATCATCACGCCCATGATGCTCTTGGCGTTGACCCGGCGGCTTTCACGCGTCAGCCAGACCTCGGATTGAAACTGGCTGGCCAGTTTGGTCAGCTTGGCCGAGGCCCGGGCATGCAGGCCCAGCTTGTTGACGACCTCGACCTCGCGCTCAAGCATGGCAGTCGGTCACATGAAAGATGCCGTTATGGCCGCCCCGCATGGCGCGCTCGATCAAGGCGGGCAAGGGCTCGTGCCGATAGGTGAGAACCTTGAGCAGCATGGGCAGGTTGACCCCGGCCACCAGCTCGACCCGGCCCGGCTCGATCAGCTGACAGAGCATGTTGCAGGGCGTGGCCCCGTAGACATCGGCCAGGACCAGCACGCCCTCGCCGGTATCCAGTTCGGCCAATTGGGCACGGGCGACGGCGACGATCTCGGTGGTATTGGAGCAATCCCGGACGTCCAGCGGCAGCAGCTTGACCGGCCGGTCGCCCAAGACATAGGTGGCGCATTCGATGAGGCTTTCGCCCAGGGTGCCGTGGGCGACGATGAGAAGACCGATCATGTAGACTGTGTCGTGTCGTGCGATTCGACCGCATTTTACTCCAGCCCCCTCCATGGCCCGCATCCTTTTTGTACTAAGCTCGGCCAGTCATTTGAACCTGAGCGATGGCCAACAGATCGCTACCGGCTTCTGGGCTCAGGAATTCATCCCGCCCTACGAGGCCTTTCGCCAGGCGGGGCATACGGTCGCCGTGGCCACCCCCGATGGCCGGCCGGCGGTGCTCGACGCCCTCTGCCTGGCCCCGGAGTTCCATGCGGACGACCCGACCCGACCCGCCCGCCTGCAAGGCGCCCTGGCGGCCCTGCCGGACTGGCGCCGGCCCCTCGCCGTGACCGCCGTGACCGCCGGCGACTACGACGCCCTGTTCTTTCCCGGCGGCCACGGCCCCGTGGCCGATATGGCCGACGACCCCGCAATCGGCAGGCTGGTCGGCCGTATCCATGCCGCCGGCGGCCTGATCGGCGCCATCTGCCACGGCCCGGCCGGCCTGCTGCCGGCCCGGCAGGAGGGCCGCTGGCTGTTTGAGGGCTACCGCATGACCTGTTTTTCGCCGGAAGAAGAACGCCTGGCCGGCCTGGCCGAGCGCCTGCCCTGGCTGCTCGCCGACCGCCTCGCCGCATTGGGCGGCCAACTCTCCTTCGCGCCGCCCGGCCAGGCCCATGTAGTCAGTGACCGACATCTGTTCACGGGCCAGAACCCCGCCTCTGCGATCGGCTTGGCCCAGGCCATGCTCAAAGCCTTGTCCAGCCTTGGCCCAGGGTTATAAAAGCCTGCTCGGGCGGGTAGAATTGCAGTTTTCCACCGCACCCCACTAGACGCGGCATAGCCGGAGAGTTGGTATTCGTCGTTCCCGCGAAAGCGGGAACCCAGTCAGATCAAGCTGGATCCCCGCTTTCGCGGGGATGACGAAATAAGAGCCTATTTCAGTAGGGAACATGCCCCGCGTTGAGACCAGGATCGGATGGATGCAAGGCGCGTCGCGCAGCGAATGGTCGTTCCA
>JACAEC010000107.1 GCA_013389055.1 Hydrogenophilaceae bacterium
GCCCTCGCCGAAACTGGGTTTTCCCCTTTTCATTCTTGCGCCGGTTTTCGGCGCGGTAGCAAAGCGGTTATGCAGAGGATTGCAAATCCTTCCAGGGCGGTTCGACTCCGCCCCGCGCCTCCAGTTGCTTACCTTCGTGGTTGATAGAATCCGATCGCCAGGCCGCCCGGGTGGTGGAATAGGTAGACACAAGGGACTTAAAATCCCTCGCCCGTAAGGGCGTACCGGTTCGAGTCCGGTCCCGGGCACCATCACCGGGGCGTTTTTTTCCGAAAAAGTTGTTATAATTGCCGGGTTTACGGAATGGGCTTTGAGCCCATTTTTTGTTTCTGGTTTTGTTTCTGGCAGGTTTTGTTTTGGTGGTCCGGTAATGGATTTGCAGGCATTGATCGAGCCGACGGTGGCCGGCATGGGCTACGAGGTGGTCGCTCTGGAGCGGGTGGGGCGGGGGCTGTTGCGCCTGTTCATCGACAAGCCAGGCGGCATCCAGATCGACGATTGCGTGCGGGTGAGCAACCAGCTGACCCGGCTGTTCACCGTCGAGAACGTCGACTACGACCGGCTCGAGGTGTCGTCGCCCGGGCTGGACCGGCCGCTGGTGAAGGAGGCGGATTTCGTCCGCTTTGCCGGCGAGCAGGCCCAAGTGAAGCTGCGTCTGCCCATGGAGGGCCGGCGCAAGGTTGTCGGCCAATTGGTCGGCGTGCAGGATGGCGCGGTGCAGATGCGCACCGAGCAGGGCGAGGTGGCGATCCCCATGGCGGAGATCGAATCGGCCCGCTTGGTGCCACAGTTTTGAGTGGCTGCCCCGGTTTTAAGCGGCGCCGCAGTTTTGATTTGATTGGATCAACGGGAATACCCGGAGGAAGCGATGAGTCGGGAAATATTAATGCTGGCGGATGCGCTGGCGCGCGAGAAGAACGTGGAACTGGAAGTGGTCTTCGGCGCCCTGGAATCGGCCCTGGCCCATGCCACCAAGAAGCGCCTGAGCGAAGATGCCGAGGTGCGGGTGGAGATCGACCGCAAGACCGGCGAGTATAAGGCTTTCCGCCGTTGGGAAGTCCTGCCCGACGAGGCCGGTCTTGAGCACCCCGACCACCAGTACCTGCTGTCCGAGGCCCAGGAGATCGATCCTGCGATCGAGATCGGCCAGTTCATCGAGGAGCCGCTGGAGGCCGTCGAGTTCGGCCGCATCGGCGCCCAGGCCGCCAAGCAGGTGATCCTGCAGAAGATTCGCGACGCCGAACGCGAGCAGGTGCTGAACGACTTCCTGGCCCGCAACGAGACCATGGTCACCGGCACCATCAAGCGCATGGACCGCGGCAGCGCCATCATCGAGTCCGGCCGCATCGAAGGCTGGCTGGGCCGCGACCAGATGATCCCCAAGGAAAACCTGCGCGTGGGCGACCGCGTGCGCGCCTATCTGCTGCGCATCGAGCGCGGCGGCCGCGGCCCGCAGCTGGTGCTGTCGCGCACCGCGCCGGAATTCATCATGGCCCTGTTCGAGATGGAAGTGCCCGAAATCAGCGAGGGCCTGATCGAGATCAAGGCCGCCGCCCGCGACCCCGGCATCCGCGCGAAGATCGCCGTCAAATCGAACGACCCGCGCATCGACCCGCAGGGCACCTGCATCGGCGTGCGCGGCACCCGCGTCACCGCGGTGACCAACGAGCTGTGCGGCGAACGCGTCGATATC
This sequence comes from Hydrogenophilaceae bacterium, assembly GCA_013389055.1. Lineage (GTDB taxonomy): Bacteria > Pseudomonadota > Gammaproteobacteria > Burkholderiales > Thiobacillaceae > Sulfuritortus. Next base: position 1,694 of record JACAEC010000107.1, read on the forward strand.
GTGCTCTGGTCGCCCGAGCCGGCCCAGTTCGTGATCAACGCCCTGGCCCCGGCCGAGATCTCCGGCATCGTGGTCGATGAAGAGAAGCACAGCATGGACGTGGTGGTGGACGAGGAGCAGCTCGCCAACGCCATCGGCCGCGGCGGTCAGAACGTCCGCCTGGCTTCGGAAATGACCGGCTGGAACATCAACATCATGACGGTGGACGAGGCCGACCAGAAGCATGAGCAGGAGGCCACCAGCATCCGCGACCTGTTCATGGAAAAGCTGGATGTCGATCAGGACGTGGCCGACGTGCTGGTGCAGGAAGGCTTCTCCACGCTGGAAGAAGTGGCTTATGTGCCGCTCAACGAGATGCTGGAGATCGAGGCCTTCGACGAGGATACCGTCAACGAATTGCGTGCCCGCGCCCGCAATGCCTTGCTGACGGCAGCCATCGCTCGCGAAGAGACGGTGGAATCGAATCCGGATTTGATGAGTCTGGATGGCATGGATGCCGACACGGCTGCCCTGCTGCAGTCCAAGGGCGTGGCGACGACCGAGGACCTGGCCGATCTGGCCGTGGATGAGTTGGTCGAACTGACCGCGATGGACGAAGAGCGCGCCAAACAACTGATCATGACCGCACGCGCGCCGATGCTGGCGTCGAGTGTGGAGTGAACGAGGAATAGATGAACGTCGAACAGTTCTCCAAAGAACTTAAAGTTGCAGTCGACCTGCTGCTGGAGCAGTTGCAGGCAGCCGGTGTGTCGGTCAAAACAGCCGCTGATGAACTCAGCGACGAGGACAAGGCTCGCCTGCTCGATTACCTGCAGAGCAAGCACGGTGCCAAGCAGCCCAAGACCAAGATCACCCTGACCCGCAAGCAGACCAGCGAGATCAAGACCGCCGACAGCAGCGGCAAGGCGCGCACCATTCAGGTCGAGGTGCGCAAGAAACGGGTGCTGGTCAAACGCGAAGAGCCTCACGCCGCGCCGACCGAGGTGGTGGAGGCGGCGGCCGCCGAGGTGGCCGTCGCCCCGGCGCCCGCCCCGGCTCCGGTCGAGGAGGCCCCGGCCGCGCCGGTGGTGGCAGAAGAGAAACCCAAGGGCCGCAAGAAGGCCGAGGTCATCGGCGAGGCGGAGCTCAAGGCCCGCGAGGAAGAGGCGCGGCGTCAGGCTGAATTGCGCGCGATCCAGGAGGCCGAACTCAAGGCCAAGCAGGAGCGCGAGGCCGCCCGTAAAGAGGCGGAGGCCAAGGCGGTCCCGGCTCCGGAAGTGGTCAAGCCGGCCAAGCCTGCCGGCACGATCAAGCCCACGGTCAAGCCTAAGGTCGCCGGAAAGAAGGGCAAGGAAGAAGAGGCCGCCGGCAAGCGGGGCGGGCTCAAGGTGCGCGGCGCATTCGAGGCCGAGCAGGGCTGGCGCGGCCGCAAGACCAAGCACAAGGGCGAGCAGGAAACCCAGCACGCCTTCACCGCGCCGACCGAACCGGTGGTGCACGAGGTGCTGGTGCCGGAGACCATCTCCGTGGCCGATCTCGCCCACAAGATGGCAGTCAAGGCGAGCGAGCTGATCAAGACCCTGATGAAGATGGGTTCCATGGTCACCATCAACCAGGTGCTGGACCAGGAAACCGCCATGATCGTGGTGGAAGAGATGGGCCATGTGGCCAAGCCCGCCCCGATCGATACCCCGGAGTCTTATCTCGAAGTGGAGACCGGCGAGCACAAGGAAGTCGTGCTGAAGCCGCGCGCCCCGGTGGTGACCGTGATGGGCCACGTCGACCACGGCAAGACCTCGCTGCTCGATTCCGTCCGGCGTGCCCGCGTGGCCGCCGGCGAGGCGGGCGGCATCACCCAGCATATCGGCGCCTATCACGTCGATACGCCCAAGGGCATGATCACCTTCCTCGACACCCCCGGCCACGAGGCCTTTACCGCCATGCGGGCGCGGGGTGCCAAGGTCACCGATATCGTCATCCTGGTGGTGGCGGCCGACGACGGCGTCATGCCGCAGACCAAGGAAGCCATTCACCATGCCAAGGCGGCGGGCGTGCCCATCGTCGTGGCGGTGAACAAGATCGACAAGCCGGAGGCCAATCCCGAGCGGATTCGCCAGGAAGTCTCCAGCGAAGGCGTGGTGCCCGAGGAATGGGGCGGCGACGCCATGTTCATCAACGTCTCGGCCAAGACCGGCGTCGGCATCGACAGTCTGCTCGACGCGGTGCTGCTCCAGGCCGAGGTGCTGGAACTGAAGGCGCCGGTGGATACGCCGGCCAAGGGCGTGGTGGTCGAATCGCGCCTGGACAAGGGTCGCGGCCCTGTGGCCACCATCCTGGTCCAGTCCGGCACCTTGCGGCGCGGTGACGTCATGCTGGCCGGCAATGCCTTCGGCCGTGTCCGTGCCATGCTCGACGAGAACGGCAAGCAGATCGACGAGGCCGGACCGGCCATTCCGGTCGAGATTCAGGGCCTGTCCGATGTGCCGGGCGCCGGCGAGGATGTGCTGGTGCTGCCGGATGAGCGCAAGGCGCGCGAGATCGCCCTGTTCCGCCAAGGCAAGTTCCGCGATGTGCGCCTGGCCAAGCAGCAGGCGGCCAAGCTGGAGACCATGTTCGAACAGATGGGCGAAGGCGAGGTCAAGAGCCTGCCGATCATCCTCAAGGCCGACGTGCAGGGCTCCTACGAGGGCTTGTCGCATGCATTGCAGAAGCTGTCGACCGACGAGGTCAAGGTCAACATCATCCACGCTGCCGTGGGCGCGGTGTCGGAATCCGACGTCAACCTGGCCATCGCCTCCAAGGCGGTGATCATCGGCTTCAACGTCCGGGCCGATGCCCAGGCGCGCAAGCTGGCCGAGAGCGCCGGGGTCGACATCCGCTACTACAACATCATCTACGAGGCCGTGGATGAGGTGAAGGCGGCGCTGTCCGGCCTGTTGTCGCCGGAGAAGAAGGAATCCGTGCTCGGCATGGCCGAGGTGCGCCAGGTCTTCCGCATCTCCAAGGTGGGCGCCGTGGCCGGCTGTATGGTGACCGAAGGCTTGGTCAAGCGCTCGGCCCATGTCCGGGTGCTGCGCGACAATGTGGTCATCCACAGCGGCGAACTCGACTCGCTCAAGCGCTTCAAGGAGGACGTCAAGGAGGTCAAGTCGGGTTATGACTGCGGCTTGTCCCTCAAGAACTTCAACGACATCGAAGAGGGCGACCTGCTCGAATTCTTCGAGGTTGTGGAAGTGGCCAGGACCCTATAACGGAAGTGGCGAGTACCGAGTGCAGAGTGCCGAGCAGGTACTCGGTACTCAGTACCCTGCACTCGGTACTTAATCATGCCCGCTGATTTCCCCCGTGCCCGCCGTGTCGGCGAGCAGATTCGCCAGGAACTGGCCAACATCCTCTGGCGGGAGATGAAAGATCCCCGCGTCACCGGGGTGACGATCACGGCGGTCGAGGTCACCCATGACCTGGAGCATGCCAAGGTCTATTTCAGCCTGCTCTCCGGCGATCCCAAAGCGGTCAGCCAGGCCCTGCAGCGGGCCTCGGGCTATTTGCGCACCGAACTCTCCCATCGCCTGCGCCTGCGCATCGTGCCCCGGCTCAACTTCCAGTTCGACGAATCGCTCGAGCGCGGCAATCGCATCTCCCATCTGATCGATCAGGCCGTGGAAGAGGATAAGAGCCACCATCGCGACGACGAGTAGGCGTGGCATGGCCAAGCGTAAGATCAACGGCGTCCTGCTCCTGGACAAGCCGACCGGCTTGACCTCGAACAGCGCCCTGCAGCGGGCCAAGCGCCTGTATGAGGCCGAGAAGGCCGGCCATACCGGCACCCTCGACCCCTTTGCCTCCGGCCTGTTGCCCATCTGCCTGGGCGAGGCCACCAAGTTCTCCCAGTTTCTGCTCAATGCCGACAAGACCTATCGGGCCGAGATTCGCCTGGGGGTGCGCACGAGCACGGCCGATCCCGAAGGTGAGGTGATCGAGACCCGGCCGGTCGCCGTCGGTGCCGACCAGGTTCGGGCGGTGCTGCCCCGCTTCCTGGGCGAGATCATGCAAATCCCGCCCATGCATTCGGCCTTGAAGCGCGATGGCCGGCCGCTCTATGAATACGCCCGTCAGGGCATCGAGATCGAGCGCGCGCCGCGCCCGGTGCAGGTGCATGAACTCACGTTCGAGTCCCTGGCCGGCGAGGTGCTGACCCTGCTGGTGCACTGCGGCAAGGGCCTGTATGTCCGCACCCTGGCCGAAGACATCGGCGCCGCTTTGGGTTGTGGCGCCTACCTGCAGGCCCTGCGCCGCTTGCAGGTGGGGCCGTTCCGCTTGGAGGACGCGGTCGGCCTGCCGGAGTTGGAGGCGCTGGACTTGGCCGGGCGCGATGCCCGACTCAAGCCGGAGTTCATCCTGGTCGCCGACCTGCCTCGTTTGGAGTTGGATATCGATGCCGCCTGGCAGGTCTGCCATGGCCAGGCCATCTGGCGACCGGGCCTGGTCGTGGGCCAGCGTTTCGCGCTGTACGGCCCGGAAGGCCGCTTCCTGGGCGTGGCCGAGGTCGACGAGGACGGCAAGGTGGCGCCCCGGCGCCTGCTGGCCTCCTGAGTGTCCGGGCACCCGGCTTGCCAGCTGCATGAATTGCTTGAGGAATTGCGGGTTTAGCGAGTAAAATCCGCCCTTTTCCAGTTTGTTTTGGAGTACTAAACATGGCCATGACCGCCGCCGACAAGGCGAAGATTTTGAAAGACTATCAGCGCGGCGCCGCCGACACCGGCTCGCCCGAGGTGCAGGTTGCCCTGCTGACCGCTCGCATCAATGACCTGACCGGCCACTTCAAGTCCCATGCCAAGGATCACCATTCCCGCCGTGGCCTGCTCAAGATGGTCAGCCGCCGCCGCCGTCTGCTCGACTATCTGAAGTCGCGCAACACCGACGCCTACCGCGCGCTGATCGAGCGCCTGGGTCTGCGCAAGTAATTCGCCTTCGGGCCTGTGCTTTTAGCCCGTAGCGCCTGCCTTTGCAGCGTCTGCGGCAGTCATTCGGTATAGCGAACTCATCGACGAGGTCAGCGTGAATCCTGTCAAGAAAACGTTTCAGTACGGCCGTCATCAAGTAACCCTGGAGACGGGCGAGGTTGCCCGTCAGGCCGACGGTGCGGTCATCGTCAACATGGACGACACCGTGGTGCTGGTCACCGCCGTGGCCAAGACTGAAGTCAAGCCCGGTCAGGATTTCTTTCCGCTGACCGTCGATTATCAGGAGAAGACCTATGCGGCCGGCCGTATCCCCGGCGGCTTCTTCAAGCGCGAGGGCAAGCCGACCGAGAAGGAAACGCTGACCTCCCGCCTGATCGATCGTCCGATCCGTCCGCTGTTCCCGGATGGCTTCTTCAACGAGATCCAGGTCATCGCCACGGTGATGTCCTCGAACCCCGAGGTCGACTCCGACATCCCGGCCATGCTCGGCGCCTCCGCCGCCCTGACCCTGGCCGGCGTGCCCTTCAACGGCCCGATCGGCGCCGCCCGCGTCGGCTACATCGATGGCCAGTACGTGCTCAACCCGAGCAATACCGAGCTGAAGAACTCCAAGCTGGAATTGGTGGTGGCCGGCACCGCCCACGCCGTGCTGATGGTCGAATCCGAGGCGCACCAGTTGCCCGAGGACGTCATGCTGGGCGCCGTGGTCTTCGGCCACGAGCAGATGCAAAAGGCGATCGACGCGATCAACGAACTGGCCGACGAGGCTGCCAAGGAGCCCTGGGACTGGGCCGCGCCCGAGACCGACGCCGGTCTGGTCGCCAAGATGAAGTCTCTGTGCGAGGCCGACCTATCCAATGCCTATTCGATCAAGCAGAAGCAGGCCCGCATGGCTGCCGTCGACGAAATCCGCAACCGCGTGTTCGCCGAGATGATCACCGAGGGCATGGCCACCGAGCAGATCAACGTGATCAAGGACCTGTTCCATCACCTGGAGGCCCAGGTGGTGCGCGGCCGCATCCTGGCCGGCGAGCCCCGCATCGACGGTCGCGACACCCGCACCGTGCGCCCGATCACCATCCGCACCGGCGTGCTGCCCCGCACCCACGGTTCCGCCCTGTTCACCCGCGGCGAGACCCAGGCCCTGGTGGTTGCCACCCTCGGTACCGGCCGCGACGAGCAGACCATCGAGGACCTGACCGGCGGCTACAGCGAGCACTTCATGCTGCACTACAACATGCCGCCGTTCGCCACCGGCGAGACCGGCCGCGTCGGCAGCCCCAAGCGCGGCGAGATCGGCCACGGCCGCTTGGCCAAGCGGGCGCTCTACGCCTGCCTGCCGGCCAAGGAAGAGTTCGGCTATACCATCCGCGTCGTGTCCGAGATCACCGAATCGAACGGCTCCAGTTCCATGGCCTCCGTTTGCGGCGGCAGCCTGGCCCTGATGGACGCCGGCGTGCCGATGAAGGACCACGTGGCCGGCATCGCCATGGGCCTGATCAAGGAAGGCAACCGCTTCGCCGTGTTGACCGATATCCTGGGTGATGAAGATCATCTGGGTGACATGGACTTCAAGGTGGCCGGTACCGACAACGGCATCACTGCCCTGCAGATGGACATCAAGATCGAGGGCATCACCAAGGAGATCA
>JACAEC010000050.1 GCA_013389055.1 Hydrogenophilaceae bacterium
CCCGCGACCGGGGTAATCCAGGGACGTCCTCACCACGGCGTCATGCCCCCGAAGGCGGGCATCCAGTCTGTTGGTTTGTCTGGATTCCCGCTTGCGCGGGAATGACGGCACGCCTTTACTCGGCCAAGCGCATTTCGAGATAGCGCATCACCGCCTCGGCCAGATCCGGCCGCAGGCAATCGAACACCTCAGCCCCCTGCCAGCCGCGCAGCCAGGTGAGCTGGCGCTTGGCCAGTTGCCGGGTGGCCGCCGCGCCGGTCTCGTAGAGGCCGGCCTTGTCGATCTCGCCTTCGAGGAACTGCCAGGCCTGGCGGTAGCCGACACAGCGCATTGCAGGCAGATCGGCGGTCAAGGCATGGCGCTCGCGCAAACGGCGCAGCTCGTCGATGAGGCCGGCCTCGATCATGGCCGCAAAGCGCTGGTTGATCCGCGCATGCAAGGCGGCGCGGTCGGAGGGAATCAGCGCAATCTCGATCAGGCGATAGGGCGGCGGCGCGCTCTTCTGCCGGGCGAACAGCGCGCTCATCGGCTCGCCGCTGAGGTAGCACACCTCCAGCGCCCGTTCGATGCGCTGCGCGTCGTTGGGCTTGAGCCGCGCCGCGGTCTGCGGGTCCAGCCGCGCCAGCTCGGCATGCAGCGCCGGCCAGCCCAGCTCGACGGCGCGCGCCTCGATCTCGGCCCGCAGTTCGGGGTCGGCCTCGGGCAGGGCATCCAGCCCCTCTTTCAGCGCCTTGAAATACAGCATGGTGCCGCCGACCAGGAGCGGAATCCGGCCGCGCCCGGTGATCTCGGCCATGGCCTGCAAGGCGTCCTGCCTGAACTGCTCGGCCGAATAGCTTTGGCTCGGCTCGATGAGGTCGATCAGCCGATGCGGCGCCCGCTGCAAAGTGGCCACATCCGGCTTGGCCGTGCCGATATCCATGCCGCGATAGACCAGGGCCGAATCGACGCTGACGATCTCGCAGGGCAGATGCTCGACCAGATGCACCGCCAGATCGGTCTTGCCGCAGGCGGTGGGGCCCATCAGGCAGATGGCGGGCGGCAGTTGGGCGTCGGTGGACATCGCGAAAGGCAGGGCATAAAGTCGAATCGGCCCCAATGATACCCGCCCCGCCATGACCGACGCCGACCTCGTCATCCGCCCCGCCACCGCAGCCGACCTGCCCGAGGTGCTGCGGCTCTACGCCCAACCCGAGCTCGACAACGGCGCCATGCTGCCGCTGGACGCCGCCGAGCGCCAGTTCGCCCGCATGCAAAGCTACCCCGACTACACGCTGTACGTCGCCGAACGCGAGGGCCGCATCGTCGGCACCTATGCCCTGTTGATCATGGACACGATCTGCCACCTCGGCGCGCCCGCCGGCGTGATCGAGGACGTCGGCGTCGACCCCGCGCAGCACGGCCAGGGCATCGGCCAGGCCATGATGCGCCACGCCATCGCCACCTGCCGCGACAAGGGCTGCTACAAGGTCGCCCTCTCGTCCAACCTGAGCCGCCAGCGCGCCCACGCCTTCTACGAACAGCTCGGCTTCGAAAAGCACGGCTACAGCTTTCGGGTGCAGTTCGACCAAGCTGGCTAGTCGGTGTCCGCAACCAACCCCGAGGACCGAACCATGCGCAGACTCATTAATATTCGGACAAGGCTTTTCGCCTGGCTGCCATGGCTTATAGCCATAATGCCGGCCTTGACCGCACTAGACACCACTGCGGCTGAAACCCCGCCCGACGGCAAGCAGGTGTTCAAAGACCGCTGCGCCCTCTGCCACACGGTGCGCAAGCTGGCGCCGGAGTTGTGCGAGAAGCTGCCGGCGCAGCGGCGGGATTTTCTCGAACGCTATCTGGCCAGCCACCACGCGCCGGACCCGGCCGAGCGCAAGGCGGTGCGCGACTATCTGGATGAATGCTGCGATTGAGCGGGCCTGGGCTGGAGCACTTCGGCGGACCTGAACTCGTTCAAGGCCGCGATTTTCGCCCTGCGCAGGCTGATCGCGGTCATCGCCTTCAGGCCGACCTGGCCAAGGCGAATCCTCCAGCGTGATTGCCGGTCCGATGGACGCGGCACGCACAAGCGGCTGTTTGGGCAAAACGGGGCACGGGGAACAACAACAGTATTGATGCCGATGCATCTAGGGCTTACCCTACTGCCAGCCACAGTTCACCGAAGCCAGGCCAGCGATCAAAACAACAGCGATAACGTGAGGAGTCTCCAGCAATGTCACCATCGACAATTCAGCTCATCGAGTTCTGCATCCAGATATGTGTTGCCGTGCTCGTCCCGATCATTCCCGCTTATGTGCTGTACAAGACCCTGCCGGCGCACGCTAAGGTGGCGGGGCCGTTCAAGGGGCTCAACATCCAGCTCGCCGGCGCCTTTGCCGGCTATTTCCTCGTCTTTCTGGTCGTGGCCGGTTTGATCTCTACCAGGCAGGCGCCTTCGCGCTACGAGGTCTGGAACATCAGCGGCAAGGTGCAACTAAAGAACCCCAGGCCCGACGACCCGATCCTGCACAGCGATTTCAGCGTGCAACCGCCGACCACCCTGCTTTCGCCCGACGGCCGCTTTTCGCTCGACGTGCCGGTCAAGCTGGGCCAGGGCGAGCGCCTGGAATTCCCCATCATCGTGATCAATCATCGCGGCCATCAACCCGAAACTATCCCGCTGGGCGATCAACAGCCGACCTTCGGCGGCAAGTCCTACAAGCTGCAATCCGACAACGACGGGAAAAAGCGCATTATCGAAACGGTGATCGAGTTGCAGCCGTTGCCGAATGGAGGGGGTCAGCCATGAAAACCGCAAGACAACTCGCCTCCGGCCTGCTGTTTCTGCTGATGCTGGCAGCATCCGCCGCGGCATTCGCCCAGACCGTGCGCGGCCAAGTCGTGCGCTGGACGCCCTATGGCAACTACCCTGCCGCCTATGTCGCGGTGACGCTGCTCTCGCCGCAACTCGGCCGCTCCGCACCGGCCTATTCGACGCCGGACGGTTTCTACTTTTTATACAACGTGCCGCCTGGACAATATGTGCTGGAGGTGTGGGCCTACCAACAGGCGCCGATCACGATGCCCGTGGTGGTCTTCCCGGCGCCGCTCACGGATATCCCGCCGGTCACCATTCGCTGACCGGCGAATGTCCGGTCAGACGTAGGACTTCTGCTCTTTCCTGTTGCCCGGTTTCTTCTTCATGATCACCACGCCCTTGACCGCCTCTTTCGGGTCGTCGATGGGGATGTTGGGGTAGAGCGGGTTCAGGGGCTTGAGCATCCAGCCCTCGGGGTGCTGCACCAACTGGCGGAAGATGTATTCCTCGTTGGCCCAGGCCACGACATAGGAGCCGTCCTTGGCCAGCCCTTCGGGCTCGACCACGATGATCTCGCCTTCCTCGAACTCGGGCAGCATGGAGTCGCCCAGCACCATCAGGGCATAGGGTTCGCCGGAGGCGCAGCTGCTGGCCTCTTCGTTGCCGGGCATGGCCGGCGCGGCCTCGGCCGGGGCGATGCGGATGGGGATGTTGAGGGGTTTGCCTTTGCTCATTTCGAACCTTTCTTACTTTCCGCGCATGAACATCTTGTCGAGCTCATGCACCGTGAGTTGAAACCAGGTGGGCCGGCCGTGGTTGCACTGGTCGGCGCGCAGGGTCTGCTCCATGTCGCGCAGCAGCGCGTTCATCTCGGGCAAGCTGAGCTTGCGGTTGGCGCGCACGGCGCCGTGGCAGGCCAGGGTGGCCAAGAGTTCGTTGCGCCGGGCCTCGATGGCCTGACTGGCGCCGAACTCGGCCACTTCTTTCAGGATCTCGCGCGCCAAATTTTCGGCGTCGGCGTCCTTCAGCATGGCCGGCAAGGCGCGCAGGGCGAGGTGGGTGGGCGAGACGGCCGACAGCTCCAGGCCCAGCTCCAGCAGCTCGGTGTGATGCGCCTCGGCCGCGGCCATCTCCTTGGCGGTGGCGGCGAACACCACCGGCACCAGCAGGGGCTGCATGGCGACCTGCTTCGAACCCAGCGCGGTCTTCAAGCGCTCGTAGAGGATGCGCTCGTGCGCGGCGTGCATGTCGACCACGACCAGGCCCTGGGCGTTTTCGGCCAGGATGTAGATGCCGGCGAGCTGGGCCAGGGCGTAGCCCAGGGGCGGGGCTTCGACATTTTCTTCGACAACCACCGGGCGAACCGCTGGCTCTTTCAAGGCCTCGGCCACCATCTGGTAATAGGCGGCGGGCTCGGCCACGGCGAGGCCGAGGCTCTCCTGGCGCGGTGCGGGGCGGTACGGCACAGCCGCTGCCGGCGGCGGGGCGACCGGCAGCGCGCTCGACGGCACGACCGGCGCGGCTTGCAGTTCGGTTTCGGGCTGAGCCAGCGCCCGCTCCAAGGCGTGGAAGACGAAGCGGTGCACGGCCTGGGAATCGCGGAAGCGCACCTCGGTCTTGGCCGGGTGGACGTTGACGTCGACCCGCGCGGGATCGAGTTGCAGGAACAGGCAGTAGGCCGGGTGCCGGCTGCCGTGCAGGATGTCGCGGTAGGCCTCGCGCGCAGCGTGGCTGAGCACCTTGTCGCGGACGAAGCGGCCGTTGACGAAGACGAACTGGGCGTCGCGGCTGGCCCGGGCATAGGCCGGCAGGCCGGCCCAGCCGGTCAGGCTGATGTCGCCGGCCGCCTCGTCGATCAGCCGCGCGTGCTGGGCGAAGTCGTCGCCGAGCACGGCCAGGACGCGGGCCTGCCAGTCCTGCGCCGGATAGCGCGCCATCACCCGGCCGTTGTGGCTCAGGGTCATGGCCACCTGGGGCCGGGCCAGGGCCAGGCGGGTGAAGGCGTCGAGGCAGTGGGCGTATTCGGTGGCCGGCGTTTTCAGGAACTTGCGCCGGGCCGGGGTGTTGAAGAAGAGGTCGCGCGCCTCGACCACGGTGCCGCGGTTGAGCGCGGCCGGCTCGCTTCGGGTGGCCATGCCGTCCTGCGCCTCGATGCGCCAGGCATGACGCTCGCCCTGCGCGATGCTGACGATGGCGACGCGGGCGACCGAGGCGATGCTGGCCAGGGCCTCGCCGCGAAAACCCAAACTCGCCACCCGCTCCAGGTCGTCCAGGCTTTCGATCTTGCTGGTGGCGTGGCGGGCCAGGGCCAGCGGCAGGTCGTCGCGGGCGATGCCGGCGCCGTCGTCGGCGACGCGGATGGTCTTGATGCCGCCCTCTTCCAGGTCGACCCGAATGTCGGTCGCGCCGGCATCCATGCTGTTTTCCAACAGCTCTTTCAGTGCCGAGGCCGGACGCTCGACCACCTCGCCGGCGGCGATTTGGGAGATGAGCAGATCGGGGAGAAGACGGATGAGGGACATGGGAACGACCGGGCTTGCGTGGCCCAGTTTATCACGCACACCCCATGAAAGCGGGTACTTGGCACCACCACCTGAATTCCCCCTCCCCGCCTCCCCTTCATACCCTTCAGGGCACACAAGAGGGGGAGGGGTATTCTCCCTCCCCATATATAGGGAGGGCTGGGGTGGGGATATGGCTCGGAACCCCTAGCTCAGAACAATTAAATCCGGGTCGTCGATATGGTCGATCAGGATGCGCTTGACCCGCAGCTGCCAGAGCCGGCCGAACTCCAGGCGTTCGTCGGCATTGGCCTCGCCGCTCATCAGCCGGGCCATGAGCGGCTGCATGGCCGGGTCGGGCGGCACGATCTCGGGATGGTAGGCCGCCTCGACCGCGGCGCCGGTGTCGGCCCGGCTGAAGCGCAGCTCACCCTGCATGGCCACGCCGAAATCGAGCAGGCCGCGGCGGCCGAAGCGGCCGCCCAAGCCCTTGAAGCCGCCCTCGCCGGCCGCGCCGGTGATGAGCCCGGCCACGGCGGCGGTGACGCCGGTGGTGCCGGCGGTTTGGGCCTCGCGCAGGGCGACCTTCACCCCGCCGCGCTCGGGCAGCCGGTCCGGGTAGAGATAGTCCAGGGCCTTGAGCGTCATCAGGTAGGCGCCGGCCACGGTGGGGCAGGAATGGCCGGCCAGCTTCACCGCGTCCTCATAGCGGTATTCCATTTCGCCGGCCTCGGCCGCACCCAACACGGCGGCCAAGGGGTCGGCCAGGCGGATGGCGCGGACTTCCTTGAAAAAAGCGGGGAAAGACATGGTTGCGGTCCTCGAAAAACAAGACCGCCAGTTTCCGCCCGCTTCATTCAAGATTCATTGAGCTTGATCAAGGAAGCCGGACGAGCGGCGCGGAACAATAGCCAAAAAATATCCAGAGTTAACGAGAGAGGTTGTGTCATGTCCCAGATCACCGACTTGCTATCCCAAGACCACAGCGCCTGCGACGAGCTGTTCGCCGAGGCCGAGAACCTGGTCGCCGGCAAGGCCTGGCCGGATGCCGTCAGCCGTTTCACCGAATTCCGGGCGGCGATGGAGCGCCACCTGGGCGCCGAAGAGAACACCCTGTTCCCCACCTTCGAGGCCCGCACCGGCATGAGCGGCGGCCCGACCCAGGTGATGCGCGGGGAACATGCCCAGATGCGCGAGCTGATGGAGCAGATGCAGGCGGCGGTCGAGCGGCGGAACGACACCGCCTATCTCGGCCTGTCGGAGACCCTGCTCATGCTCATGCGCCAGCACAACATGAAGGAGGAGCAGATCCTCTACCCGATGACCGACCGTGCCCTGGGCGGCGATGCCGGCCTGATCGAGCAACTGGACGAAGCGCTGCACGCCAAGGCATGAAGCCTGACATCGAGGTCGACGCCCGCTGGCTGGACCCGCCCGAGCCGATGGAAAAGGCGATGGATGCCATCGGCCGCATGGAGCCGGGCCAGCGCATCCGTTTCCTGATCCACCGCGAGCCCCTGCCGCTATACAACATGCTCAAACAGTTAGGGCTCACCCATCGCACCACGCCGATCGAAGACCACTGCTACGAGGTCATGATCTTCGAACCGGGCAACGAGAACTGACCGAGAAGAGGACTCGACCATCGCCCAAGCCGGCCTCGACTACCAACAGGCGCCGCCCTTTTCTGCGCCGTTGCGCTTCTTCCTGACCGCGCCGCTGTTCCTGATGCTGGCCGCCATCGCGGCCATTCCCCTCGCCGGCGACTGGCTGAGCAGCCGCTGGAGCCCGGCCGCACTCGGCCTCACCCACCTCGTCACCCTGGGCTATCTCGGCCAGGTCATGGTCGGTTCGCTGTTGCAGATGCTGCCGGTGGTGATCGGCTCGCCGGTGCCGGCGGCCATGAACGTAGCCGGCATCGGCCACGCCGGGCTGACCCTGGGCGGCCTGCTGCTCGCCATCGGCCTGTGGCGGAGCGAGCCCTGGCTGATCCAGGCCGCGCTGGCGGTGCTGGCCGTCGGCCTCGGCGTCTTTCTCGCGGCGACAGCGGTCAGCCTGATCCACGCCCGCGCCGCCAACATGATCCTGCAACCCATCCGCCAGGCCTGGCTGGCCCTGCTGGTGACCTTCGGCCTCGGCCTCTATCTGGGCGGCGGCCTGAGCGGCGCCTGGCCGCTGGTCGAGATGCAGGCCCTCACCCATCTGCACGCGGCCTGGGGCCTGCTCGGCTGGGTGCTGATCCTGGTCGCGGGCGTGGCCTATCACGTGGTGCCCATGCTGCAACTGACCCCGCCCTACCCCGACGGCCTGATGCGCTGGCTGACCTGGCTCTTGCTTGGTGCCCTGGTCTTGCACGCGCTGGCCCTGCTGCTGCCGGCCTCGGCGGCGACGGCGATGGAATGGGCGGCCTGGCTGCTCGCCGGCGCCACCACGGCCTGGTATGCCGTGGCCACCTTGCAGCTCCAGCGCCGGCGCCGGCGCAAGCTACCCGACGTCACCCTGCACTTCTGGCGCTTCGCCATGGCCGCCTTGCTGGTCTGCGTCGGCCTCGCGCCGCTCGCCCTCGCCGGCCCCGAGGCCTGGCGCGATGGCCTGCAGGTGTTGCTGGGCATCGTCTTCCTGCTCGGCTTCGCGGTCTCGGTGGTGGCCGGCATGCTCTACAAGATCGTGCCCTTCCTCGCCTGGTTCCACCTGCAGGCGCAAACCCAGGCCAAGGCCGGGACCATTCCCAACATGAAGGATTTCATGCCCGAGACGCTGGCGCTGCGCCACCTGCGGCTGCATGTCATCGGGGTGCTGCTGCTCTTGCCCGCGCCTTTCCTGCCGGCCTGGCTGGCCGCACCGGGGCTCTTGCTGCTGGCGGCCAGCGGCTGGGTGCAGTGGCAGAACCTGCGCCGGGCCAAACGGCTGTTCGGCCAGTATGGCGGCCGGCTGGCCTGAAATAAACCTCCCCCTCCCTGCCTCCCCCATAAATGGGGGAGGAGCACACCCTCCCTTTATGCCCTTTAGGGTGCACTTGTGGGGTGGGTTGGGGTGGGGATAGCTCAACTCTCCAAAAAAGTTAACGGTGTCACAAAACTAATGGGCGATTGGCTCAGCCGCCTGCAAGGCACGCTCGCGCAGCGACAGCAGCAGGCGGCCGAGGCCGAGCGGCAGGCCTTGCGCCAGGGTCTCCAGCTCCACCCCGTCGAGCATGTTCTTCACCCGCAGGCCCAGATCGGTGTCGCCCTCGATCAGCAAGCGGCGGTTGAAGAACAGGGTGTCCGGGTCTTCCAGGCGCAGGGCGAGGCGGGCGAAGTCTTCCGCCGTGGCGGTGAAGGTGACGTCGGCGCCCGTCGCCACCTCGGGCACGAAGCCGCGCGGGCCGACGCTGAAATGAAACCGCAAGCCCAGGTCGCGCACCCGCACGCAGAAGCGGCGGCCCTGCACCTCGGACCAATCGAGTTCGCGCAGGGTCGGCCAGGCCGCCAAGTTGCCGGCGGCGCTGAAGGCGAAGGCGACGGGAAAGGCCGGCAAGGCGCCGACCACGCGGGCCAGAGGTTGGGGGATCGTGGGCAGGGACATGCGCTTCTCCTCTCAAGTCGATAAGGCGGCGGCACGCTCGGGCTGCCAGTCCAGGCCGGCCTGGCCCAGCCAATAGCCGTCGCAGGGCTCGCCCGGCATCAGCCGGGCCAGGCGGGCCGACGCCTCGGCCGGGGCGAGTCTACCTTCGATCAATTCGCGGAAGACCGCGACCACGTGTTCCATGCGCTGGGACTGGGGCGACAGCCGCAGCATGGTCACGCCCGCCGCGCGCAGTTCGTCGAGCCGGTGGGCCAGGCTGTAGACCCGGGCCGACTGGGTCTGGATGCCGTTCATGGTGAGGAAGGCCTCGCCCTCGCGGGTGCGCAGGGTCAGGCCGTCCGGATGGTCCAGGCACTTGAACTGGCAGTCGTCCTTCTGCAGGTTGTAGTGGCGGGCGGTGAAGCAGCGGGCCGAGAAGGCCAAAGGTAAGCGGCCATAGGCGAAGAACTCGGTCGCCATGCCCGCCGGCACCGGCATGGCCGCGAGCATCTTGGCCGGCATCTCCACCGGCGGCACCCAGCGCACGGCGCCCAGCTCATGCAGCAGGCCTAAGGTGTCCGGGTTGTAGGCGTTGAGCGTCGGCCCGGCGACGAAAGGCACGCCGGCTTCGGCCAGCAGGCGCACGGCGCCGAAGTCGTTGGCCTCGACCAGGAACTTGCCGTTGCGGGCGATCTTGCGCAGGCTCTTCAAGTCGGACTCCGACTCGATCAAGGCCTGGCTGGACAGCACCACCTCCTTGCCGGCGGCAGCGAGCCGGTCGGCCAGGTCGAACCAGTCGGGCAGGCGCAGGGTGTGGCGGCGCGAGCAGACGGTCTCGCCCAGATAGACGCTGTCGACCGGCCAATCAGCAGCGGCCTGGTAGAAGGCGAAGGTGTCTTCGCGCGACCAGTAATAGAGCAAGGGACCGAGCGAGAGCTTCATTTTATTTCCAAGGTCTGTAATACGCGCCGAGGGTATGCATGCTGCCCTCGGACACCTTGTCGAGCTGGCCGTACCAGGCCGGTGCCACGGCGAAGCTCTCCGGCGCGCGCTTGACCGCGTCGATGGCCGCACGCCAAACCTGCGTGACCTGGGCGACATAGGCCGGGCTGCGCTGGCGGCCCTCGATCTTGATCGCGGCGATGCCGAGCCTGGCCATCTCCGGCAGCATCTCCAGGGTGTTGAGGCTGGCCGGCTCCTCCAGCGCGTAGTAGGTCTCGCCCTGCACCTCGAAGCGGCCTTTGCACAGCGTGGGATAGCCCGCCTTCTCCGCGTCGGCGTAGCGGTCGATCAGCACCCCGTTCAGCCGCGACTCCATGCCCTTGGGCGTCTGCTGCCAGCGCACCGCATGGGCGGGCGAACAGACCCCGCAGGTGTTGGGCGAGTCGCCGGTGGCGTAGGACGACAGCAGGCAGCGGCCCTCGACCATGACGCAGAGGCCGCCGAAGCCGAACAGCTCCAGCTCCACTTCGGTGTTGCTCGCCACCGCCTCGACCTGGGCCAGCGACAGCACCCGCGGCAGCACGGCGCGCTGGATGTTGAAGCGCTCGCGGTAGAAGTTGATCGCCTCGTAGCTGGTGGCCGAGCCCTGGACCGAGAGGTGCAGGCGCAGGTCGGGATGGCGCTTGGCGGCATAGGCCATGAGCCCGGGGTCGGCCAGGATCACCGCATCCATGCCGAGTTCCGCGGCGCGGTCGACCGCCTGCTGCCAGCGCGCCACCTCGCCCGGCTGGGGATAGGTGTTGAGCGCGAGCAGCGCCTTGCGCCCTTTGGCGTGGGCGTAGTCGACGCCGGCTACGATGGCGGCGTCGTCGAAATTGAGGCCGCTGAAGTTGCGCGCATTGGTGTTGTTCTTGAAGCCCAAGTAGACGCCGTCGGCGCCCTGGTCGACGGCGGCCTTGAGCGCCGGCAAGCTGCCGGCCGGGCAGATGAGTTCAAGCCGGGCAGACATGCAAAACCTCTCGCGGGCTTGCCGCCTTGGCGCCTTGCCGGCTGCCACGGCGTTCGAGCTCAGTCACGATGGCGTTGACCACCGGCCATTTGCTCGCGCACCAGCGCGGGGTCAGCAGCAGCCGGGCCGGCGCGGTGCCGGTGATGCGGTGATAGACCACGTCCCAGGGCGTGCGCTCGATCAGGTCGGCGGCGGCGCGCACGTAGTCGGCAAGCGCCAGCGGCGCGTAGTCGCCGCGCCGCCATTCGTTGGCCAGCTGCGTCCCCTTCACCACGTGCAGGGGGTGCAGCTTGAGGCCGTCGGTGCCGATGTCGAGCACGATGTCCAAGCTCCGCTGGTAATGCCGCTCGTCTTCGCCGGGCAGGCCCAGGATCAGGTGGGTGCAGACCGGGATGCCGCGCGCGCGCGCTGCCCGGCAGGTATCGATGTATTCCTTGAGACCGTGGCCGCGGTTGACCCGGGCCAGGCTCTCGTCGAAGGCCGACTGTAAGCCCAATTCCAGAATGACTTCAAGACCTTCTTGTCGATAATTGGCCAGCAAATCGAGCACCGCATTCGGCACGCAATCGGGCCGGGTGCCGACCGAGATGCCGATCATGCCGGGCACGGCCAGGGCCTGGTCGTACAGCGCCTTCAACTGTTCGACATCGGCATAGGTGTTGGTATAGGCCTGGAAATAGGCCAGGTATTTGTTGGCGCGGGTGCGCCGGGCGATGCCTTCGCGGCCGGCGTCGAGTTGCTCGGCCAGCGGCCGGGCCGACCGGCCGCGCCGTACCGGCAGGATGCTCGTGCCGCAGCCGCCGGTCTCTTCGGCAGGCGCATTCGGGCTGAACGAGGCGTTGTTGCAGAAGGTGCAGCCGCCGATGCCCTTGGCGCCGTCGCGGTTGGGGCAGGTGAAACCGGCGTCGAGCGCGATCTTGTGCACCCGCTCGCCGTGCTTGGCGAGCAGCCATTGACCGAAGGTGTGCACTACGTCGGAAAGGGCCACGATCAGTCTCTAAACAACCAGATGACGAAGACGATGAGGAACCAGAGCAAGGCGATGAAGGCCGGAATGCCGGAACATTTGTAGCCTAGCAGCGGCAGCCAAGCGGCGCTGAGAAACAGCAGTGCGCGCAGGCCGGACCAGCGGCCCAAGGTCGCACGCGAACGCACGTGCCAGTCGGTGGCCACGCCGGGCCGGAGAAAGACCGGGGCCAACTGGCTGGCGGCGCCGACCACCAGGGGGAAAAGGAAGCCGGGCAGGAGGATGGTCAACGGACCCAAGGCCTCGCGCCCGCTCACGCTGCCGGCGATGGCACTGATGAGGCCGAGGGCGGCGGCGGCCAGCACCGGCGAGGCGCCGTGCCAGGCGAAGATGCGTGCGCGATAACCTTGCCACCAGGCGGCGAGCATCCGCGCCAAGGGCCAAGCCCAGCCGGCGGCGCCGAGGGCGGCGAGCCAGGTCCAGCCCCCGGCGTGGCCCACGGCCAGGCCGAGGCTGCCGGCCAGGGCCCATTTGAGGTCGGCCTGCAACCTTGCTGCGACGCCGATGTCCGGGCTGCCGGCGGCCGTGGGCAGCAGCACCTGCAGGGTGCCGACCGCGGTGAGGCCGACGAAGCCGTAGAGATTGATGTTGAGGTGGAAGCCGCGCAGCAGGGCATGCTGCTCGGGCCAGAGCGGGATCAGCAGCGCCGCGACAAGCCCGGCGGCCAGGCAGCCGAGGGCGGCGACGTACCAATTGAGCCCGGGATGCGGCCGGCCCACGGCCTGGCGGCCCTTGGCCAGCACCCAGCCGAGCATGAAGCCGAGGCCGGCGAGCGCCAGGGCCGCCGCCGCGCTGATGGCGACATAAGGCACGGCGCCGAGCAGGGCCAGACAGGCCAGGGCGCCGGCGCCGAACATGAGCACAGGCAGCCGCGCCATGAGCGGCGAGACGCCCTGGCTGCGGCTGAGCACCGGCACGAAGTGCTGCATGGCGGCGATGATCAGGCTCATCACCCCCATCGCCAGCACCAGGTGCGCCCAGAACGCCGACGGCGCCACCAGCGCCCGAGGCAGGGCCAGGGCGGCGGCGAGCAGCGCCAGGGTGGCGGCGAGCAGGCCGATCAGCATGGAGCGTCTGGCAGGATTGGACGCCCTCAGGACTTGATGAAGTCGATCACCACGCCTTGCGGGCCCTGCTCCAGGTACTTCACTTCGACCTGGTCGCCGTAGCGGGCCTGCATCTGCTGCAGCAGGGGGATGGGGTTGTGGTCGTTGACGAAGCGCATGCGCTCGCCCGGGGTCAGGGCGTCCAGCGCGCCGAAGATCGCGGCATGGCGGAAGCGCTTGGCGATGCCGCGGGCGTCGAAGGGATAGACGGCGTCGGGCGACAAGTGCAGGTGAACATGGTGCATGACATACTCCAACGAAAAATGCCTCAGGGCCCTAACCATATCCCGCCCGCCGGCTTCGATCATTGACCCGCATCAAGGCCGGCACGCATTGGGCACATTAGCATGGAGCCTGTTCAAGGAATGCCCATGACCACACTGTGGAAAAGCTTCAGCGCCGCCCCGCACCGGGTGATGTTCCTGCCCGGCGCGTTGCAGGGCGTGGCGATCATGCTCTGGTGGCTGCTGGAGTTGGAATCCGGCCTGGGCGCGCTCGCCCTGCCGGTCTCGGCCCTGCCGCCGGCGCCGGCCCACGCCTGGCTGATGCTCTACGGCTTCTTCCCCTTTTTCATCTTCGGCTTCGCCTTCACCGCCGTGCCCAACTGGTTGAACGGGCCGAAGATCGCGCCGACCGCCTATGTCTGGAGTTTCCTGTTGTTGAGTGCAGGCGCGGCGCTGTTCTATGCCGGCATCTACCACCTGCCGCTGGCGGCCACTGCCGTCGCCCTGCACGCCCTGGGCATGGCGATGGCGCTGGCCGCCCTCTGGCGCAGCCTGGTCAATGCCACGGTGGACGACCGCAAGCATGCCTGGGCCATCTGGCTGGCGATATCGGCCGGCCTGATCGGCGACCTGGCTTATCTCGGCTGGCTGCACAGCGAGCAAGCGGTCTTGCTGATCTTGGCCGAAGCCCTGGCCGTCTGGGCCTTCCTGGTACCGGTGTTCCTCACCGTCTGCCATCGCATGATCCCCTGGTTCACCAGCCGCGTCGTGACCAACTACATGATGGTGCGACCCTACGGCCTGCTCTGGGCCATGCTCGCCGCCAGCCTCGGCCATGCCCTGCTGGAGACAGCCGGGCAGACCCCGCTGACCTGGTTGACCGACCTGCCCCTGGCCGCCATCGCCCTCTGGTTCACCGCGCGCTGGGGCATCACCCGCAGCCTGCACGTGCGCCTCCTGGCCATGCTGCACATCGCCTTCGTCTGGGCCACCCTGGCCTTCGGCCTGTCGGCACTCGGCGCCTTGGGGCTCTGGTTCAACTGGGACTGGACCGGCGGCTACGGCCCCCTGCACGCCCTGGGCATCGGCTTCTTCGGCGCCTTGCTGGTGGGCATGGCCTCCCGGGTGAGCCTGGGCCATTCCGGCCGTCCCCTGGTGGCGGACGGCGTCACCTGGGGGCTGTTCTGGCTGGTGCAGGGGGCGGCCCTGGTGCGCATGCTGCCGGACCTGCTGCCCCTGCCCGGCGCCCTGGGCACCTCGCTGGTGCCCCTCTCCGGCCTGATGTGGCTGGCGGCCTTCGGCGCCTGGGCCTGGAAATACGCCCCCCTCACCTGGCGCCCCCGGGCGGACGGCAAACCCGGCTGAGACCGGCCCGGCCGCCGGCCAGGCCGCGGTGTCCCCAAGCCCTGGAAACTGCCATGGGGATCGGGGCTACACCGCAGTTACCCCCGGATCATGGACAAGACGTCCAGCATCCTCGGCATCACGCCCATCCGCTTAACGCCCCGGAGCCTGGCGTTACTGGATGCGTTCCACGAACTCGATGACCCGCAGGCCACTTTTGGGGTGGTGGTCCTCGATGCGCACGGTTTCATCCACCCCCGGGGCGTAGAAGTACACCCACTTGCGGTTGTTGTGTTCCGAGCAGTCCACCCGGTAGGCGGGGTAGGACTTGCCGGCCGCCTCCGCCATCACCGTGTCGGTGACCTCGCAGGAACGGAAGGCCCGGGGGTTGGTCTGGCCGGCGCCATTGGTGGACTTCCACTGGTAGTGCACCTCATTGCCCACCTTGAAGGGCCAAAGCTTGCCCTTCACCCGCATGTCTTCCGCCTTGCCGCTGGACCAGGGCCCCTGGCCGCAATTGTTCCAGGTCAGGTTGGGGGTGTAGAAATCCTGGTTGGAGGCAGTATTGCTGCAACCGCTGCTGAAGGCGCGTTCGATGGTATCCGCGTCCAGCAGCCAGCTGGTGCGGGTGCGCTCGGTGCCGTTTTCCAGCAGCCTGGCCTGGCGCGTCTCCCCCATCTGGATGGTGAGGGCCGGGCCGTCCCGGAGGGGGGCACATC
>JACAEC010000090.1 GCA_013389055.1 Hydrogenophilaceae bacterium
CGATACCAGCAGCGGACCAGCCGCTCCACCGCTATTCGTTCGCCGAGGTTTGGGTGACAAAGGTCACCCGGCCATAGCCTGCCCGTCGGGCGGCGTCCATGACATGGATGACCGACTGGTGGCTGGCGTTGGCATCGGCGCTGATCACCACCACCGGCTCCTTGGCCCCGGCAGCGGCCTGGGTCAGCGCGGCGGACAGGCCCTCGACGCCGGCGAAGGCGACCTTGGCGTTATTGATCACATAGTTGCCGGCGGCATCGACATTGACGTTGATCTGGGCCGGCTGCTCCTTGGCCGTGTCGCCCACCGCCTGCGGCAGATTGATCTGCAACTCGGAGAAGCGGGCATAGGTGGTGGTCACCATGAGGAAGATCAGGATGACCAAGAGCACGTCGATCAGCGGGATCAGGTTGATCTCGGGATTTTCCCGATGGTGGCCGCGCTGGAAGTTCATTTGCGTTCGCCGTGGACGATTTCGACCAGCTTGATCGCCTCCTGCTCCATCTCGACCAGCAGGGCCTCGACCTTGCCGCGGAAGAAGCGATGGAAGATCAGGCTGGGAATGGCGACGATCAGGCCGAAGGCGGTGTTGTAGAGGGCGACCGAGATGCCGTGGGCCAGCACCGCCGGATTGCTGCCGGTGGGCGACTGGGAACCGAAGATCTCGACCATGCCGACCACGGTGCCGAGCAGGCCCAGCAGCGGCGCCACCGCCGCGATGGTGCCGAGCGAGGTCAAATAGCGCTCCAGATCGTGGGCGACGGCACGGCCGGCCTCCTCCAACGATTCCTTCATCACATCGCGACTGCTGCCGAGGTTCTTCAGGCCGGCGGCGAAGATGCGGCCCATCGGCGAATTCTCGGTCAGGACGCGCTGCACCTCGGGCGTCACCCCTTGTCGACGCAAGGTCTCCAGGGTCTGCTCCAGCAATTGGGGCGGCACGATCTGGTTGCGGCGCAGGGTGTAAAAACGTTCGAAAATGATGGCCAGGGCGATGATGGAGGCGATGATCAGCGGCCAGATGGGCCAGCCTGCGGCTTCGATAAGGGCTAACACTGGCGATTCCTTACGGGTTATGAACTTCATAACTGTACTGGCGCCAGGGTTGCCGGGCAAGCCGGCAAGGCCACAGCGACGTGTATAATGCGCAATTCCATGCATTACACCCGCGCCATGCGCCTGTTTTCCCTTACTTTCTGCCGACCTCTGGCTGCCTGCGAATGATCCGGCGACTGATCCGAAAAGTCTTCGGCGGTGGCGATGCCAACACCCCGACCATCCTGCCCCTCGCCCGTCACGGCATCCGCCGGGAGCAGATCCATCCCTGCGCCCTCAAGGTTACTCGCACCCTGAATGATGCGGGCTATGCCGCCTTCGTCGTCGGCGGCGCCGTGCGCGACCTGTTGATCGGCCGCGAACCCAAGGATTTCGACATCGCCACCGATGCCACGCCGGACGAAGTGCGCCAGTGCTTCCGCCGCTCGCGCGTCATCGGCCGCCGCTTCCAGATCGTCCATGTCTATTGCGGCGCCGACACCATCGAGGTCACCACCTTCCGCGCCAGCCAGGACAGCCCCGAGGAAGACGAGGACCGGGTCACCGCCGAGGATGGCCTGATCCTGCGCGACAACGTCTTCGGCAGCCAGACGGAGGATGCCGCCCGCCGCGACTTCACGGTCAACGCCCTCTACTACGATCCGGAACGGGAAGAGATCTGGGACAACCACGGCGGCGTCAGTGACGCCAAGAAGCGCATCCTGCGCATGATCGGCGACCCGGAAACCCGCTACCGGGAAGACCCGGTGCGCATGCTGCGGGCCGCCCGCTTCGCCGCCAAGCTCGACTTCCACATCGACGTCGCCACGCGCGCGCCGATCGCCAAGCTGGCGCCGCTCTTGGAACGCATCCCGTCGGCGCGCCTGTTCGACGAGATGATCAAGCTCTTGCTCTCCGGTCACGCCGAACGCGGGGTGCGCCAGTTGCGGGCGGAGGGTCTGCATCACGGCATCTTCCCCATGCTCGATGCCATCCTCGACGACCCCAAGCGCCAACCCTTCCTGCATGCCGCCCTGCACGACACCGACGAGCGGGTGCGCAACGAGCAATCGGCCTCGCCCGCCTTCCTGATCGCCTGCCTGCTCTGGTTCGACATGAACATGGCCTGGCAGCGCCTGCAAGACCAGGGCGAACCCGCCGCGGCCGCCCTGTTCACCGCCATGGATCAGGTGCTGGAACAGCAACGCGACACTCTGGCCTTCCCCCGCCGCTTCGACGGCACCATTAAAGAGATCTGGTCGCTGCAGCCGCGCTTCGAGCAGCGCAGCGGCGCCCGCCCCTATCGCCTGCTCACGCACCCGCGCTTCCGCGCCGGCTACGACTTCCTCTTGATCCGCGCCAAGGGCGGCGATGCCGCCCAGGAGCTGGCCGATTGGTGGACCCGCTTCCAGGATGCCGACGAGACCGAGCGGTCCGGCATGCTGCAACCGGCCAAGGCCGGCGAGGCCAAGCGCCGCCGGCGTCGGCGCAGCCCGCGCAAAGGCGGCAGCGAAGGGACTCCCCACCTTGCCTAAGCCGGTACAGGCCTTCGTCGCCCTGGGCGCCAACCTCGAGGACCCGGCCAGCCAGGTCGAGCGCGCCTTGCCCGAGCTGGCCCGCCTGCCGGAGACCCGCCTGGTCGCCCGCTCCTCGCTCTATCTGACCAAACCGGTGGGCTATACCGACCAGCCCGACTTCATCAATGCGGTGGCCCAGATCGAGACCGGCCTGTCGCCGCGTACCCTGCTGGAATGCCTGCTGGAAATCGAACAGCGCCATGGCCGCCGGCGTGAGTTCCGCAATGCCCCGCGCACGCTGGACCTCGACCTGCTGCTCTACGACGGCCTGGTCATGCATGAGCCGGGGCTGACCCTGCCGCACCCGCGCATGCACGAACGCGGCTTCGTCCTGCTGCCGTTGCTGGAGATCGCACCGGACTGCCGCATCCCCGGCATCGGCCCCGCCGCCGAGATTCGCGGCATCGACACCAGCGGCCTGCAAGCGCTGCCCAGCCCAGGCCAGGCGGCCCAGTCGAACTGATGCTGCCGGAAAGCCTGCGCTACATCGTGGTGGAAGGCCCCATCGGCGTGGGCAAGACCAGCCTGGCCCGCCGCCTGGCCGCACGCATCCAAGCCGACTTGATCCTGGAGCAGGCCGCGGAAAATCCCTTCCTCGCCCGCTTCTATGAAGACAAGCGCCGCTTCGCCCTGGCTGCCCAGTTGTTCTTCCTGCTTTCGCGCACCGAGCAGTGCCGACAGTTGTCGCAGGGCGACCTGTTCGCCGGCGCCACCGTGTCCGACTATCTGATCGACAAGGACATGCTGTTCGCCCGGCTCAATCTGGAAGAGGCCGAGTTCCGCCTCTACCAGAAGCTCTACCAGGATCTGCAGCCGCAAACGCCGACACCCGACCTGGTCATCTACTTGCAAGCCTCGCCGGCCACTCTGGTCCAGCGCGTGCGCCGGCGCGGCCTGCCCTATGAGCAGGGCATGGGTGAACACTACCTGACGGAACTTGCCCGGCTCTATACCGAATTCTTCTATCATTACGACGCAGCGCCGCTGCTCATCGTCAACAGCGAACGGCTCAACTTCGCCGATAGCGACGAGGATTTCGAACTGCTGTTCCAGCGGATCAGCGAGATGCGCGGCGCGCGCGAGTTCTTCAATCGGGGGGCATGATGTATCTGCCGCAATTGCTGACCAAGCTGGCCAAGGGCGAGAAGCTGGTCGCGCTGACCTGCTACGACGCGAGCTTCGCCCGCGCGCTCACGCGCGCCGGCGTCGACATCCTGCTGGTCGGCGATTCGCTGGGCATGACCGTGCAGGGCCGGGCAACCACGCTGGCCGTCAGCCTGGAGGACATGAGCTACCACACCGAGGCGGTCGCCCGCGGCACCGCCCAGGCGGATGGGTCCGGCGCCTTCATCATGGCCGACCTGCCCTTCGGCAGCTACCAGGCGAGCCCCCAACAGGCCTTCGCCGCCGCCGCCCGCCTGATGGCGGCCGGCGCCAACATGGTGAAGCTGGAAGGCGGCGCGGTCATGGCCGACACCGTCGCCTTCCTGGTCCAGCGCGGCATCCCGGTCTGCGCCCATGTCGGCCTGCTGCCGCAGTCGGTCAATGTCACCGGCTATCGGGCCCAGGCCCGCGATGAGGCCGCCGCTGCGCAGTTGTTGCAGGATGCCCAGGCCCTCCAAGCTGCCGGCGCCCAGATCCTGCTGATGGAATCGATCCCGGCCAGCTTGGCCGCGGAAGTAACCCGCATCCTCGCCATTCCGACCATCGGCATCGGCGCCGGCAGTGCATGCTCCGGCCAGGTCCTGGTCCTGCACGACGTGCTCGGGCTCACCGAGAAGCCGCCGCGCTTCGCCAAGAACTTCATGCCCGGCGCCGCCAGCATCGAGGCCGCCGTCCGCGCCTATGTCGAGGCCGTGAAGAGCGGCCGCTTCCCGGGCCCGGAACAGCAGTTCTAATGCGACTCATCCACCGCGTCGCCGAGCTGCGCGCGGCGCTCGCCGACGCCGAGGACACCGCCTTCGTGCCGACCATGGGCAATCTGCATCGCGGCCACGTCGCCCTGGTCGAGCAGGCCCGGCAGGCGGGCCGGCCCGTGGTGGCAAGCATCTTCGTCAATCCCCTGCAATTCGGCGCCGGCGAGGACTTCGAACGCTATCCCCGCACCCTGGCGGCGGACTGCGAGAAGCTGGCGGCCACCGGCGCCGACATCGTATTCGCGCCCGACCTCGCCGAGATGTATCCCGAGCCGCAGACCTATCAGGTCGTGCCGCCGCTGGCCGACGAGCTCTGCGGCGCCCAGCGGCCGGGCCATTTTCAGGGCGTGGCCACGGTGGTGTTGAAACTGTTCAACATGGTGCGACCCCGCTATGCCGCCTTCGGCAAGAAGGACTACCAGCAGCTGTTCATCCTCAAGGGCCTGGTGCGCCAGTTCAATCTGCCCATCGAGGTCTTGGCGGGGGAGACGATTCGGGACGAGGACGGCCTCGCCCTGTCCTCGCGCAACGGTTATCTCTCACCGGCGGAGCGGGCCGAGGCGCCGCGCCTGTATGCCACCTTGCGCGCCGTCGCCGCCGAATTGGCCGCTGGCCGTCGCGACCTCGCCGCCATCGAGGCCGAGGCTGCCGCCGAGTTGGGCCGGCATGGTTGGGCCGTCGACTACGTCTCGGTACGCAGCCAAGCTACGCTGCTGCCGCCGCAGCCGGGCGAGACCGCCCTGGTCGCCCTGGCCGCAGCCCGCTTGGGCAGTACCCGGCTGATCGACAATGTCGAGGTAGGCCTGAACCCCGTCTAGGGGTATAATTGCTGCCCTTTCAACAGATTAGCCGCCCCATGCAACGGACTTTGCTCAAATCCAAGCTGCACCGCGTACGCGTGACCGCTTCGGAACTGGAGTACGAAGGCTCCTGCGCCATCGATGAGGCGCTGCTGGAAGCAGCCGACGTCCGGGAATACGAGCGCATCGAGATCTACAACGTCAACAACGGCGAGCGCTTCTCCACCTACGCCATCCGCGGCCGCCGCGGCAGCGGCATGATCTCGGTGAACGGCGCGGCAGCGCGCAAGGCGGCGGTGGGCGACGTGCTGATCATCGCCAGCTACGCCACCTACAACGAGGTGGCGCTCAACACCTACCAACCC